>NZ_SJPW01000001.1:1130103-1301799 GCF_007860125.1 Rubripirellula tenax
GAGTGGCTGTTTTTCATCTTCGCGGGTTTGACGTTGTTAACCAGTTTGCCGCGATTGACGAAAGTCAGTAAGCCGTTCGCACAGGCTGTTGATCGTTTGGAAACCTACGCGGTGATCGTCATCCTGTTGTCGATCAAGTTCGTGATGTCGATGGAAGCATCCGAAAACGCCGTCGACGGTCCGACCCAAATCGCGATGGTTCACTTTGGCATCGTCAGCATGTCGATCGACACGCTGTTGGCGATCGCGATGGTGATCAACGTGTTGGTGATCAATAGCGTCAAGTTCTTCTTTGAATTCTTGGTTTGGTTGACGCCCGTTCCGTTCTTGGATGCAATTTTTGAAGTCTGCAACAAGTCGTTGTGTGCAGCATTGATGGCGGTGTACGCCTACAGTCCGACGCTGGCAACGGGGATCAACTTGATGCTGTTGTTGGCGGCGGCGTTGATGCTGCGATGGATCGGGCGCTACGTCCGGTTTTATCGCACGATGGCGATTGATCCGATCTTGGCGACGTTGTGGTCCGGATTCGGTACGCCACGAAAACCAGAGTTGATCGTGTTCCCTCGATCGGAATTTGGTCCGTTCAAGGCGAAGAGTCGCTTGCGATTGGCCGGTCACGTTGATGGCGGATGGAAATTGTCCGAAGCGAACTGGTGGATGCCGGCCAAAGATTTCGCGATTACGAAAGACTTGAAACCGATCGTCGGAAACGGCTGGGCTGTCAACTCGATCACGATCGTCGATGAAAACGGAAACGAGTCGACGTTGTTGTTCAGTCGCCGATACAGCCGCGCAAAGCTTTCGACGCTGTTGCAAGAGTTGGGCCTCGATCAAGCCGAAGCCGACGAAGCGGCCCAGCAGACGATCAAAGCCGAATTTGCATGATCGGCATGAATGGTTCTAAAGGCCGTGCGAGAAAAAAGTGTGCGACCCCTTTTGCCGGGAACCGGCCCTTCGGGTGCTTCGCACAAAAGGGGGCGGACACTTGTTTTTCCATTCCTAAACGTCGGTGATTCGTCGCTCGGGCGCCGGGGCCGTTCGGAAGTGAGGCTTTGGGACGCCGGTGTGATTCTTGTCGACGCCGTCCAAGTCACCCAGGTATTCTTCGCGAACCTTCGGATGCTGTTTGACTTCATCGGGAGTGCCGTCGATCAACACTTGTCCTTGATAAATGACATAGCAACGATCGACCGTGCCCAGAATTTCACGAGCCGCGTGGTCGGTGATCAACACACTGATGCCGCTTTCACGCAGTTGCAAAATCACCTGTTGGATCGATTGAACGGTGACCGGATCGATGCCCGCGAACGGTTCATCCAGCATGACGATTTTCGGGTCGGAAACTAAGCACCTTGCAATCTCCAAACGCCGTCGCTCGCCGCCTGACAATCCGCCCGCTTTGCTTTTGCGTATGTGCGTGATGTTGAATTCTTCGAGCAGTTGATCGGTTCGGTCTTTGCGGGCCTTGCGATCCATTCCCAACAATTCCAACAGCGCCGAGATGTTCTGTTCGACGGTCAATTTCTTGAACACGCTGGGTTCTTGCGGCAAATAACCCATGTGCCCGTCGCGAGCGCGTCGAAACATTGGCCATGTCGTGACATCAACGCCGTCCAGATAGACGCGGCCACGATCCGGTTCGATCATTCCACAAATCATTCGAAAGCTGGTCGACTTGCCGGCTCCGTTGGGACCCAGCAACCCGACGATCTCGGCGCGGCCGACGTGCAGGTTCACACCGTCGACGACGCGGCGGCGACCGTACGTCTTTTGAAGCTCGAACGCTTCCAACACCCAAGGGTTTTCGCTACTCATGTTTGCATTCCATTGCTTAGGAGAAAAAAGTGTCCGCCCCCTTTTGCCGGGAACCGGCCCTGCGGGTGCTTCGCACAAAAGGGGTCGGACACTTATTTTCGCTCATTGCTTACCGAGGCAATTCGTTGACGCGACGTCTGTGCTATCGGATCAGTTTGATTCGTTTGAAATTGGGCGTGAACGGTACGGGCGAATTCCAAGAGTGCGGCCAGAACACGACCAGTGCTTTGCCGACCAGCAAGTCGCGCGGCACGTAGGAGTCTTTCGACCATTTCCAAGCGTCCTCGTTCACGCCACGAGGCAGCGGGAACTGGCCCTTGGTTCCAGCCCAACAACGTGCGTCCAGGCTCTCGGGGCTGTTGTCGCCCATCGGAAAGAACTGGTCCTGTTCCAGTACGAACGTGACCTCGCGCCGCGTCGGCCATCCGACAAAATCGTCCCAACGCTTGGGCGATCCTAGAATGGACTGAATTTCGCCAAGCCCGATGCCGTTGTTGGCTAAGCGAAACATCATGTTCATGTCGTAGTCAAAGATGCCGCCGAAGCTGCTGTCTTTGGTGGCGATGTAGTACTTGTCGCGACGTAGTTTCAAGTGTCGAACGGTTGCCTCGCCGCCTTCGACGGCAATGCCGACCGGAGACGCGTCCAGCGGATGTGCGGCCGTCCATCGCGGTCGATCTTCATCGCGGTTGCGAAATTTGCGTGCGTCGTAAGTCGTTGGCGAATCGAACGAGACCACTTTGTCATCGATCCACAGAACGATTTGGTCGTCACAATTGCTCATGCGAATCGCGTGTCGTGATCCGGCGGTTACACCGGTTGTGGCCGAAGGATTCGTTGTGCCATCCGAAAATGGAATCGCCGCCGAATCGCTGGCTAGCGCGTCGATGATCGACAACGTGGCTTTTCCAGACTTCAAATCGATCTGGCACTGGTACTTGACGCCGGCTTCGATCAATTCGATGGTTGCGGATTGCGTGCCGGTGGCCGTTTCCAAATCGGCGTCGAAGATCAAGTCGCCGACCCAGTGCAAACCATCCCGGCCGAGTTGTTGTCGGCCATTGTCTTGGCCGCCCCAGATTGCGACTCCGCGAAACTGCTCCGGACCGGCACTGCTGTCGTAGTCGCGGTTGAATTCGCCGTTGCTGTACCCGCCGTTGAGTGTCCTTTCCAAACCGCCACCGCCGGCTGCCGAAGGCCGATCGGCATACACGTAACCGGCCGGGACATGAATGTAAGAATCATAGGCATAGAAGTCGGTGATCGCGCCGCTTGCGTACGCGTCAGCATCGGCGAGCGACTTGCCTTCATCGGCGGCTTTCCATTGTTCGTCCGTCGCAAAGTGGTGGAAGTAGCGCAGCCATTTGGCGTCACCGGACGCGGACTTCACTTCGGCCGTCAGACCATCGGCACTTCGTTCGACGGTCCACGAGTCCGTTGGTGGCACGGTTGCGCCGATCGACCATGGTTGCCATCGACTGGGATAGTTCGACTTGATCAGCGTTTCGGATTGGTGGTCGGTGTCACAAACGGTCTGGCTCATGGCCAACAATTTTTCGGGCGCCTTTCGCAAAATCGCGGGCACTTCGTCGGTCCCCGTCGGACGCGCGTAAACGTCGCCGTGGGAGAGCGAGAGGGTTTCGTTTGGAAGGCCGACCAATCGCTTGATGTAATTCTGTTTCGGATTGCCCGGGTACTTGAACACGATCACGTCCCATCGATCGGGGTCGTTGATCATGTACTTGAACTTGCTGACCAAGATTCGGTCGCCGTTGAACGTAGCGTGGTTGGGATCGTCTTTCAGGTCCAACGAATTGACGTGGCGGCAATTCGGGCAAATACCGCCCACGACAACCAGGTCGGTTCGTGGACCCGACCGCTCGCGGCTGGCACCGACTTGAAATGGTTCGCCACAGCGGTCACAGGAAAGGTCCTTGTGGGCGCCCATCAACATTGGCGCCATTGATCCGGTGGGAATTACGAAGGCTTCGGCTAAAAAAGCACGAAAAAGCAGCGCCAGAATGAACGCGACCACGAATGCTTCGACGGTCTCGCGCTGGGCGGCGATGCGAAAGGTCTCGGTTCGTTTCTCGACCGGTGTGCGGGAATCGATGGTTTTGGAATCGATTTTTGCGGCCGCAGCAGCAGATTCCTGGGCGATTCGTTGAGCGTTCTTGCTGCGAGCCATCGTGGGGACGGTGCCTGGAAAGAGGGGGAATTCGAAATTCGCGGGCAAACCGGCATCCTAGCCATTTTGCCCGACTTACGGAACTTCGGTTTCCCAGCCCCGATCTTGGGCCAAAAATCGGCGCCAAAAATCGGGACCATAGCTTGTCAGCCCAAAAGCCACGCCGGAAACGTGGCCGGTCGGCCATGTATCCCGCCAGGGGAGGTCTGGCGGGGCTTCGCTTGGTGCCGGCTAGCTGCAACCCATGCTGTTGCCACAGTTGTGACACAGATAGCAGTTGCCGTTGCGGACGGTGATGCTGCCGCAGTTGTCACAGCTGGGGGCGTCGATCTGGAAGCGAGCGAACTGGTCGCCCTGTCCGCCCATCGAATCCTCGGTTTTCGCCGAGCCGTTGGAATGGCCATTGGCGTGGCCGTTTCCGTTGCTGGAGGATCCTTCGCCCATCGCAGCCATCAGGGTCGCACGTTCGGCTAGGGCGACTGCCGCACCGGCGTCCTCGCGGAGTCCTTCCATGACCGAGCTGGTGTTGACGCCCGAGGGACTGCCTGCGGCGTCGTTACCGCTGTTGGTCGCCTCGACGACGGGCATGTTGTCATGACCGCTCATGAACGTCAGCCCCAACCAGCGAGCGATGTAGTCGACGACGCTCTTGGCGATTCGGATGTCCTTGTTGGACGTGTGGCCCATCGGCTCGAAACGCGTGTGGCTGAACTTGTTGACCAACACTTCCAACGGCACGCCGTATTGAAGTGCGATCGACAACGCGGTTCCGAAGCTGTCCATGATGCCGCCGATCGTCGACCCTTCTTTGGCCATCGTGATGAAGATTTCACCCGGGCGACCATCGGGGTACAGACCGACGCAAAGGTAACCTTCGTGACCGGCGATCGTGAACTTATGCGTCACACTTTGACGTGTGTCGGGCAGTCGTTCGCGACGAGGCTTGTAAACGATCTTTTCGACGGTTTCGGTAACGACCTTTGCCGCCGCGTCGGCCGCCTTGCCTTCCTCGCTCTTGGTGTTCAGCGGTTGCGATTGCTTGCTGCCGTCGCGATAGATCGCGATCGCCTTCAATCCCAATTCCCAACCCCAGAAGTACGCGTTGGCGATGTCCGCCGGCGTCACGTCGTTGGGCATGTTGACCGTCTTGCTGATTGCACCCGACAAAAACGGCTGGGCCGCCGCCATCATCGTGACGTGCGCCTGCCACCGGATGCTGCGAATGCCGTTGGCCGGTTGGAACGCACAATCGAACACCGACAAGTGTTCCGGTGCAATCTCTGGTGCGCCTTCGATCGTGTCGTTGGTGTCGATGTAAGCCAGGATGACTTCGATTTGATCCGACGAATAGCCGAGGTTTTCGAGTGCCAATTGGACGGTACGATTAACGATCTTTAGCATCCCGCCGCCGGCAAGTTGCTTGTACTTGACCAATGCGATGTCGGGTTCGATGCCTGTTGTGTCGCAATCCATCATGAAGCTGATGGTGCCCGTCGGTGCCAGTACTGTTGCCTGAGCGTTGCGGAAGCCGAACTTTTCGCCGATTTCCAAAACGTCGTCCCACAACTTGCGAGCTGCTTCCTTCAACTCGGCGGGGCCGTCGTCGTTGATTTGGTCGCAAGCCTCGCGGTGCATTCGCATCACGTTCAACATCGGCTTTTCGTTGTTCGAATAGCCGTCGAACGGTCCGACGACCGAAGCCAATTCCGCACTGGTGCGGTTCGCTTCGCCGTGCAGCATTGCCGTCAACGATCCGCAAACACCACGAGCGGCGTCCGAGTCGTACGCCAAGCCGCTGGTCATGATGACGCTGCCCAGGTTCGAATAACCCAGTCCTAGCGGCCGATAACGATGGCTGTTTTCGGCGATCGGCTTGGTCGGATAGCTAGCGTGGTCGACCAGGATCTCCTGAGCGATGAAGAACAATCGTGAAGCGGCGCGAAAGCGTTCGGTGTGGAACGAACCGTCCGGCGAAACGAACTTCATCAAGTTGATGCTGGACAGATTGCATGCCGTGTCGTCCAGGAACATGTATTCGCTGCACGGGTTCGACGCGTTGATCGCGCCGCTGTTGGGGCACGTGTGCCAGTTGTTGATGGTCGTGTCGTATTGCACACCCGGGTCGCCACAGTGCCACGCACACTCGGCCATCTTGTTGAGAAGTTCTTTCGCGTCGTACGACGGCGGCGTGCCCTTGGCCTTGTTCGAAACCCAGCGCGTTTGGAACGATTGACCGGCGCGGACCGCGTCCATGTATTCGTCGGTCAAGCGAACGGACAAGTTTGCGTTTTGGAAACAAACGCTGCTGTAGGCTTCGCCGTTGAAGTTCGACTCGTAGCCTTCACGAATCAGCGCGTGCGCCTTCCTTTCTTCGTTCCACTTGCACTCGATGAATTCCAAAACGTCGGGGTGCCAGACCTTCAGCGATTGCATCTTGGCGGCGCGGCGAGTCTTGCCGCCGCTCTTCACAACACCGGCGATCGAGTCGTAGACCTTCATGAACGACAAAGGGCCTGATGGCGTCCCACCGCCCGACATGCGTTCGCGTTGACTTCGGATCGTCGACAGGTCGGTGCCCGTGCCGCTGCCGAACTTGAATAACATCGCTTCGCTGAACGCCAGCTGCATGATGTCTTCCATGTTGTCTTCGACGCTTTGGATGAAGCACGCCGAACCCTGTGGATACTCGTACGAGTTTTCCGGTTGGTCGACGTGACCCTCGGCCGCGTTCCAACGCCAATTGCATTTCGAACCCGTCACGCCGTATTGGGCATGCAGACCAACGTTGAACCAAACGGGGCTGTTGAAAGCGCCGTGTTGATGCAGGCACAACCACGTCAGTTCGCGATAGAAACGGTCGCCGTCTTCGGGGGTGTCAAAATAGCCATCCGCCAAGCCCCAGTCCGCGATCGTACGCGTGACGCGGTGGATCAATTGGCGAACACTCTTTTCGCGTTCGCCTTCGTTGGTCGGGTCGCCGTAAAAGTACTTTGACACGACGACGTTGGTCGCCAATTGAGTCCAACGGGCTGGGATTTCACAATTGGTTTGCTCGAATAGTGCCTTGCCGCTCTCGTCTTTGATCGCTGCGCTTCGCAGTTCCCACTCGACGGTCTCGAAAGGTGATTGGCCGGTTTCGGGACAAAACACGGTATCGATCTTCAATCCGTGGTCGCCGGTGCGCTGGTGGGTTCCGAATCGCGATCGAGCGTACTCGACGCCGTGTTCGGCATTGACCTTTTCAATCGCCGGGTCGCCCGAAAGATTGTTGTTGCTGTCTGACGAGTGGGTGCGTGCAGGGAGAACGGTCGCCATGGCTTTGAGACTCCTTAAGGGTCATCCGTGTTTTGGTGTCCGTCGCCAAGATTCGCTCAGTTTCCTTGCGAAGCGGCGTCCACCAACAATTGTAATAAGCAGATTCTGAAGATGAACGGTTGTCGATCACGTCGGGCCGGTGCTGGGGTGAGCTCGGTCGGGGGGGACGAAGTCGCAGGCATCAATCCTTCGACGCATTTCCCGAGGGCTCAAAGTTTCCCTAAACGTTAATGAAAGCACTACCCGTAGTCGGTTTCGGTGCCGAAGTTGACTACATGTGGACGACATGGGACGTGATCGTACCGATTGCAGAAGGCGTGTCAAACTCTTTCTTGTCGCCGCTGCTAAGTCTTGACCCGGTAGCACTTTAGGATCCCCGAATGGGCTCACGCGACCGTCGCCGGTAACCTCACACTGTTTCCGTAACATCAAGTCATCAATGTACTTAGCGAGATTTGCATGCAAACCGAACTCCGTCCGTCGAAAGGCCATGAAAACCGGAAAATTTCTGAGTCGAATCTCATACCGCAACAAGGCCGGCAAGATGGGCGAAATGGGCCGGCTGTCTTGCGATGCCTGCCCGGTTGCCGTCGGGGTTCTTCGGATCGATGATACTTTTGAACACTACTTACCCCTTCTTTAGATAAATGCGGAGATCCCCATGGATGAGTTAATTGCGCAACTGACCAGCAAGCTTGGAATCGATGAATCGGTTGCAAACGCAGCAACAGGAAAAGCGATGGCGTTGGTAAAGCAGCACGCTGGCGACGAACTGTTTGGCAAGATCGCTTCGGCGATCCCCGGTGCAGTCGAATCCGCAGCAACGGGCGCCTCGGACGCCGGTTCAGACGCGGCCAGTGGCGGCGCAGGCATGCTTGGCAAATTGGCGGGCATGGCATCGAGTGCCCTCGGCGGATCGGCCGGCGGCGGATTGGAATTGGGCGCCGCTCTGACCGGTGCAGGTCTTGAGCCGGACAAGATGGGCGGATTCGTTTCCATGATTGTCGGGTTCTTAAAAGAGAAGGCCGGCGCCGAGGTGATGGACCAGGTCATGGCCAAGTTCCCGATGCTGAAGACCCTGTTGGGCTAACCGGATCACAGTCGATTCTGTGGCCGCCGGTTCCACCGGCGGCACCGGTGTACCTGTGGCCGCCGGTGATGCCGGCGGCACCGGGTTCCTGTGGCACCGGGTTCCTGTGGCCGCCGGGTTCCTGTGGCCGCCGGTGATGCCGGCGGCGCCGGGTTGCTGACAACGTCTACCGTTTGTGGTCTACAAGCGGTTTGGCGATGATTCAAAATGTGATTCGAAAAGGGGTCTGATGAAGTACGCGATCTGCAACGAGACGTTCGGCGATTGGCCGCTTAGTGACGCGTTGGCGCTGGCGTGCGACGTCGGCTACACCGGATGGGAAGTCGCGCCGTTCATGTTGACCGACAAGCTCGCTTCCTATTCCGCGGGTGACCGAATCGCGTATCGCGAACAAGTCGAAGCCGCCGGGATGCAGGTCATCGGCTTGCATTGGTTGTTAGCCAAGACAAGCGGTTATCACTTGACCACGCCGGACGCGGATACTCGCAAGCGAACAGCTGCTTACTTGATTGATTTGGCGCGGCTGTGTTCCGATCTTGGCGGCGATCTGATGGTGCTTGGTTCGCCTCAGCAACGAAATTTTCCCGCGGAACAAACGATGCATTCGGCGATGCAGAATGCTGCTGATGTGTTGCAGGTCGTTGCACCGGAGCTTGAGCCATTGGGCGTGAAGATTGCCATCGAGCCGCTCGGTCGAGGCGAGGGGAATTTTTTGAATACCGCGGCCGAGGGTCGTCAGTTGATGGCGATGGTCGATAGTCCCAACGTCCAATTGCATTTGGATGTCAAAGCGATGAGCGACGAACCGACGCCGACGCCCCAGATCATTCGCGACAACGCCGAGGCGATGATTCACTTCCACGCCAATGATCCGAATCTTCTCGGACCAGGCATGGGAGACGTCGCGTTCGGGCCGATCTTCGAGGCGCTGCGCGACGTCGACTATCGAGGCTGGGTCAGCGTCGAAGTGTTCGACTATTCGCCCGGCATCGAAACGATCGTGCGAACCAGCATGGCCAACATGCAAGCCCAGGCCGACGCCACGGCCAACCGTTCACCCAAGTAGCCTTCAAGCGACTTCGTCACTTTGGCGCGGAGTGAGGTGGCTACTTCGATGTTTGATGTCGACTCGAAATCTTGGTTGCGATTGCGACGCATAGAATGACGCAAGCGGCGACGATGATGGCGGGTGCCACGTGAGTCGGTTCGGTGGCGTAGTGCAGAGGGCCGGGTTCGCCGTGGCCGGGGTGGGCTAAAACCGTTGCTGGAAACAGAGTTGCCGAGAAAATGGCAGCGGCGCGATGGAAATGGCTCACGAAGTTGGTCCGCGGTCGAGGTAGAAAAGGAACATGTCAGATCCTATCTTCTATGCGGCTGGCTGATTTTTGTCGAGCCACCGTGGGGGCGTTGTGACGATTCGGGTTGTAGGGGTTGTGCCGTAGAATCCAATTGCACTTTGGGGCGATGTGGCGGAGGGACGAAAAAACGCATTGATGGGGTTTTTCTTCGGCGATGAAGTTCCGTATTCATGAAATGCAAAAACGTACCGCTGTCGCTGCTAAAAGTCGGTGCGATCTTGAGTTCGCCGATTATCGATCCGGTTGATTCTCGCGTCAAATTGTTGGCCGAGGGGACAGTCATCACGGATGATTTCATGCGGCTGCTGGCATCTCGGCGAATCGAAACGGTGGTGCTCAACCAACGCGACATTGCGATCCTGTTCGCGTTCACGCCGCAAGGTCGTCGTAAAAAAGTTCCGCCGCCGCCCGCCTACATTCAGTCGCGCAAAGCCAATGACTTCTCTGACGCGCTCGACAGTCTCGTTGAGGACGGTGGGGAGTTGTCGCTCACCGAGGGTGAACGAAGTCTGTCTGACGAATTTGTGAAGCCGGCCGGTTGTGCGTATGCCAACGGGTTGACCATCCAGTGGGCGAACGAGTCGGACAAGCGGATCGAGTACGTCAACGAGTTCTTTGCCGACACGGCTGAAAAGGGCGCAAACATCGGTCCTCTTCGAATCACGTGCGCCGAGTTGCTTGATCGATTGGTGGAAGATCAAGACGCGCTCGTCTGCTGGGCGTGCGCACCCTATGAATCGGATTACCCGTCGCGACACGGTTTACATCTGGCCGCCTTGGCGATGGCGATCGGCGTCGAGATGGGATTGGGACGCACGGATTTGACGGAGTTGGGGATCGGTTGTTTGATGCATGATATCGGAATGCACGAAGTCGGGCTGAATATGTTCGACAACGCAGGTCCGTTGGTGCACGGCCAGTTGGTGCGGTTGGCTGATCATCCGGTCAAGGCGATCGACATCGCCGGTCGCTTTGGCAACGAGATTTCAAACTTAGCCAGATTCGTGATCTATCAACTGCACGAGCGTGGCGACGGCAGCGGTTACCCACGGGGATTGACGGCCGAATCGATTCATCCGCTGGCGAAGATCGCGGCGGTTGCCGATGCGTTCATCGGCATGTTAACGACCCGCAAACATCGCACTGCGATTCAGGGTTACTACGCCGTCGTCAATCTGCTGGACGAAATGAAAGTCGGTAAATTTGACCCCGCAGCGATACGAGCGTTGTTGAAGGCGACGTCGTTGTATCCGTTGGGCAGTCGCGTCACTTTGACCGGCCACAAAATCGGTCGCGTGATTCGCAGCGGCGGCACCGATTTCGTGATGCCGACGATCGAGATGTGGGACGAAGACTATCCGGATCGTCCGCCAGAAATCGTTAATCTTAAAGAATCACCTGCGTACCAAATCACCGGATCCGTTCCTGCCCGCGCGGCCTAGCAAAATTGCAGTCACCCTTCGTGGCCCTGCGACTCCGCTCGCAGGGTGTACGTTGTGCTTCCCATGAACTGCTTTGCAGTTCATATCCCGCGAGCGGAGTCGCGGGTCCACATCGGGTTGCCCGTTTCGGATCACGCTACGTGGCCCTGCGACTCCGCTCGCAGGGTGTACGTTGTGCTTCTCATGAACTGCTTTGCAGTTCATATCCCGCGAGCGGAGTCGCGGGTCCACATCGGGTTGCCCGTTTCGGATCACGCTACGTGGCCCTGCGACTCCGCTCGCAGGGTGTACGTTGTGCTTCTCTTGAACTGCTTTGCAGTTCATATCCCGCGAGCGGAGTCGCGGGTCCACAAAGGGTTGCCCGTTTCGGATCACCCTACGTGGCCCTGCGACTCCGCTCGCCGGGTGTACGTTGTGCAGTTCCCTTGAACTGCTTTGCAGTTCATATCCCGCCAGCGGAGTCGCGGGTCCACATCGGGTTGCCCGGTTAGTGCCTCAGTAACGACACGGCACCTCGTTCGCTCATCAGTGGCTGGTCGGCCAGTTGACGACGGATCGTTGCCAGCGGGTTCCGGTCTTTGTTGGTCATGGACGTGCGGATGTAGTTGCCCAGCAACCGCTGGTCGGCTTCTTTGCTGGCCATTCCGCGAGTGTAGGCCAACAAGGTTTCCCCTTCGAGCAACCGGAACGTCTTCATGACGGGACGCGCATCGATATGGCTGTTCAGCGGTTCGCCGCATCCATCGACTAGCGGGCGATAGCCGTAGCGATTGCCGATCATCGCCGTGATCGAACCGGCCGACGCGACTTCGCCTTCGCCCGTTTCCGAATCGATGCGAGCGTACAGCAGCGAGACGAGTTGTTCGCCGGTGCTGGTTTGCCACAGTGTGTCGCTGATCCGGCCCAGCATTTGTGCCGGCGTGTGTCGGTATCCGGTGTGCGCCGCCAATGCCGCGCGAGCGATGGTTGCGTGCATCACGCCGGTGACCGAGCAGTCGACCGCTTCCGCAATCGCCAGCATCATCGAGCCATCCGGCAATACGTCCCATGTATGCCAGCCGGTGGCCCAGTCGGCCGGCGATTCGATCATGCCGTCGACACGCCAATGATCCGCCAACACGGCCCCGACGGGCATCGACTCTTGCTGCCACGTTGCGAGATCGCGGACGGCGACGTTCTGTTTCTTGGTGACCGTTTCGTCGCGTCGATGCGAAGCGCTGTTCAGTTCCAAAGAGATTGCGGCGGCGACTAGGCGTGCCGCGCTGGAATCGCGTTCGCCGAATTCGGCCGTATCGTTGGCGAACAACCAGAGCGTTCCGATCGGCACGTCCGCCGACTTGATGACCACGCACACGCCGGCCGCGAACGATTCGGGTGCATTCCAGGTGTCGATCGAACCGGCGGCAAAGTCGTCGATCGTGACGACGTCGCGGACCATGGCTTCGAGGTCACCGCGGCTGCCGCGAAGCGGGCGCGGCGCTTTGGACAGCGTTTGTGGTGAGATGCCGAACGCGGCGCGAGCTTGCAAGTATTCGGTGTTATCGTCCAGCAAGTACAGGATGGCGGCGTCGCAGTCGGTCGCCTGACAGGCATCTGACATCAGCGTTTGGATTCGGTCGGCAAGGCGAGTCGCTTCGCCTTCGCCGGTGATCAGTGCGGCACGGGCTGCGAGTTCGACGGATTGGGCTCGGAGTGCCTCGCGAGTTTGTTCCAGTTCCGCGGTGATGCGGGCGGCCGATTCGGCCAGCTGTGTGGCGTCGGCTTTGCCCAGCCCGATCGTGATTTCCGGCCCGGCGTAGTGGGGGCGTCCGAGGCTGGGGCTGGCTGGATCGATAAAGGCTTCGACGCCAGTTGTGGGATCAACTCTATGTTCGGGGGCATTGCCGTTCAGGGCGTCCAGATCGGTCACTTGGTCAAAGACGCTCCCCAGATCAACATCGCTGACCGCTGGCAGCACCTGTACCGGTTCGTCGCGACGTTGGGCTCGTCGGTCCAAACGCCAACCTGTGGCACAGGAGAAGTCATTCCAGAACTGTTCGACGGCATCGAGCGGGGGGCAGGTAGGGAGGCCTGCTCTCGGTGCGTCAGCGTTTTGGTGGTCAGGTCCGCGGTGGACTTTCAAATAGTTGGGGAGCGTCTTTGTCACGGGAGGGAACTTGGATGTTGGTGCAAAGCGGGAGAGCGGGAGGGCAATCCGTGCCATGCTGTTGGGCCCAAGCGGTGGGAGGACTCTGTCTTAGAGAACCACTCGGTCGCACCAACATCCGATCGGTGCAAGAGTAGGTATCGCCCACCGCTACCGCTTTCCTGAACCCCCAAGCCCGCAAACTCAACGAACTCTGCCACCCCGCATGAACAATCCCACCAAGCCACAGCACCGACAATCTTGCCGCCAACGTAAGCCGTGAGCGCATAAAAAAAGCCCGGCGAACCGGGCTTTCGTTTTCGATGCGTTCTAGACCCGTCGGTCAGTTCAGGTGGCTTTCGCCGAACCCGCACGCCGGCGTCGAACCATCAATGCCATGCCAAGTCCGGCAACACCAACAAACGCCAACGACGTGGGTTCGGGAACGGCTTGGGCGGCAATGACTGAATCCGCCAGTTCGGTTGTTGCCAAAGGTGCGTAGATGCTGGCAAATGGATTCGGAGTATTGACCAGTTTGTCTGCCATCGGAATGGCTGAATAGTAGACGAAACCTACGCCAAAACTGTATTGGAAATCCACCATTTGGCTGGAGTTTGAGGTTGTCAGAATTGGCGTCAAATCGGGGGATGAACCCGGCTTCAGCGTTGCATATCCGTGGCTGGCAAAGATCGAACCTCCATCGGTTTGGTCGAGATTCGTATTGGTGACCTCGTTAGACACGCCCCTCAGCACGTCAGTGGCCAGGTTTGGATCTCGATTGAGATCATAGATGCCGGCTCGCGTGAAGGTGAAATCATTTCCCCCTGGCAAAACGGCATTGGCACCCGTCACTCTGCCGTCGCTGTAAATTAGCCCACCGCCATTGGAAACGAACAATGAGATCAGTGTCTTGTTGGTAGAGTTGGACAGCCATGCGGGCTGCGCAGTGTTGCTGTTGTTGAGTCCCCATACGATGTCAAAGCTCCCCAGGTTTGATAAGTCAGAGGCAAGAAGCTGTGCCGTGTAGTCCGGGTGATTGTTGATGACATTGATCGCCTCACTTGACGAATCACCGATGATTCCGAACGTCAGCATATCCCCGTATGCAGCAGTTGAAGCGCAGAGAAGCAAGGTGCTCGCAACGCAGTGAATCAGTCGATTGCAGATTGGCATCGTAGGTTCTCTTGGAATTCAATAAGTCAGAACGAAACATCGTCACCTGTCAAAGCGGGGGGGTCAACTCCTTTTCTTCGCAGAAATGAAAAAATCGGGACCTTCAGAAGGATGCAAGCACCTTGAGAAGGGTCCCGATTTTGAATTTCAGTCGATCGGATAACCCGGCCGCTCTAAACTAATTGCCGAGTTCGTCGGTTAGCACGAACTCTTTCCACGGCACGTCGCTGCTTTTACCCCGCGGGGTAAGAAGGGCTTGGTAGACGCGGTAATCGACCGACGATGTAACGAACCGTGTCGCTCCATCGGCAAATGCCGCGTTGACGCCGTCCACGTGAGCTGACGACGGACGAGCAAGGCTAGGAGCGTTTAGCAAGGTCGTGGTCATTTGAAGGTTGAAAATGTCTTCCTGGACCGTGTCGCCACCACCGTTGATTCGGTGTTGTGGAAACACATCGAAAACCATCGTCCCTGCAGGACTCGTTGGTGGGATTGGCGTAATGGCATTCAGCTGACTTGCTTTGGAGTCTTCGTAGTGCCAAACCATTCCGTTACCGAATCGCGAATACTGCAATGCTGGGCTCGTCGCGATGTCTTCTGTACCGGCGACCGGTGCAAGTGCTGCAGCTGCCGTAGGGAGTGCCGTTCCCGCAGCGGCGAGAAAGCCAGGTCGATGCCACGGAAGAGCTTGGACATTTTCGGAGAACAGAATGGTGAATCCCTGCCCGTCCTTCATGTCGTCAAGTGAAACGCTGGATGCCAGCGCGATTGAGGTGCCCATGCTTGTGATGCCGAGATACTTCGCGGTGAACACGCCGTTGGCCTTCGACTGCGATTCAAGATATGTTGCGACGGTAGTGCCCGCAGTTCCGTCCAGGACAGTGCGAACTTGCGACATCCCATTGTTCGAGACATAGCTGTTCTTGCCGTGGCTGCCTTCCGACACGGGATTGCTTGGGCACTGGTAGATTGCCAGGTTCGGGGCCGCAAGTTCGTGGAATCCTTCGCCGGACGCGCCGGTGGTTGCGTCAAGGTCACCATTGCCATCATTGATGATCGGGTAACGGTCTTGCGTCCAATGCTCGTAGGTTGGTTGGGCGTCGAGCCAAGGCAGTAACGAAACGCCAAAGCCGCCCACCTTGACATGGGCTGGCACCGAACCGCTGAAATTGCCGAGGTCAGACGGGTCCGAGCCGCCGTCAAAGTAGCCGAATTTCTCCACCCATCCTGGCATTCCACCCTTGGTGTTTTCGTACTGAACGCCGGCGAGGGCCAGGTTCTTCATGTTGGTGGCGCATTGGTTACGACGGGCGGTCTCGCGAGCAGCGTTGACTGCGGGGATCAAGAGTCCCATGAGGATTCCGATGATCGTGATGACCACCAGCAACTCGACGAGGGTAAAACCGTGTTGTGATCGTTTCATTAGGGGCTCCGGATGGAGAAGAGAGAAGAGAACAAGTGCAAATGAAGGGTGGCACCGACACCGGGTACAACGCGTACGTATCGACCCCATTATCGCAAATCAAGCGCCATAGTGCAAACGTTCTCTTGAAACAAACCTTGGCGACGGATCCGGTGACCCACCGCATTCATCTGCCAGCTCGCATTGTGCGACTACTATTTTTCAGCCAATCTTCAACTAACCTAGCTAAAACCCGTGTGAGGTTGACGGTCCCAGTCGGTGGCGAAATCTTTCTGGGTTTTTATTTTTGCTTTGCTGGCATGTTGAGTGGTCACTTGGTCACTAGCTGGTGTTGGCCCCCCGAACGGCGGTGTCCGTGATCTACCTAGATTTCAATCGAACCACGCCCATGGCGCCTTCGGTCATGGAGGCGATGAAGCCGTATTGGTTGACCCACTTCATGTTGCCCGGTCAAGGGCACCCGCATGCCCAAGCCGTCGGTGAGGCGCTCGAAAACGCTCGTGAAGGGGTGGCACTTTTGGCCGGGTGCGAGCCGTTCGAAATCGTTTTCACCGGTGGTGGGACCGAGGCGAATAACTTGGCGATTCTGGGGTTGCTAGCAAGTCAGCCCGCCGGGCATGTTTTGGTCACGGCGTTGGAGCACGATTCGGTCCTCGGTGCAGCATCAAGTTTGGTTCCCAAGGGCTGGGAGGTGGAGACCATTGGCTGTGACTCCGATGGTGTCGTCGACCCGGAGGTCCTTGCGGCGAAGATCCGGGCCAACACTAAAATGGTTTGCGTCCAATTGGCCAATCCGGTGATCGGTACGATCCAGCCGGTGCGGGATATCGCCGATCTGTGTCACAATCGGGGGGTGCCTGTTCACTGCGACGCAACTCAGGCTTTTGGCAAGATGCCGGTCGATGTGATGACGCTTCGGGCGGATACCGTTTCGATCAGCGGGCACAAGTTCTATGGGCCCAAGGGAAGCGGAGCGCTCTACGTTCGACGCGGGCTTCATTTGTCGCCGATCGGGTTTGGCGAGCCCCGAGAAATGGGGCTGCGTCCGGGTGCCGAGAATGTTCCCGCGTGCATCGGATTGGGTGCCGCGGCGTCGTTGGCCGCCAGGTGTGCGGGCGACGTGGAAGTGGGGATCGGCGATCTGAGGGACTATTTTTCTAATGGATTGATTTCGACCCTTGGCGACAAGGTGTCAATCGTCTGCGAGGACTCGATTCGGTTGCCCAATACGATGGCCGTCGAGATGCCTGGCGACGCCAAGCGAATCCAGCGGGCGGCCCGTCAATTGGCGATCGCAACGGCCCAGTCGGATTCGCCACCCGACGAGATCACCCGGGCGCTTCGGGCGGTCGGAAAGTCGAGTGCCCAGATCGGCCGGACGATCCGGTTGTCGCTGGGGTGGACCAGCAGTCGGGATCAGGTCGATCGGGCGATCGAGCTTCTCGCCGACGCCGCGGACGGCATCGTCGCCGCTTAGTCTGGGTTTCGTTGCCGGTCGGTTGCCATTCGGTTGCCGGGGCGACGCCACGAACTTTGGGCGGTGTTTCTTGAATCGATTGCCGTGGCCTCGGCCGCTGATGCGTTCTTTGTTGGGTCGGTGTGCCGGCAGTTCGCCGCGTCCTGCGATAATCCGCGGGCTTTTTTGCAAGCATTTTCGAGGTGGACACTCTGGATGTGCACTGCATTGCATGCCGCGCATCTAGGCAGGTGCTCCGGTTCCGTTGGAGGGGGTGTCTGTGCTTTGCTTTTGTGCAGTGTGTCTAAGGTGTTTCTGTGGAATGGTTTGTGGCTTGAGGTTTGACGCCTTGCAAGCATTGCCTCAACACCTCCCGACGCGTGCTCGCGAAGAGCAAAGGACACTGCCGACAATGCCTACACCTCAATCCCCGACCGGTTTTCGTTTTCATGGTGAAGACGCCTCATCGACTTCACCGGGCGGGCAGTCTCGTCCAGGTCTGGCGAACGGCGATGTCGCTCCCGGATCCGTGTCGCATAGTTCGGCCCCATCAGCCCAGGTCTCGTCGTTTGAATCACGTGCGGCAGAGGTCATGAAACAGGCTCAAGACGCATTTGCGAAAACGGGCAGCTGGGTGGTGTTCTTCCGGGAGATCTTGGGCAAGGAAGGTGTGGTTCAGTCTGCTTTTCCGGACACGGCCGGGTTCGTCCAGTTTCAGCAAGGCAAACAGTATGCCGAACTGCAAGAAATGGTCGCCGCACTGCGCAGTCAGGACTCGTCCAAGGGGGATGCCGCAGAGCCCGAGCGGATGATCACGATCCGCCTTCCGAAGAGCCTGCACGACATGCTGACAGATGAGTCCGAAGAGCTGAATCTGAGCATCAATAAGCTGTGTATCAGCAAGCTGCTGCAGCGCATCGAAAGCCGGTTTGTCCCCGTTCAGCAAGGGCGTCGACGCGGCCGTCGGCCTGGGCCACAAGGGCCGCGCAAAGCGGCAGTTGCTGAGCAAAAATCGAACGACTGAGGACGGTTCAAGGTCGGATGGACGCTGTCGAAAAGCGACGTCGAACTTCGCGGGTTGGGCACGCTAGTCATTTCGTGCTCGGTCGCGTCATTTCGGTTGGCATGCAAGATCTGCCGCGAGGTTCTTGAAGTGACGGTTGTGCTTTTGCGCGTCCCTTCTATCCATCGCTTCGCTTTTCGGTGTCAGTTCGGGTGGCTGAGCTGGCAGCTGCTCGCTTTTTCGGCGACTAAGGGTGAGGTCGAAGCAACAGGTGTTTTGGGGGCCGCAATGCTGCGGGCGATTACCAAGCGAGGGGTGTGCTTCCGGTCGTCGCGGTTCTACGCTGCACCAGTCATCCGCGTTCCCTCTATCCCACCAACATCATGCTGCTTCCTTCTTCGCTGGTGCGCCAAGCGGCACAGCAATTTCGCTTGCCGGTTTGGGTCGATGATCTAGGGTCAGTCGAGTCCCGGTTGGCCGATTTGGCTCAGTTTGATCGCGTGCGGTTGGCGGCTAGGCAGGGTGACCCGCGGGTGCTACTGGAGCAGTTTCGTAAGTGGGATATTGGGGTCGATGTGGCGTCGCTGTCAGCCCTTCGCGATGCAGTCTCGGCGGGATACGAAGCCAGTCCCGGCCGCCACGATATTTTATTTTCCGCTGATGCGCTGGGTGGCGAGACACTTGGGCATGAGGGGGCGCTACAGGGCTCAGTAGATTGCGGTTCGCCCGACATGATCAGTCAGTTGGGCGGGAGGTATCCAGGCACCGAAGTCGTCATTTCGGTCTCCGGAGACTCTCCGTCGTTTATCGGTCGAGGGATTCCGGTCGATCAGATCGAAGACAGCTTGTTGCGGGCGGACCAGGACGGCGTGATGGTCACTGGGCTGCGGATCGTTGTGGGTGAACACGATGGCGGACCGGGGGGCGGACCGGGGGGCGGAATCGCGGGCCAATTCGAGAAATGGGAATCGGTCATCGAACATGCGGTTGGGGCGATTGGTCGGATGTTGCGGACGTTGATCGTGCCGATCGTCAGCGGGCCAGCAGATTTTGAGCGCTGGGATTCGATTCGCAGTCGGGCGGCAGAGGCGGCGGGGCATCCGATCGAGCTGCAGGCGGACGCCGACCGCTGGTTGTGGCGAGGTGCGCGGGTGGTCGTCGCCGAGGTCTGCGGGATCAAAAAGTGGGATGGTCGTGTGATCGCGATGTTGGGCTTGAGCGAGGACGTTTCGATGCCCTCCGCCGCGGTGCTGGTGGCATCCGTCGGCGATGCATCCCAGCGAGAGAGCGTCGAAGTTGGGCTAGTCGGGCGCGTTTCGAACGGGCGGCCGGCCTGGATCGAGTTGCCGATGCCACGCGTTGGTGACTATGTGGCTTGGCTGGTTGACGGCCATCCTGCGGCCTCGATGAACCGAGGCATCTTGGCGTCGTCTGATTCGGCAGGTTGACGGTGAAGCGTGTGTGTACGCTACGCTTCTTTTTCTTTCATCAACCGATCAAGAATGCCGTTGACGAATCGGGGGCTATTTTTGTCGCCATACCGTTTGGCAAGCACGATCGATTCGTTCACGGCGACGCGTCCGGGCGTATCGCTGAACAGGATCTCGTAGCCACCTAGCCGAAGGACGTTGCGGTCAACGACTGGCATTCGCGGAAGCGTCCAGTTGGTCGCCAGTTTGGCCAGTTGCTCGTCGATTTCATCTCGATGGCTCAGGGTTCCGGCCAGTAGGTCACAGGCGAAATCGGTCAACGCCTTTCGGCCTTGCATCCGCGAACGGATGAACCGTCGTGACGACTCGGTATCTCGAGTACCGTTGATGTCCGATTCGTAAAGCATTTGCAGAACGATCTCGCGGGCGCGACGGCGAGTGGACATGCGGACCAGGAAGTCGAGGAAGGCGGAAACAGAAGAAGTTCGCGCCCAGCGCGAACGATCGAGCGACGGATTGTAGACGCTGGCGACCGAAGCGCGTATCCGGGCAAGCGGAAACGGCATTTACAATCGATCGTGCGGTTCGCAATCGCCAAGTCTTAATTCAATTTGCAGTGCTTGATGATGTCTTCGGCGCCGGCTTTGTATCCGACATAGAACGGACCGAATTCAGCGTATTTGGCGCTGGCTTGATCGAAACGCATTTTGTAGACGATCTCTTTGAGGTATTCGGGATTTCGTCCCCAAAGCGTCACCATCCATTCCCAGTCGTCGACGCCGACGCCGACCGAAATCAGTTGGCTGACCTTACCGGCGAACGCCATCCCGCTCTGCGCGTGCTCGGCCATCATCGCGTTGCGGCGGCTGAAGGGTTCAGTGAACCAGTTCGCGCCAACGACACGGCTCTTGTTCATGGGATAGAAGCACGCCGACGGCCAGTCCGGGAACTCCGGTCGCAACCGCTGTTCGTTCATCATCGGCAATCGACGTTCGTAGGCGGCTACCTTGGCCGCGACGGCGGGCGAATCAGCGTCTTCGCCACCGGTGACCAATCTGCGTTTGAATTCTTCGATCGATGGAACGTATTCACTGACCTCGCTCATTGAAACGAACGACCAAGCTGGTTCCACGTATCGGCCGATTCCCGGTGCCATGATCGATTGATGGACTCCGTCGACCTTGGCCGGGTCGGGGTCCATGACCATGACGGCGAAATCGGCGCGATGTCCGCTGATCCAGTAGGTTGCTAACCGAGCCGGACGATCCGATTCGGCTGGATGCAACGCATCATGCAGTTGCTGTTGCAACGCGGGCGAGAGCGGGCCGTCCATCACATCGCGGCGGAAGCGATAGAAAAAGTGGGCGACGTGCCATCCGTTTTCCAGAATCACGGACGGTTCCGGTAACGGCTCGCTGGGGCGCCCGTGGGCGCCAGGCCGACCCGAAGCCTCAGGTCGACCCGTTGGTTCCGGTCGTCCGGTTGGTGGGGTCGGCGTTTCGGGCGTGGGCGTCATCGAAGGCTTCTGTGACAGAAGTTTGTGAAGTAATCGTTTCATGATTCCCATCCTATCTATTTCTACCTGCGAACCAACCCATCACCAAACCGCCCATTGTCGTGGAAAGTGATTCGCCGACAATCCACCACCGGGGCAGCCCGGACATCGTATCCACGACGGCTTGGGAAATGCCGAACGCGATCGTGCAATAAGCCAAAATTCGTATCAGTGGCAGGTATCGATCGACATCGTTTGCGACGACCATCAATAGCACACCGACAAACCCGTAAAGCAGTGACAGATTGCGAGCCAAGTAAAACGTAAGCGGCGAATCGGGAAACGGTTCGAACCCCAGGAATTCGGCGGTTTCGACCATCCACTTTTCCGGCATGATCGCGGCACCGAACGCGAAAAGCGCAGCGATGCCGACCAGTCGGAGCATCCAAATCAGTCTGACGCGGTCTTTTTTCATGATGCCTGCCCCGGTGTTGTCTCCCACGGTGATCCCGGTGACGACGATAACAGCGTCATTCCCGCGGTGGCCTCGGTCGGGATCGACACGACTTTATGTACCCGCAAATCCACGTACACCCACCGTGTGGCGACCCGGGCCAGTATCTTTTGATCAGCTGGCCGCGAGATGACGGATTGCCGCCACGACGAAATTCGATCCAGTTCGCTGATCCAGGTTCGCACAACGACTTCATCGCCCGCCAAAGCCGCTGCCTTGTAGGTCACGTCGTGACGCCGAACCACCCATCCGAATCCGGCCGCGAGGGCTGCCTTGCTATCGAACCCGATCGCGGCGGTATGGGCGCTGGCCGCCCACAGTGTCCATTGCAGATACCGCAAATTGTGAACATGCCCCTGGGCGTCGATTTCTTCGTCAGGAACGGTGTGGTGAAAGTCAAAGTAAGTTGTCATGGCTATCAATGGAGCGATCCGAGATGAGCTTGCAACCCTGGGTGTCCATTGGCATAGAATGGAGACTCACGAAGTATTCAAAGTCACGAGCGAGCGATGTTGAAAATACCATCCCTTTTCAGGGCGTCGTCCCCCCTAGATCCCCATCCCCATCGGCGGGTGCTGACAACGGCATTGGCTGCCACCGCTGTTTTATTCGGTGTCGTCTTTGCTATTCCGGGCGACGCCCAAGTCAAAGGAGGTCCGCAAGCGAACGATGACTCCGTCGCGGACGTCTCTGATTCGACCGACGATTCGTCGAAAGAAATGGT
Organism: Rubripirellula tenax; assembly: GCF_007860125.1. Taxonomy (NCBI): domain Bacteria; kingdom Pseudomonadati; phylum Planctomycetota; class Planctomycetia; order Pirellulales; family Pirellulaceae; genus Rubripirellula; species Rubripirellula tenax. The sequence goes on from NZ_SJPW01000001.1 coordinate 1,152,658, forward strand.
TGCAACCCTGGCCGGCGGATGCTTTTGGTGTACCGAGGCGGTGTTCGAGCGGATGGAAGGCGTCCAGGACGTGGTCTCGGGATACATCGGCGGCAAGAATCCGAATCCCAGTTATGAACAGGTCTGCACCGGCCGGACCGGACATGCCGAAGCCGTCGAAATCTACTACGACCCGGCCAAGGTGAAGTTCGAAGAACTGCTCGAGGTATTTTTCAAGACGCACGATCCGACGACGCTCAATCGACAGGGCGCCGACAGTGGCACGCAATACCGCAGCACGATCTTTTACCACAACGCCGAACAGAAACGAATCGCCGATGCCTACATCACGCAACTCGATGCATCGGAGAAGCTGCCTGGTCCAATCGTGACCACGCTTGAGGAAGCATCCAAGTTCTTCACGGCCGAAGAATATCATCAAGACTATTACGCGAGAAATCCGAACGCTGGCTACTGTCAAGCCGTGGTTCGAGGCAAGGTCGATAAGTTCGACAGAGAGTTCGCTGATAAGCGAAAGTCTAAGTAGATAGAAGGCGCGACTATGGCATTTGGAATGCGGTTCTTGTTGGCGTGCGTCGTCGTCGCGGTATCGACTTCGATGGCGATGGCTCAAGTGATTCAGTTGCCGTCGTTCCACACCTTTTCATATTCGGGCAGCGTGCTGGTTCCCGATTCGGCAACGGCGTCGCTGGGCAGCGTTTCACGTTCGGCTTCGAGTTATCGCGGTCGCGGTTTCGGGTCATCGATCGGTCGTGGCGCATCCCACGCGGGTGGTTCGGTGACTGCGACCATCATCGATCATCGCGAAATCGATCGCCAGTTGCTCGGCGAGTCGGTGACTTCCACGCCAAGCATTGATCGCACGGAAGAAGGCAAGTCGCTGGTTCGCCACGCGCGAGCCATGTTGAAATCGGGCAACCGATCGGCGGCCAGTGTCAGTTACCAAATGGCGATTCAGGTTCTCGATGGTCGCCTAAAAGAACTGGCGACTATCGAATTCCGCCGCGTCTTGCCGCCGACCGATGCGAGAAGCGTCGGCGACAGGCTGCGCTAGGATCATTAAACCACCGCGCTTCGGCCAGTGATTCGTTCGTACCATCGGCCGTCGATTCTTAGGTTCACAAAGTTGCGATCGACCGTCTCGCGCAAGTCCCAACCGCTCCGTTGAATCGCCAAGGCTTGGGGCGCGGCGTGTTGCATCCCGGGGATCGCATTGGCGACGGTTTGGAAACCCGATTGGGCACAGAATGAACGAAGCGATTCGGAAAAATGGCGGCGCATTCCGAACGGATACGAAAAGTGATGGGGCGTCGCACCAAGGACGTCAGCCAGTTTCGAGCGGCATTCGGTGATTTCGCGTTGCGCTTCGTTGACGTCCAGATCGGTCAATCGGCGGTGCGAATGGGTGTGGGCGCCAATCGTGTGGCCACGCCGATCGATCTCGCGGACTTCGTCTTCGCTAAGAAGCTCTCCCGCAAACTGTGTTTGCAGGTGGCGGAGATACTTGGAACGATCGTCGTCGCTGTCGCGGCCTCGGAAATACAGTGTGTTCAGGTACACCGCGAATCGAATATCAAGCTCGTCGGCCAGATCCAACAATTCGTATGTCGTTCGAAAATTATCGTCGATGCTGAGGAAAACGAGCGGTCGGTCCGACGCCATGAACTCAGCCGGGTCGCCCGTGAAGTGATAGCCCAGGTCGCGAAAGGCTCGCGTCATTTCCGAAACGGCAGCAAACGCATCCGATTCGATCTCGTGGAAGTAGATGCCCAGCTTTTGGGGCAACGGACGCGAAAAGAACCGATGGTGAACGCTCCGAACGATATTTTGGAGAGCTTTCTTGGTCATTTGAAAATAGGGGGCGTGGGAAGCTTTTGTGGAGGGGGGTTGTAAAGTATAGTTTGGGTGCCGACCCAAATCGAAGGACCCTCTGGAGGAAGGAGTTTCTGGTGGTCGTCAGTGTCGTATCTGAGTCGATCCCACCCGAATCCTTTATCCCCAAAATAGTTTGATGCGAATTCTAGTCGCTCACAACTCACACAAAATTCCTGGTGGGGAACAGCGTGTGTTCGAAAGCGAGGTGGAATTGCTTCGCGAGGCGGGCCACGAGGTCTTCCTTCTGAACCCCCACAACGACGAATTGGACGGCCGCAAGCAGTTGTCGATCGCAGCGGAAACGGTTTGGAATCGCAGGATCGTCCGACAGATCAATCAACTGATCCCCAAGATTCGCCCGGATGTCGCCCACTTTCACAACGTGTTCCCGGTCCTCTCGCCGGCCGTGTTTTCGGCCGTCAAGCGTGCCAAGGTGTCGACGGTCTGGACGCTGCACAATTATCGGCTGATCTGTCCCGGCATGCTGCTGATGCGCGACGGAAAGCCGTGCGAAGAATGCGTCGGGAAGCGGTTTGCGTTCCCCGCTATTCGGCATCGTTGTTATCGCAACAGTTTGCCGGCGACGACGGTGATCGCGGCGACTTTGTCGGTCCACCGAGGCATACGCACTTGGCGTGACGACGTCGACCGATTCTTGGTGCCCAGCGAGTTTGCGCGTCGCAAGCTGACAGCGGGCGGAGTCCCCGAGGCTAAGTTGACGGTCAAACCCAACTTCGTTTCCGGTGAACCGGGCGTTGGTGGGGGCGCGGGCGGCTACTTCCTTTTCGTCGGCCGGCTATCGGAAGAAAAGGGTGTCCATTGCCTGCTGAACGCTTGGTTGCGATTGAAGAATCCGCTGCCGCTGAAGATTCTAGGTTCCGGAGAGTTGCCGTCGGATCTCCGTGACGCCATCGCCCGATTGGACAATGTCGAATTTCTGGGTTCGCGATCGGCCGAGGAAGTGATGCAGATGATGGCAGACGCTCGCGCGACGATCGTTCCATCGATCTGCTACGAGACGTTCGGATTGGTCGTTACGGAATCGTTTTCCGTCGGCACACCGGTCATCGCATCCGACATCGGCGCCATCGGCGAATTGATTGACCATGGCAAAAACGGGTTGAAGTTCGCGCCGGGGGATCCGCAGGCTCTCGCATCGGCCGTCGAGACGTTCGTTTCCATGGAACAGCAACCCTTGCGATCCGAAGCGAGGCTCTGTTACGAACGCGATTTTCGTGCGGCGACCAATCTAAAGTTGCTCGAAAACGTTTATCACGAAGTGATGCAAGCCAACGGGCAAATCGTCAGCGATCAAGTGGGACTGCCGAAAGGCTTGCGAGTCGACTTGGCGCAAAGAACGTCGACGACTGGCGAAACTCCGGCCCGTTCAACTCGTCCCGCCAAACCCGTCGCGCAGTCACGCGACTGAACCGGCGTACTGGAACGACATCGCCGACGCGTAGGACTGGCGATGTTACGACGACATCATCACTTCGATGAAACGACGGATTCGGATTTCCGTTTCAGCAACAGTCGCATCATTTCTTCGGCCGATTTGGCTGCGATGTTTCGGATCCGATCTCGATCCGTTTCGTCACCGAATTCATAAGTGATTGCGTGGATTCCGAGTTCTCGGGCGACCCAGGCCTTGCTGGTTGATCGGTGCGCGTTGTGGCCATCGTCACGAAGGACGTCGAACGTGGGCATGCGTTCGTCGAGCGCCGCCAACCACTCGGTCGTGAACCCACTTGGGAACAGGTCGTTTTCACGCGGCATCGTGTAGAAGACTTCGTTGTATGTGCTGTGGAAGTCGAGGAACAACCACAGTCGGCCGTCCTTGTGTTCGTTCAGCTTGATCAATTCGTCGTGGATCGCCTTCGTTTCCGGTTGGGTGAAATTCATCCAATCGCGATTCAGGTCGACGCCGTTCGCGTTGGCACGCCAATAACCTTTGGCGACTCCATCAGGGTTCGCGATCGGGACGACCGAGGTGTGAAATTTATCGCGAAACGCCTTCGCTAATTCGGTGTCAGCACAGATCGCTTCGACGAAGTGCATCATGCCGATCGTGCCGGTAACCTCAGGCGGATGTTGACGCGACAGAATGAAAATCGAATCGCCCGATTGGGCGTTTCCGATCGACATCTGGTAAAGGTTGCGTCCATCGACGGTCGTTCCGATGGTCGTGTCAGCAATCGCCAGGGCGTTTTCTTTGCCAAGAATTTTGCTGGCGTCGGCTTGGTTGCGAAGTTGCTCGATCCAGTTGGCGATGTCTTTGTTGCTGACCAGTTCTTGGCCGGCGATCCAAACGGCGCGGTCGCTAACGGGGATCTTTAGCGTGACTTCGCTGCCACCGGGATGTCGCGCGACAACCAATTGCTGGGCCGATTCCCAGTTTGTGCGGTCGTAGCTGATCTTGGGTTCGTATCGATGCGATCCGCCTTCGTAACGCAGTCGGACTTTGATATCGCGTTGGTTCGTCGATTGAACGCGAAACGCGTACCACGCGCTGTCGTTGGTATCATCGGCCTCGGGACGAATTACGATTTCGAAATCCGAACCGTTGTATTCGATCAAACGGTCGATTTTTCCACCGGGAAAGTCCGTTTCGAAACGAACGGCTTGGTCCTGTGAACGAAACTGTGTTGAAACCAGGGTCGACGCAGTCGGTCCGGGTTCGCCGTACGCCATGGGTGCGGCGAAGACGTAGATCCATCCGATGGCGAGAAACAGCGATCGCTTAACCGAGGCAGCGCAGCAACAAACCATGGTCAAATTCTTTCATGCGGTTCCCCCCCGCTAAATTGCTGGCTTCGCTTGATCAGCTTGTCACCCCGTCAGCGCAACGAGGGCCAGGCACGATCCAGCCCGAATGAAATCCGGGCAGAGTGAGGCGAGTTCTTAGTGAGGTGGGTTCACGCTGCCAAGCGTCCAACGCTTAGAAACATGCAATCGGGCGGGGAGGTCGCTTCCTGCGACAAAGGTGAGGGCAAACGGGGTTTCTCTCGCTTGCCATCACCTTTCAATCATACACTTAGGTACACCTGTCTCAAGTGTTTTCCGCGCTGCTCCGACCGGTTTCATCCGAATTGCTGGCAAATGCCGGCAATTTTACCGGCTAGACGGGTTTCAAGCCTTCCATTGGGCGGAAATTGAGCCATCGCAGGCCGCTGGGGCGCGTCACGGCGGTCTGGTGTATGTTGGCGATGTGTCGTTTTAGCTTCTTTCTTTAGGTAGCCTGCAACCATGCTTGACCGTCGTCATTTTGTAATCGCCGCCGCGGCAGCCGCTTCGTTACCGATGGCCCTGGCGAAGGGCCAGGTCACGGATCCCGACGAATCGATGCCCGTCGAATTTTCGCTCAACATGAGCACCATTCGGGGTCAGAACCTGTCGGTGCCCGACCAAATCGAAGTGGCTGCGAAAGCCGGCTACGACTCGGTGGAGCCTTGGGTGCGAGATCTCGAAAAGTTTGTGGCAGATGGCGGAACGTTGGCGGACGTTAAGAAACAGATCGAAGACGCGGGCATGACGGTCGCTAGCGCGATCGGTTTTGCGAACTGGATCGTTGATGACGATGCGGCGCGAGCGGCGGCGCTGGAAACGGCGAAGAAAGAAATGGAGATGGTCCGATCGATCGGCGGTGTTCGAATCGCGGCGCCACCCGTGGGTGCGCACACCGCAACTTCGGTTTCGCCGCCGTTGGAAACGATTGCTCGGCGTTACCACGCGCTGTTGGAAGTCGGCCGCGAGATGGGCGTGACGCCTCAGCTGGAACTATGGGGTTTCTCGCCAACGCTTTCGAAGCTTGGTGAATTGTCGTACGTGTCGACGGCGGCGGCGCATCCAGATGCCTGCGTGCTGCCGGACTTCTACCACATCTACAAAGGTGGCAACGATTTCGATTCGCTCGGCATGATCGAAGCCTCCCGAATGCACTGCTTCCATATCAACGACTATCCCGCCACGCCCGGCATCGCAGAGATCGCGGACAAGGATCGCGTCTTCCCCGGTGATGGCGTTTGCGAGTTGCCGAAGATCATTCGAGGACTGATCGACCACGGTTTCCAAGGCACTTTCTCGTTGGAACTTTTCAATCCAACCTATTGGCAACGCGATGCACTGGAAGTCGCCGTCGAAGGACTCGAAAAGTCGAAACGAGTGGTCGCCCAGGCGATGCAATTGCCGTCGACCGAAGTCTAACAGCCTGCCAGTACTACAGGTGCACTTTCCCTCAGATCGCTCTGTCAACGCTCGGCATGCTCTCGTTTTTCGTGTTGGACGAGAATTCATCAGGTCATAGCGAAGATCTTTCATCCCAAAGTGAACGAAGTGTGACGTAAGGTACTATTCGCCTCCGTGATGTCCCCACCACACACGCGCTTCGTCGACGGACCAGGGATACTTGACGCGTAGGCGGTCGATGTCTTGGCAGACCTCGCCAATGGTTGCGAAGCGGTCGCCCGGCTGTTTCGACATGCACTTGGAAATCAGCTCGGTGATCTCCGCAGGCACTTCTTCGCCTCGGTGGATCGCGATTCCGATCGGGTGTTCGGACAGGATCAGTGCGAACAGCGATTCAGGGTCCGATTCAATAAAGGGCGGTCGGCCCGACAACAGATAGTACGCCACGCAGCCGACCGAATAAATGTCGCTGCGAGGATCCATCACGCCGGGTTGGCGAAATCGCTCTGGCGCCATGTACATCGGCGTACCCGCCCAAATGGTTTCGCTTGTCTGATAGACGTTGGCGTCGGGTTCGAGTGGCTTGGCCAATCCGTAGTCGAACACCACGGCCCAATCGCCGACGGATGGGTCAAGCGACAGCATGATGTTTTGCGGTTTGATATCCCGGTGCAGCAGGTTCAACGAATGCGCCTCGGCAAGCGCGTCGCAAACTTGACGCATCACCGACAACATCCGCCCGATCGCTTGATGCCCGCTCCGTGCGACAACTTCCTGCAACGTCAGACCTCTCAGGAACTGCATCACACAATAGGCTTCGCCTTCGTCGCTGCGACCGTAATCGTGAATTTGAACGCTGTGCGGGTTGCTTAGACTTGCCGCCAAACGAGCTTCACGATCGAATCGCAAACGGTCTTCTTGGCTGTGTCGGTCGCCGCGCAGGACCTTCAGCGCGGCGTCGCGACCGAGTTGGCGGTGGTAGGCTTTGAACACCATCCCCATACCGCCACTGCCCAGTTCTTCTTGAATGTCGTAACGTGACAACGGGTGGTGGGCGGCGTGTTCGGCCGTTGATGAGCGAGCAATTTTTGTCGCTGCCAAAAAAGCGGTCAGCGACAACAAACTTCCCAACAACAAAAAGCTGAATCGAACAACCCGCACCGGGGCAAACGCTCGATCGGCGTTCTGTTCAACGATGACGCCCATGTCCCACTTGTCTAACCATCGCCACGCGCCAACGACCGACTCGCCGGAATAGTTCGCGTACGTCTCCGTTCGCACTTGAGGCCGAAGTCCAACGGCACCCGCAACGGCGACGGTGACAGGTCGAAATTGGCGCTGGATCGAATTTCGATTGTGCTCCGTCAATTCGAAACCGGGATCTGCAACGCGCAGGTTGGCGGCAATCTGGTCGGGTTCAATTTCCAATTTTCCACGGGTTGAATTCGATACCGCGTGCCCGCTTTCGCTCAACATCGTTCCGTCACGATTGATCGCGTAGGAATCCACTTGGCTGGAATCGATGACTTCCAAGAAGATCATGTTGAACTCTTCGAATAACCCCAAGCCACGGACCAACAACGACGCAATGATGCGGCCGTCGTCGTCTTGGATGGGTACGATGACGGCCATCACTGGTTTTTCAGTTTCGGGAACGAAGCCGTCGATATCGGCTTTCAATCGCTCGGGACCAAAGATGACCGTCGCACCACTCATGACGCGTGCTAGGTTCGCAGCGCCCGACGGATGAACGGGTTTGCCGATATCGGCGCCATCGTCGGACCAACTCGCCAACGTACGGTACGAGTCATTCCAGACAACGAACTTTACGTCTTCTACACCCGATATCTGCTGTAGCTGTTGATGAATTCGATCGATTTGAACGGCTTTGCGAAGTTCTTCGATCGGAGGATTGGTTTCCGCAATCGCGTTGAGTTCCACGATCGCCGCGCGCAACGTGGGTTCTCGCGACCACGACTGAACCAACGTCGCTTTCTCGCCCAGGAACCAATCGACCCGCAATGCAACACTGTTGATCACGCCGTTGAGTTCGGTGCGGATCGAACGCTGAATCATTGATTCCACTTCGCGATACGTCCACAAACCGATCATCGCGGTTGGCAAGAGAGCCGCGAGCCACAACCACCCCGAATTGCGTCGACGATTCGCGCGCGTCCGATTCGCCCAAATCGCGTTGCTGTTCGAAGCATGTTTCGGTGATTCGGTTTGCTTGACGCGGGGCGACGCGTGTGTTCGGTGGGCACCATGTTTGGTGATGGCTGCCGATCCACCGCCCGCTTTCCGTTCGGCGGACGGTTGGGTTTGTCCCGACGAGTCGCCGCGATGGGTTGTATCACCTTCGTGCGGCGACTGACGTTCTGCGGCAGCAGTACCTTGGATCGTTTCGACAAGCTTGGCCGGCGACATCGGTGCAACGACGGGTGCCGCCGTATCCCCCTCGATCTTCGCGAACTCGGCGTTGTGTTCCGCCAAAAGTGACAACACCTCGACGATCAGTTCCTGATCGCCATTGCTGTGACTGGCCACAAAGTCTCGTTGAGATTCGACCGGCAATTCTTCCGCAGCGAGAAACAGATCGCGAATTTTGGCGTATCTCGCCGCGTCCATGCGTCAGTTTTCCTCGGGCTGTGCGGTACCGTCCGAATTGACCGCACTGCCGCCGTCATCGTCTGCGGCATCGCTACAGCGTAGTTCCCGCCGCATCCACGCACGCGACATCGCCCATTCTTTCTCAACGGTCCGCAATCCAAGATTCATCTCAGTTGCGATTTCGCGCATGGTCATTCCGCCAAAGAATCGCAACTCAACGATCTTGGCCTGACGCGGATTCAATTCGGCCAACGTTTTTAGCAGATCATCCAGCGCGACCACATCGTCGTCATCGCTCAGTTTGAACGTGACTTCGTCGGTCAATTGTCGACGTTCCCAACCGCCGCCCCGTTTGAGCGATCGAACCTTCCTGGCATGGTCAACCAGAATGCGACGCATGACTGTTGCGCCGATCGCAAAAAAGTGCGTCTTGCCCTGCCAATTGATCCGCGATTGGTCCACCATCCGCACGTAAGCTTGGTGGACCAACGACGACGAACTGAGCCGATGTCGCATCGGTTCGTTTTGCAAAAATCGACCAGCCAAACGGCACAGATCGTCGTACATCAACGAAAACAGCTGATCGGTTCCACCCGCTTCACCGTCGGTGCTTTTGGTTAAGAGATCTGTGATGGACGTCATTGATAATATGTCGCGACAACGAAAGAGAAGTGGTGCAATGCACCCATGCATTATAACAGAGCGGGAACAGGATTCCCAAAGGGCGATGCCTGTTGATTTGGCCACCTATTGGATGCGAGGATCGCCCGAGAGTTCCGCCAAGAAAACCCCGGTCTTGCTGGCGTTAAGTGTATTTCGCAATCCCCACACCTTGCTACCTATCTTAACCAGGTTCGGGTCGATCGACGCGCTAAACCACCGAACGGCTGGCTCGGCTGGCCAGACTTACCGTCGACGCATGGATATCCACGATATCGTCGATTGTGCTGGCATAGCCGCCGGCCATCGCAATCGCCAGCGGAATGCCACGTTTTTGACACCATCGAATCACCGCCAGATCCCGCTGGACCAGTCCGTGTTTGGTCAGTTTTAGGCGACCTAGACGATCGTGTTCGTAGGGATCGGCGCCCGCCAAATAGATCGCTAAATCAAACGGACCGTTCCGAGAAACCACGTCAAGGGCAGATTCGAGTTCGCGAAGGTAGGTGACGTCATTGGTGCCGTCGGGTAAGGGGACATCCAAGTCGCTTGCCGTTTTCCGCAGGGGAAAGTTCCGGACGCCGTGGATCGAAAGCGTGAACGCAGTCGAATCGCCGGCAAGTATCTGGGCGGTGCCGTTGCCTTGGTGAACATCCAAGTCGATCACGCACGCGCGCTGGATTTCAAATTCGGCTTGCAGCGTGCGAATCGTGACTGCAGCATCGTTAAACACACAGTACCCTTCGCCGGCATCCGTCATCGCGTGGTGCGTGCCGCCGGCCAAGTTGACCGAGAAGCCGTCCGTGAGTGCCGCACGTGCGGCGGCGATGGTGGCGCCGGTGCTGCGTCGCGATCGAGAAACCATTTTCGGCGACCAAGGAAAACCGATCCGTCGGATTTCGGCGGTCGAAAGTGATCCGGTCTGGACCGCTTCGATGTAACGGCGATCGTGACAGCGAAGCAACTGTTCATCCGTCGCCTCGGTCGGAACGACCAACACATCGCTGGCATGTTCTTTACTGGCAACAACGCGAGCGCGGAGTCGCCTGTATTTGTCCATCGGAAAGCGGTGGCCCGATGGAAGCGGCAACTCAAAATGGTCGGTGTAAAAGATCCGCACTACAAAGGTTCGGCAACAGCCAGTTCGATGGTCGATTGTTCTCCGGTTCCAACGATTCGGCCCAACGCGATGACTTGGTCGGACAAGGGCATCGAAGCGCTGCCTGTGACAATGATTTCCGTTCCATTGCCGACCGTGATCGTGGGACTACCAGCGTTCGTGCCAGCCTTGCCAACGACCAAAATTCCCTTGGTCGTTCGACCGTTGTACGTAAACCAATTCGTTGCCGCGTTTTCGTACTTTGATAACAGCGGCGATTCCTTCACCCGCGTCAACAGTGCTTTCGCCGACTCGCTGTTTCCGTCCGCCAGCATGCCGACTTCCGAAATCTCACGATAAGTCATCGCCATCGCTTTGGTTCGAAGCGGATCCGAAGGCGACATCGCTAAGACTTGATCCAGCATTTCATTGGCTTCATCAACAGCAGCCGTCAACTCGGCCGATTCGGTTGGCGGCGTGTCCATGATGACGGGCTTGGAGAAAACGTCATCTGACGCGACTTTAGCATCAGGCTCGGGGGTTTCGTCCAGCGGATTCATTTCCGGTTGGGATGTCTCGCCGGGCATTGCGAAAACGCTGTTGGAGTCGGGCGCGGGAACGCCTGGCTGTGCATCGGGCAAATTCATTCCGCCTTGATCCACGTCCGGTTCGCTGGTATCCGATTCAGCGAAACTGCCATCGGGCAGACTCATCTCGGGAATTTCCAATTCGGGCGGTTGAATACCGGCCGCGTCGCTGATGGCGACCTCTGGGGCCGCCACACCAAGTTGGTCCAAAGCGTCGGATTCGATCGCATCCATGGCGACATCGGGGGTTGGAACTTCCATCGTCCGACCATCAAGATCCATTCCTTCGTCATCGCTATCATCCAACTGCATCGGGGCCGACGCGCGAACGCCTGTGTCCGCAGTCGCGGTCGATTTCGAAGGCCAGATCCCCAGCATCGACTCTCGCCCGGCAAGCGTTAGCAGGCCGTCGGCGATCGGCAACGAAAGCGCACCGCCGACGATCACGCCGACCGCGGTCTTCCAAGCCGCGCCACCTTTCGAGCGGCGGTTCGAACGCGAGACTCGCATTGCTGCGATGTCGGTTCCGTCACTCCACGAATCGTCATCGATCTCGTTTTCTTGGCCCGCCCATTGGTAATCCATCGGCGCATCGTCGATCGATGGAACGACATGTTCATCGTCATCGTGGTCGTCTTCTTCGACTTCATCTAACAGCTCGACTTCGTCATCGGCCATCGGATCCTCGACCGGATTTTCGTCCGTCGGAAAGGACCAATCGTCGCTCTTGATGGTTTCGTTGGCGACCGTTGCGTGAGTATCCACATTGCTGGGATCATCATCGTATGCATCGTCTATTTCGTGATCGTTGGCAGCTTGCGGGCTGCCAAACTCTTCTTCGTCGCCATCGATCAAATCGCTGGATTGAGCGGCAACGCCGGCCATTCCAACGCCCGCTCCCATCGCGGCCCCCGCTGCTGTCGCCGCATGGGCGAAACCCTGCGAAGCGACTTCGGCCACAGGACGCTCGATCGAGATCGGTTCCCCACCAGCGGACTTGACCACCAGCATCGGCGGAAGCGACCGCATCAAATCGGACATCTCGAACGTTTCGTGACACCAAGGGCATTGCCCATAGGCTCCTTCGGGCAATATTCCAGCCTGATCGGGGTCGACCGGCAATCGAAAGGGTTCGGCACAACGAGGGCAGTTCGAGACAGTCATAGCGGTCCTAAGAGAAAGTTGACGCTTGGATTGTAACTGACCGTCCGGTCGATTTCTGCACGTCGGTGGGGCAGTTTTTCAGCGTTCTCGATTCCGCCGGCCCGCTGGCGGAATGATCGTCACCTCGCTACCGAATTTATCCCACAAACATTACTGTCAAAAAGTTCACTCACCGTAAAGCGGGACCAGCTTATTTCGCAGATAGCCGACCAACGCGTCCGCCGACAGCGGCTTGCCGGTCGCCCGGCGGACCAGCTCGTTGCCGCTGAAGCACCGGCCGTGCCGATGAACATTCTCGATCAACCAATCCAACAGCGGTCGGAAATTGCCCTGCGCAAAATTCGCTTCCAAATCGCCGATCGATTCTGCGGCCGCGTCGTACAGCTGGGCCGACGCAAGGTTGCCCAGCGTGTAGGTCGGAAAATAGCCGATCAACCCGGCGCTCCAGTGGACGTCCTGCAGGATACCATCGGCATGACTGGGCGGTCGGATGCCGAGATCGCTTTCGTAACGATCGTTCCAGGCCTCCGGCAAATCGGCAACGGACAAGCTGCCGTCGACCAACTGCCGTTCCAGATCAAATCGAATGATGATGTGCAGGTTGTAAGTCGCCTCGTCGGCTTCCACCCGAATCAAACTGGGGCGGACCGTGTTGACGGCAAAATAGAAGTCGTCCAACGTTGCGTCGTTCAATTGAGGCGCAAACGTCGCCTTCGTCTCGTCGAGCAGGTGGCTCCAAAAGGCGCGACTTCGGCCGACTTGGTTTTCCCAAAGTCGTGATTGCGATTCGTGCATCCCGAGCGAAACGTAAGATCCCGGCGGCAACCCGAACCACTCGTCACGCATCCCCTGTTCATACAAACCGTGTCCGGCTTCGTGCAGCGTTCCAAAGATGCCGCTGGGCAACCACTGCTCTTCAAAGCGCGTCAAGATCCGAATGTCTTTCGGTCCCAACGTCGTGCAAAACGGATGCGACGTTTCATCCAATCGGCCGCGTTGAAAGTCGAACCCGATCCGTTCGGCGATCCGCCGGCTGAACTTTCGCTGCGCATCGATCGGGAACTTCTGTTCCAGCATCGCGACTTTGGGACGATTCGGCGCATCCTTGATGCGCGCGATCAAGTCCACCAACGGTCGACGCAGGTCATCGAACATTGCTTGAAGCTGATCGACACGAGCGTCGGGTTCGTATTCATCAAGCAACGCTTCGTACGCCGTTCGATCTGAGCCCTCACTCCAACGCTGACCGACTTCGCGTTTCAATTCGATAATTGATTCCAGCACGTTGCCGAACATCGAAAAGTCATCGGCTTTGCGCGCGGCATCCCATGTCTGTTGACCTTTGACCGTCGCTTCGGACATTTTCCGAACCAAGGGCGTGGGCAACTTGCGATCTCGGTCCCAGTCGCGATGCAATTCGCGAACGGTTGCTGCAGTGTCGCTGTGCGGTTCATCGCCCGCGACATCGTCGAGCAAACGGCAAAGGTCGTCGCCGTAGCCTTTGCCGGTGCGAATTTCGTGAACCAATCCACGCAGCATCGACACCTGTTCGGCGCGATAGTCACCGCCGCCAACGGGCATCCCGGTCCGTTCGTCCCACTCCAAGGTGTCCGCCGCCGTTTGCAACTTCATTGCTTGACGTGCTTGTTCGCACACGGAATCGAATCGAGCTTGTTTGGTATTCATAGACGGAAGAATAGCGTTTGCCACCACCGCCGCTAACCCAGCAGCAAACCGCCCCCGGTATCGCCTTCTTCCAGTTCCCGTCGAATCTCGCGCAGGCCGTACGCGCACATTTCGAATTGGTCGCTTAGCGACATCAGCACGTCCGACGACGGGCGAGTTTCGCCGCCGTCAATCTCGGCCGCGATCGCGTACGCTCGTTTGCCTTGTTGGCAGTAATCGAAAAACTGTTCCGATGTCGACGCAGCCTTCGTTGCCCGCAGACTCTCGGGATACATGCCCGACCAGAACAGAGTGAAGTCACCGATGTGGCGGTGGACTTCGCGGCGGGCCAGCCCGATCCGCTGTTCGGCCTCGCGAAACATCAGCAGCACTTCGGTCGCGGGGCGACCATTGGGCCGACGAATGCGGTGGATGTCATCGGTCCGTATGAACCGGATCATCATGTCCGCGACGTAGTCGACAAGCTGGACATCGACCACTCCCAATTTTGAGTGAAAGATGCACTCGCTCAGGCCAACGAAAAAACGTTCTATGGTTGAACGCTCTTGAGACTCATCACCAGTATATCCAGGCTCCATCGTAACCTCCTCGATACGTGAAATCGGAAGGGCCCGCTACCTGAACTCTACATCTAATAGGACTTCGGCGACAAGTCAAGACAAATGCTGGACTCGCCATCGTGGCGCGGCCCTGCGACGCCGACGCAGGGTGTACTTCGCGCTCATCAGCTGCTTTGCAGCTGACATCCCGCGAGCGGAGTCGCGGGGCCACTTGGGGTTGCCCAAGTTACAGCTCTAGGAACAACCTTGCCGGTTCCTCGATCACTTCCTTGATTGTCTTCAGGAATCCGACCGCTTCGCGCCCGTCAACGATACGGTGATCGTATGTCAGCGCCACGTACATCATCGGTCGAATCACGACTTGGCCGTCGATTGCGACGGGGCGTTCTTGGATCGAATGCAGTCCCAAGATTCCGCTCTGGGGCGGATTGACGATCGGCGTCGACAGCAGCGAACCATAGATGCCGCCGTTGGAAATCGTGAACGTGCCGCCCATCAAGTCTTCGGGTTGCAATCGGTTTTCACCGGCCTGTTTGGCGAAGTCACCAATCGTCGCTTCGATATCGGCGAACGACATCCGTTCGACATTGCGAAGAACCGGAACAACCAATCCTTTCCCGCCGCCGATTGCCACGCCGATGTCTTGATAGTTGCGATAGACCGCATTGCCGTCACGGATCTCGGCGTTGACGGCTGGGAATCGCCGCAGCGCCTCGACCGCCGCTTTGGCAAAGAACGACATGAAGCCCAGCTTCACACCGTGTCGTTCGGCGAATCGATCTTTGTATTGGCTGCGAATCTGCATCGTCGGCGACATGTCGATTTCGTTGAACGTCGTCAACAAAGCCGCCGTCTGCTGGGCTTCGACAAGCCGCGCCGCGATCGTTCGGCGAAGCATCGAAAGGGGTTTGACTTCTTCGGTGCGATGCGACGGGCCGTCGGTCACCAACGATGCCGGGGGGCCACGACGAACGGGCGCTGTGACCGCCGTTGCGGGTTTCGCAATCGCCGCCGCGGCGGGCTGACTCGCTTTATTTTGCACATAGGATTGGACGTCTTCTTTGAGCAGTCGGCCGCCCGGTCCCGTCGCCGGAACTTGGGCAGCGGTCAATCCGTGTTGGTCAAGCAATCGCTGTGCGGCCGGCATCACGAACGCGGCTGCGGATCCAGCGGCGCGCGACGCTGCAGGAGTGGTTGCCGGCGCCGGCGCTGGTGCCTTGCCAGCCGAGGTTGCTGGTGCGGCAGCCTTCGGCGGGGCCGATCCGCCGGCCGGTTGCTCGGCGACGCGAATCGTGGCGATGACTTCGCCGATCAACGCGAATTCTTCGGACGCCTTCGCGATCCCTTCCAAGAACCCCGAAGCGGGCGCGGGGATTTGGACGGACGCCTTTTCCGTTTCGATTTCTACGAGATCTTCACCTGACGCTACCCACTCGCCCTCGGTTTTCAACCATTGGCCGATTTGAACTTCGCTGATGGATTCGCCAACGGTGGGGACTTCGACCTGGATCGTTTCGCTCACAAGAACCATCTTTGGGAAGGTGAAATGGAGACACGGATGTTCGCAACGGCACGCGACACCGCGTTGCCCGTCTTGGCACCAAAATAGCAAGTTCACGGTCAAACGCCCAGCCGAAGGCGAACCGTGAAACGATGAAAACGGTCGAACGCGTCGGAACGCCACGTCGACCGAATTTGTCTGTCAAACCGAATTTAACGACGCTGACGCCAACGGCTTTTCGCACCGGTTGCACCCCCGCGTTTTCCCCGATCTGGCTCAAGTAACTCAGCCCGGGTCATGACCATGGCCGTCGACGTTCGATGCAATGAAACAGAGAAGTAGTCTCGATTTTGATTCGCCCCGCTGATGTTAGCGCCCGACATGTCCGATTCTCAAGGTGGAAGTCCGATCCAAGTCGCTGCCGTCGTGCTCCTGCTCGTCGGTGGTGGATGGTATTTCTTCAAGAACTACGAAATCGCAGGATTGGACAACGTTTCGGTCACTCCCAAAGAAACTTCGCAAAGCGACGGGCAGTTCGTAAACTACGTTGACGCACCCGTGATGATCGATCCTAACCGATCGATCCCCGATGGTAATTACGCTCCGCCAGCCAATCCGATTACGCTGACATCTCGATCAAACGCCGGATTGGGATTCGACGGACTCGGTGCCGAAGGCATCCGCGATTTCTCGGCGCCCAAAACGTCGCTTCCCACTGCCGCGGCGGCAGTGATCCCCAGCCCACGACGCTATCGCAGCGTGAAGGTTGCTTCGTGGGCGCTGGATGGTTTTGGCCCGACTAAGCTGAGCAATCTTGCCGTCCGCAAACACGTCACGGCCGTGATTCGTCAATTCGATGTGGTCGCACTGCAACAGATCGCGTCGATCGAACGCGACCTGGTTCCGCGATTGGTCGAAGTCATCAACGGAGGACAGGTCGGTTCGACGTTCCAGAACCGCTACGACTATGTCCTCGGCGAATCGTCGGGCCCGGCCGGACGTCAAGAACAATTGGCGTTCATCTTCGACACCAATCAAGTTCTTGTTGACCGCCGGCAAACTTACACGGTCGAAGACCCGACGCAACAGATGACCTACGATCCGTTGGTCGCGACGTTTCGCGCCGCGAAACCGGATTCGCAAACGGCATGGACTTTCTCGTTGGTCAACGTGCGAGTCGATTTGACGCGAGCCCAATCCGAAGTCGCGTTGCTGCCCAGTGTGCTGCATTCGGTTCGCGCCGATGGCCGCGGCGAAGATGACGTGGTGATGCTGGGGCTGTTCCAAGCCGACGACGCCTACTTGGTCCCCACGATGGGCGGCGGAGCAATGCGGGCGGCCGTCCAAGGGCGAGCAACCGATATCTACGGCCGCTACCAAACTAACAATATTCTGATCGACACGGTGCCAACGAGCGAGTTCTTGGGCCGTGCGGGCGTCTACGATTATGCCCGTGCCCAGGACATCAACCCAATCGAAGCAGAAACGGTAACCAGCCATCTGCCCGTCTTCGCCGACTTTACCGCCCACGAAGGCGGAGCGTTGTAGGGGAGTAGGTGACAGGTGACAGGCAGCAGGTGACAGTGAAGACCACACCGGTCGAGCAGACTCTCCACACAACACCTGTAACCCGTCACCTGTTCCCTGTAACCTATTTCCTGCGAGTGGGCGGGGCGATCGCTGGTGGTACGAGTTACCACTGGAGGAAAGTCCGGGCTCCGTAGGACAGGATGGTCGATAACGTCGACCGGCCGCGAGGCTAGGGAAAGTGCAACAGAGAGCAAACCGCCGAACGGTGGTTCGCCGATTCGAAAGAGTCGTCGAACCATGCGTGGTAAGGGTGAAACGGTGCGGTAAGAGCGCACCAGCGGTCGAGGTGACTCGATCGGCTTGGTAAACCCCATCCGGAGCTAGACCAAACAGAATGAAGCGGCGGTCCGTCGCGTCCCATCATTCGGGTAGGTCGCAAATGAGGCGGCGAGCAATCGTCGTGCACAGATAAATGATCGTCGACGACGGCAACAGCCGCCGTCACAGAACCCGGCTTACAAGCCCACTCGCTTTTCGCTCCCCCGTTAAAACAACGCATAGATGAACGGTGCAACCGGCGATGCCGCCAAGAACACCATGCCCATCATCAACACCGTCACGATCAAGATCGGTGCCAGCCACCATTTTTTATGGTGCCGCAAAAACGACGCGAATTCACGCACGATTCCCGGGTCGCGAGAGTAACGGTCATCGGCGTCACGCATTTTGGCTTCACTGCTTTCCGGTGGGTTCATTCAGTACGTTCGCAAGTGGCGTTTCGGATCGCGATCGGCATCGACGTGCCGCCAATAAGAACTCGTATCGTCCGACTCTCGACTCGTTCGTCCAACCCGGCGAGCCCAACCGACGGGTGTGACTACCAGATAATAGACCGCCGACAATCCGATCACACCAACGACTCGATTCCAAAGTCGAAAAATTTTGCGAGGCATATCCAACCAATGCCCCTTCACCACATCGAATGTAGGTGCGATCGCCCCCACTTTTGATCGGACGACAAAGTTTTCGATCACCAAAACGTCCAAGTCGGTCTTCAAGAAGCATCGAATCGCGTCATCCGGCGAACCCACAATCGGCTCTCCGCGGACGTTGAAACTGGTGTTGACCAACATCGGACATCCCGTCGCTTCGAAAAAGCATCTCAGCAAACGCTCGAACCTCACATTATCGCGAGCATCAACGGATTGCACCCGAGCTGTTCCATCGACGTGAGTGACCGCCGGCACATCGCTGCCTCGCATCGGATGAACAAACATCATGTACGGATTGGCCGCGTGCCCGCCCGTGTCCAGGCAAGCCTCGACATGATTGGCCAAGATCGCCGGCGCGAACGGGCGAAACGATTCTCGAAATTTAATCTTCTGGTTGATTCGCGATTGAGTCTCCGCGCCGCGCGGGTCTGCCAAAATGCTGCGATTTCCCAGTGCCCGTGGCCCGAATTCCATGCGGCCGTCGAACCGGCCAATCACCTTGCCATCCGCCAGATCCGCCACGACCGAATGTGCCAACGATTCATCGTCGAGTCGCTCGAACTGCAATCCTGATCGATCCAACGCCTCACGTACCGACGCGTCTGAGTACTCCGGCCCCAACAATGCGTCAAAGGGCGGTGATGAACTGACGCTGCGAGGTTGCCGCATGACTTGGTGCCAAACCAGCATGGCCGCACCGACGGCACCGCCCGCATCGCCTGCCGCAGGTTGAACCCAGACGTCGTCGAAGGGTCCCTCGCGCAGCAGCTTGCCGTTGGCGACACAATTGAGTGCAACGCCGCCCGCCAAACACAGCTTGGACTGCCCGCTGATTTCTTTCAGGTGGATCGCCGCCTTCATCACCGCTTCTTCGGTCACACATTGAATCGACGCGGCCATGTCACGATGAAACGCTTCGATCGTTTCGGATGGGTCGCGTCGCTTGCGACCAAACAGACGATCGAACTTCGCGTTCGTCATCGTCAACCCACCTCGATAGTTGAAGTACGACGAATCCAATCGGAATGATCCGTCGTCGCAGATGGATATCAATCGCTCACGAATCAGCGTCGCGAATCGCGGAGTTCCGTACGGCGCCAAACCCATCAATTTGTATTCACCCGAATTGACGCGAAACCCGGCATGATAGGTGAACGCCGAATACAACAATCCGATCGAATCGGGGAATCGGATCTCTTTCGACAGCTGAATCTTTTCGCCGCTGCCGATTCCGATCGTCGTCGTCGCCCACTCACCCACGCCGTCCATCGTCATGATGGCCGCCTCGTCAAACGGCGAAGCATAGAACGCGCTGGCGGCGTGCGATTCATGGTGTTCAAAGAACGCGATCGGGCCATGATACAAGTTGCCAAGACCGCGACGAACCTCGCGACGCACATGAAGTTTCTGTTGCAACCACGACGGCATCGCGGTCGTGAACGATCGCACACCCCGGGGTGCGATGTCCGCATACGTTTCCAACAATCGATCAAACTTCAACAACGGCTTTTCGTAGAAAGCCACATGATCCAAGTCGTCCGGTTTCACTCCCCCCAACTCCAAACAAGCCTGGATCGCTTCGGTGGGGAACGCAGCGTCGTGCTTGATCCTAGAAAACCGTTCCTCTTGGGCCGCCGCGACCACGCGACCGTCGACAACCAGTGCCGCGGCGGAGTCGTGAAAGAATGCGGACAGTCCCAAAATTGCGGTCATGAAATCGTATTCCTTCGCGGGGTGTGACGGAACAACACGGCATCACGCGGCAACATCCCGCGTTGTGGTCGCAGCATACTCGCTCGACGGTTCTTTCGCGTAGACGACGGAGCGTGAATTCGAAATCACTCACCTTGAAGCGACCACACACTGCCGACCTGTGCCTCCATCTGCGGATCGTGACGCTTGCGTTGCTCTCGATTGATCGGAAAGAAGTCGTTTGTTCCAAAGAACGCTTCCGATGATTCGGTGAAGTATTCTTTGTGATAGTTCATTCCATAAGCACGCTCCGTCATGCAGTTGTTCCGCTCGACCAATTCCGGATGACGGCCTGCGATTTTCAGCGAATCCCTGCCGGGATGATACGCGGCAGTCGGTCGAAAGCCTTCATGCTCAGGCGAGATCCAGATCGGCACGCTTCGAATCTGAGACGGCGCGTATGCGGGTACGACTTCGACGACAGTCCGCAGTGGCCCGAATCCGTTCAACCTACGCCAGCGGCAGTTCCCGGGCCTTCATCTTGGCATGGTATTCTGTCAGCCCCCGTTTCGCATTGCTCGTCCAGAGCCCGATACTCAATCGAACCAAGTGTCTCGCCATCGACCTTCGTTGGCAAACCATCGCCACCGTCCTGGACATCAAACGTCGCTGCCAAGAACGAAGCAACTGCTGCACGATCGGGGCATTCTGCCCCACTGCGATTTTGAGTCCCATTTGGCTCGCTCGATCCAACCTCAGGCAACGAACGTTCGCTCGCTTTTCGCGGACTTTTTTCTCCTTCGGATCACATCACGCGATTGGCACGGCGAGTGCTTCATGGTGAAACGTCGGTTGTTAGCAGCGTTCCGTCGCTACCGACGAAGTCCATCAAGGGAGACGTTCACGATGATTCTGTTTGCTAGTGATTCTGACGCGGATCAAGACTCGGTGACTGACCCGACACCGGACCAAATTCGTCGTCGGGCGGCCGCGATCCGTCAACGGTGGAGCGAAGGTCAGCGGAAACGTCGACACGTTGCATCTTTCAGTGCTTGGCTCCTGCCTGTCGTCCATGTCGCGGATGTGACTGCCAACGATTCGCAATTTTCATCGAGCGGATAGTCCGATGGAACTGATTTTTCAAAACCAAATTTAAAGCAACTCGTAAGGAACATGCGAAGATGAAACATTCACGATCCAAAATCTATGCGGCACTGATTGCGGCTCCGCTTACCGTCGCGGCAACTGGCTTGCTGATTGCGGCTGCGCCGGCGACCCATTCGGCCATGCCAACCGCAACCGCCAAGCCGCTGGCGATCTCGCCTGAAACACTAAACGTAGCAAACTCGCTTTCGGAAGCATTCCGCAACGTGGCTACTCATGTCTTGCCCTCGGTTGTCGCAATCGAAAACCGGCCCGACACGACGTGGCAGGCCAAGAAGCCCACCGTCAATGACGACGCCCTCGGACAAAACCCTTTCAAGGGAACTCCATTTGAAGACATGTTCCGAGGCCAGCCCGGCATGCAAGGCATGGTTCCGCGAGCACCTCGTTCACAAGGCGGCATCGGTTCGGGAGTCATCATCGACTCGGCAGGCGTCGTCTTGACCAACAACCACGTGGTGGAAGGCGGCGGCAAAGTCATCGTCCGGACTCAAGACGGCCGCGAATTCGTTGCCATCGAAGTCCTGACCGACCCTAAAACTGACATCGCAGTCGTGAAGTTCGAAGGTGACTCGAATCTGGTCGCGGCTGCGATTGGTGATAGCGACAAGATGGCGGTCGGCGACTGGGTCGTTGCGCTCGGGCAACCGTTCGGCTTGGAAAGCACCGTCACCGCTGGAATCGTTAGCGCGAAGAATCGTGGCATCGGGATTACCGATCGCGAGAACTTCATCCAAACCGACGCGGCCATCAATCCTGGCAATAGCGGCGGACCGTTGGTGAATCTTCGCGGTGAAGTGATCGGAATCAACACAGCGATATCGTCACGCGGTGGAGGCAACAACGGCGTCGGATTCGCCGTGCCGTCAAACTTGGCTCACTGGGTCAGCAACCAATTGGTAACTTCCGGCAAGGTGCAACGCTCGTACTTGGGCGTTGCCATCCAGCCGGTAAGCCACGAGTTGGCTTCACAGCTTGGCGTCCGAGCCCGCGGCGGAGTTGCGATCACGAATGTGATGACGGGGACGCCGGCTGAGAAGTCGGGTTTGAAAACCGGTGATGTGATTGTGAAGTTCGCGGGCCATGCAGTTACCACGCCACAGCAGTTACAGTTGGCTGTTGAGCAATCGACGGTTGGTCAAACATCAACGATCAGCATTGTCCGCGCTGGAAAGCCGATGGAATTGCCATACCTCGCTGAGTCAGTTCCCGGTGACTTTGGCTCAAGCGTCAGTCAAAAGAAGAATTCCGACGGTACAAAGTTGCAGTCGCTCGGAATTGAAATCGCACCGTTGACGAAGGATGTCGCCAAGCAGCTTGGCATGGAGGATCAATCGGGCGTCGTGATAGCAGCAGTGCAAGACGACAGCTCCGCATCGGAAGCCGGGTTGGAGCCCGGAATGGTGATCGCACAAGTCAACCGGCAAGACGTTTCCACGGTGGAGGACTTTGCACGGATCGTCAAGGCGGACTCTGACGGATCGATCCTGTTGTTGGTCCGAGGTGAGCATGGATCACGCTTCATCGTCGTCAATAACTGACAATCTCGCAAATCGCTAGGATGCAGCGGACTATATTTGGAGAGACGCGGCCAGTGTTCGTTTTACAATGATCACTGGCCGTTCTTTTTAATTTTTTGATTCGGCATGATGATGGTCGGAAGATAAACAATGAAACTCGCTGCAAAACTGATCTTGATTTTCATGCTTGGTGTGTTAGCGATTGTCTCGCTATTCACTTGGCAAACGATTCGACACCAGCACGCACGGGTACAACAACAGACGCAATCACACGCAAGCGATCTTGTGACCGCACTGAAGCCCGCCATCGAGTCGGCCTATCGTGATGGAGGAACGGTGACGATTCAAAAGGCAATCGAGTTTTCAACCCAGCGACTTGAACGTACACCGATGCGTTGGGTCGATGGTCGCGAAGTGCCGTCTGTCGGTAATCGCCTCACTTCTCGCGAGATTTCTAGTGTTACCATTACCAACAAGGACGGAGCCCGCGTCGCTTACTCGTACGTCCCGCTCAAGATCGACGGGGCTGATGCGGGGGCGGTCGAAGTCGCACAGACGATGACGGAGCAAGACGCACAGGTTCGCGATTCACTGCTGGCGTCCATTGTTTCTTTGTTGGGAGTCACACTGTTTTCGGGAGCTGTGATCTATTGCGGGGGTGTCCAATTGGTTGCCAAGCCGCTTGGTAAGTTGATCGACCAAGTCAACACGATCGGCGACGGCAAGCTCGCGCAACCGCCAGCCATTTCTAGTAACGATGAACTTGGGCGACTGGCTGGCGCAATCAGCCAAATGAGCCACCGGCTGAGCGAACAGCAAGACGCGATTCGGCACACCGACCGACTTGGAACCGTCGGAACACTGGCTGCGGGAATGGCACATGAACTGGGAACACCGCTGAACGTTGTGTCTGGCCGTGCGGGGCTGATCGCCAGCGGCAAATTGTCGTCCGAAGAAATCACATCGAGCGCCCAAACCATCAAAATGGAAGCCGATCGGATGACAACCATTATTCGACATCTGCTGGACTTTGCGCGACAAGCACCATCGACTCGGGATACGGTCGACTTGAATGAGATCACGATTCAAACTTGCGACCTGATGGAGCCGCTAGCGAAAAAGTCTGCTGTCGAATTGAAACGGATTCTTGACGACGAACCCGTTTATATCAGCGGCGACCCCGCTCAACTTCAGCAGGTACTTACCAATCTGATCGTCAACGCGGTCCAAGCAATGCCGGATGGTGGCGAAGTGAAAATCACGTTGGAAAAACGAGCCGATCAAGTACGCCTTGGTGTCGCCGACACAGGCCATGGCATACCAAGCGAAGACCTCGGCCGTGTATTCGAGCCGTTCTTCACGACCAAGGATGTCGGCGAGGGAACCGGTTTGGGATTATCGATCGCGTACGGTATCGTCCGCGAACACGACGGTGATATCAAAGTCGAAAGCGACCCAGGGAACCAAACTCGTTTTGTCGTCACGTTTCCCCTCATTGAACAAAATGACAATGGCGCAATGAAAGCACCCCAATGAACGAAGAAAACGCCCCTCCTCGCGTGCTGATCGTCGACGACGAAAAGAGCATGTGCGAGCTGATCGAAACCGATTTGCGTCTGCGCGACATCCACAGCCATTGGTGCCAGTCGGCTTCGGATGCGATCAAGGCGATGCAAGAGCAGGACTTTGATGTCGTCTTGACGGATGTGCGAATGCCGGGAACCACTGGGCTGCAATTATGCCAACAATTGACTCAGCTTCGTCCGGACATCCCCGTGATCGTGATGACTGCATTCGGAACACTGGAAACCGCCGTCTCTGCAATCCGGTCGGGTGCTTACGACTTTATCACCAAGCCCATCGAAATGGACTTGTTGGCGATCACACTCAATCGCGCCATCGCACATCGACGACTGACCGAACAAGTGCGACTGCTGGAGGCCGCGTCGGGCGATATCAAATCGTTTGGCGAAGTGCTTGGCCAAAGCGATCCGATGTTGAAGCTATACGACCAACTGCAACAAGTCGCACAGTCCGATGCTGCCGTCCTGATCACGGGGGAAAGTGGAACCGGAAAAGAACTCGTCGCCCGCTCCATTCACGCCAATAGCCGTCGAGCCAAAGAGCCGTTCGTCGCAGTCAACTGCGCTGCGCTGTCCGAACATTTGTTGGAAAGTGAACTGTTTGGACACGTCAAAGGAGCATTCACGGACGCGAGAGGAGAGCGACGCGGTCTGTTTCTGGAAGCCAACGGAGGCACGCTGCTGCTGGACGAGATGGGTGAAATGCCGGTCTCGATGCAAGTCAAGTTATTGCGAGCCCTTGAAGAACGCAAAGTGCGACCCGTGGGCAGTGACAAAGAGTCTGAATTTGACGTACGTGTTTTAACGGCCACCAACCGTGACCTCGAATCCGCTGTCGCCGAAAACCGCTTTCGTGAAGACCTTTACTACCGTATCAATGTGATCGGGCTCGAGCTACCACCACTCCGCTCGCGCGGTACCGATATCCTGCGACTCGCCAAGCACTTCCTCCACCGTTTCGCCAACAGCGAAGGCAAACCCCTGGAAGGTTTCGCCGATGGCGTCGGGGAAAAACTAATGAGCTATTCGTGGCCCGGAAACGTACGCGAACTGCGCAACGTCATCGAACGAGCGGTCGCGCTCACACGCCACAACAAAATCACGGCCGAAGACCTGCCCGAGAAAATTAGAAATTTCAAAGGCGGCACCGTCTTCATCGGCGGTCTCGACCCAACCGAACTGGTGTCGATGGAAGAAATCGAAAAACGCTACATCGCCCACGTCGTCGAAGCCGTCGGCGGCAACCAAACCCAAGCCGCTCGCATCCTTGGACTTGATCGCAAAACCATCTACCGCAAATTGAAAGACTAGCTCCGCTTTGTGACTCCGCCTCGCTATCGCTTCGCGAAGAGTAACAAGGATGGACGAGAACGAGAAGAAGCATGACCCGAGGAGCCGAAGCGAGTCGAAGGACTTGCGAGTGTAGTGCCAACGGTGGCTCAAAACACTTTGCGGTAAGGCATTCGCATTCCGTTCACTTTGACCCCATGGGTGATGCCTGAGACAGTAGCAACGGAAGCACTGAGGGGTACTGATAAGGTCCCAAGTAGCGGTGGTTCCGATACACTCCCCGCGTTGCTCGGACAAGAATACGGCGTCGACAAACCTGAGCATGTTTGGTTTCTTGCCGACGATGAGCTTGTTCACTTTGAGGGCGAGACCTATGCCATCGTGAAGCAATGGGGGCGACGAACCGAAAAGGCTTTGAAATCCCTGATCGAGACATTCAAGCCGACTGACATCTCCTATGAAGTTGAAAACTAGTTTTGTCCATCTCAACGACCATCAAGTCCATCCAAGACATCATGCGTAAGGACGCGGGCACCTATGGGGATGCCCAGCGGATCGAGCAGCTTGCTTGGATGTTCTTCCTGAAAATCCTTGACGATCGAGAGACCGAAGAGGAGTTGCTTGACGATGAGTTCAAGTCGCCGCTGCCGCAGAAGTATCGATGGCGAAACTGGGCTGCCAATGACGAAGGCATGACCGGCGACACGCTGTTGGATTATGTGAACAACGAGCTGCTTCCAAGACTCAAGTCGTTGCCGATCTCTGCCAAGAACCCTCGCAGCGTTGTGATTCGCGCGGCATTCGACGATGCCAACCAGTACATGAAGAACGGCACGTTGATGCGGCAGGTCGTCAACAAGATCAACGAGATTGATTTCAATAATAGTAAAGACCGGCACCTGTTCGGCGATGTCTACGAACAAATCCTCAAAGACCTGCAATCCGCGGGCAACGCGGGCGAGTTCTACACGCCACGAGCGGTCACCCAGTTCATGGTCCAGCAGACCGCGCCGCAGCTCGGCGAGCGAATCCCTTGACCCCGCCTGCGGCACCGGCGGCTTCCTGACCGCCGTCATCGACTATATCCGCGAAGAAACCGGCCAAGTCAAAAAGCCCGCCCACGAAGACACGCTTCAGGAGAGCATTCACGGCGTCGAGAAAAAGCACCTACCGCACATCCTCTGCACCACCAACCTGCTGCTGCATGGCATCGACGTTCCGTCACAGATCCGCCACGACAATACGCTCAGCAGACCGCTTCGCGACTACGGTCCGAAAGATCGCGTCGACGTCATCGTCACCAACCCACCGTTCGGCGGCATGGAAGAGGACGGCATCGAGCTGAACTTCCCCAAAGCGTTTCAAACTCGCGAAACCGCCGACCTGTTCCTCGTCCTCATTACCCATTTGCTCAAGGACGGCGGGCGCGGAGCCATCGTGCTGCCCGACGGCACGCTGTTCAGCGAAGGCGTGAAAACGCGGATCAAAGAAAAGCTAATGGACGAGTGCAACCTGCACACCATCGTCCGTCTGCCCAACGGAGTCTTCGCTCCGTACACGGGCATCAAGACCAACCTGCTGTTCTTCACCAAGGGCACGCCCACCAAAGACATCTGGTTCTACGAGCATCCGTATCCGCACGGTGCAAAGAGCTACAACAAAACCAAACCGATCGCGGTCAGCGAGTTTGACGCGGAAAAAAAGTGGTGGGGCAAGCCCGACACGCGTGGTGGATTCAAGGGACGCAAAGAAAGTGAGCTGGCATGGAAAGTCACAGCCGCCGAGATTATTGAGAATGGCTACAACCTCGACATCAAAAACCCACACAACTCCGACACTGGCCCCGGCGATCCCGACGACCTGCTTGCCGAACTGGAGTCGATCCGCACCGCCAGCCGCGAGACGCTCGACCAACTGAAGAGCGAACTGGCTACGGCTTTGGCTAGCCAAACCTGACCGCTATTTCAAAATACAGCAAAAAGTTAAAATAAACCCGGGCGTTCGAGGCGGATATTTCAGGCGCCTGAAATAACGTCATGACCGCAATCAAAATGCAGCAAGCGTAAACATCATGAGAGCCGGCAGTTACGTCAAACAGCCAACGAATTACCGAGCTTTTATCCCCGCTCACCTGCCCCCCAATCCAGCCATCATCCTGGATGCCGAGCTTTTAAAACTGCTTTCGGATGCTGATCGAGCACTGGGCCGTCTGGATGGGGTTGCCACTGTGCTGCCCAATCCAGACCTGTTTGTCGCGATGTTTGTTCGCCAGGAAGCGGTACTCAGTTCGCAAATCGAAGGAACACAAAGCACGTTGCAGGACATCCTTGCCTACGAAGCCGACGCGGAACAAACCACACAGCCGGGGGACGTCGAAGAGGTCGTCAACTATGTCGCCGCCATGAATCATGGCCTACGACGACTACCCGGGACAATCCGCTAACCAACGACACTCGCGCATAAAAAAAGCCAGCAGATATAGGGACCTCCCGAAGGTGTCCACACGGCATGGAGCCGATTTTTGTCTGCCAGCTCTCGTAAGTATACGATCCCAAAATGGCGAACGCAAGTTTGACGCAAATAGCCGCTCCAAGAAGAGTGCACCTGACGGTTTGCGATTGGCATGGTCTTTGGTCGGGAAACAGATCAGAATCCTGGTTGTCGTGTTGAACGTCGGTAAACCAGGAGGGCTAGGATGGCGGCAGGTATCAGCGATACGATCGCGGCGGCCCGAAGCCGGAGTCCGGTAGTTTCTGGAAAGAAAGTCGCATGGCGATTCTGCTGTCGATGAAAACGAAGTCGCACCAGGAGGACCCCAACGCGGAGTTACCCGACTTCCTGCAGGACGTTTGCATCGCCAAAAAGCACGCTCAAATGGGCAGCGTTGCTGGTCAGAACCCGTCAGGCCCGCGTGCCGATGCCCCCGAGGAGCCTCCCTGGCAGCGGCCTGA
This sequence comes from Rubripirellula tenax, assembly GCF_007860125.1. Taxonomy (NCBI): domain Bacteria; kingdom Pseudomonadati; phylum Planctomycetota; class Planctomycetia; order Pirellulales; family Pirellulaceae; genus Rubripirellula; species Rubripirellula tenax. The sequence continues at coordinate 1,181,307 of NZ_SJPW01000001.1, forward strand.
ACTGCTCAGCAAAGAGGTCGTCGCGAGTGGTAAAACTTGGAAGGAGTTTGGGCCGATGGTGGCCAGTTCGGCTTGGTACGCGGGCTTCTTCAAGGCGACCGAAAAGGTCTTCGTTTCCGATGGTTCCTCGGCGATCGAAGAGATGCAACTGAAGTGGTTCGGCAACTTCACCAGCGTGTTGGATATCATGCACGCGCTGTCTTACAGCTTGGCTGCTGCCCGGGCAATCTACCGTGACCAGACGGAATCGTGGGACTGCTACCGTCGTTTTGCCAAGTTGATTTGGCAGGGCAAGGTTGACGCCGTGATTGCGGAACTGGCTGAGCACCAAAAGACCCTTGGTGATCCACCTGCCGATGTGAGCGATACGGATGTGCGGGAGATCGTTCGCCGATCGCGGGTCTACGTATGCAATCATCGCAGTCGGATGAACTACCCGGAGTACCGCCGACGTGGCTATCCGCTCACCAGCTCGATCATGGAATCGACGGTCAAACAGGTCAACCGCCGAATCAAGGGAAGCGAAAAATTCTGGTCCAACGCCGGTGGAGAAGCTGTTCTAGGTCTGCGAGCGGCCTACATTAGCGACAGTAAGCCAATGGAAAACTATTGGAAACACACCCAGAAAAATGCAAACGGCTGCCGGGCCTACCTCGCCGCATGAGATTGCAAACTGTCAGGTGCACTCGGATTACCGGCCATGTGTCGCTCGCCCGGATCGAGTAGTCGAGTGAGCGACCGATGGCTGATGTCGATGCCGAGCAGCGTCTGCTTTTGTGGAAGACGTCGGAGCGGAGACACGCGAGAAGCGAAAATCTCTCAAAATCCAACCCGCAAATTCAGCGGAAGAGCCCTTCTTTTCCATCCGCTTAGCTTTGACGTGTTAGCAATGCCAGAGCCGCATTCATTACATTCCTAGCTCGGTCAGTCCCGGGTGATCAGCTGGCCGCGGACCTGGGGCATCCCAGAAGAATTTTCGATCGGTTTCATTGATCTCAATATCATTGATGCTGGCTTGTCGCTGTTCCATTAGGCCTTCGGGATTAAATTGCCAATTCTCATTCCCATATGCTCGGAACCACGCGTCAAATTCGTTGCGGTATTCGTATTGAAATCGGACTGCGATGCGATTGTCACCAAACGCCCAGAGTTCCTTGACCAATCGGTATTCAAGTTCTTGGCTCCACTTTATGGTCAAAAACTCACACACCGCATCGCGCCCTGAGAAAATTGCGGATCGGTTTCGCCATTGGGTGTCGACCGAATACGCCATCGAGACTTTCTCGGCGTTGCGCGTATTCCACGCGTCTTCTGCCATACGGATCTTTGCAATCGCAGTTTCTTGATTGAAAGGTGGAACTATGGACATCGTCGCCTTCTAAAAAAATGAGAATGGAAGGTGCAGGGGAATGCTAGCAGTAGTGCCCTAAAATAATTCCCTCGGCGATCACGTTTAGCTTCTTGTTCTCGTCCATCGCCATTTTCCGCATCGTCCGATACGCCTCGGACTCGGAAAGCGAGTGCTTTTCCATCAACAACGACTTTGCTCGGTCCAGTCGCTTTTGAGTTCCAAGTTCTTTTCGATACGCGTCGGCTTCGGCGCGGACACGCCGGTAAGCATTGAACGTTGCCATGGCGAGCGCGATCGCTGGCTTTACCGTGTTCAAGTCAACGCTGTCGACCATGTAAGCACAAACGCCAGAATCGACTGCTGCATGCACCGTTTGTGCGTCTTGATCGTGAGCAAACATCAAGACCGGCGTCGGCCGCTGCTCACGAATGGCACGAAGCTGTTCCAAGGTGTCGCGGTTCGGGCTATCCAGTTCAATCAGGACAACATCCGGTGCTATACGATCAACCAACGAAAACACGTCGCTTAGTCCTGAAGTTGCAAACACATTCACGTAGCCACTGTCCCGGAGTATTTTCTCCAGGATGTCGCGACGCGGCGTTGATTGGTCGACCAGCATCAACTTAAGCGACGACGTCGACTTCATTGATGCGAACGAAGTGTCGGAATCGATGGCGTTCAAGCGATTGACCTAAAACTTTTTGTAGGGCAAGAACTTTCCGCTGAATGTGATTTTCACGCGATCACCTTTGGGGTCCGGTTCGCGATCAACGTCAATCGAAAAGTCGATCGCACTCATGATACCATCTCCAAATTCTTCTTGAGCGACACCTTTCATTGCCATCCCGTAAACCTGCATGATTTCGTAAAAGCGATAGATGAAAGGATCACTTGGGATCGTTTGCTCTAAGCATCCGCGATACGGATACGCTTGCAAAACCTTGCATTCCATTTCGGTCAGCTCAAGAACTTCCGACACGGCTGCACAGTCTTCTGCTGAGAGCGAGCATTGGCCAGTGAGAGCGGCGGCTACCCACACTGGGTTTTGACCGACCTTGGCTGCCAAGTCATTCCAAGTGAGTCCTTTGGCAATTTTGATCGACTCAATTTTGGTGACGATGGTTTCAAGCGACGGTACGGTTTCTGTCATCGTGGTCATTTTCATGCTCTCGTTGAGGAAAGAGAATAGTGAAATGCGCGTGCGAGCCAGCCACACGCTTCAAAAAGGTAAACGCATCTCTAGGAATCAACGTGTCCTTGGATCGCTGATGTTGGGTAAGCCTCCATGGCGTGGGCCGTGTCGTCCAAAGCCGTTGGACGACGGTTGTGATCGATTAGGAATCGCAAGATGCGAGCACGAAGCTTCATGTAGTCATCGGATTCGATCAACAACTCACGTGTTCGCGGTCGAGGAATATCGACATCAATGATTTCTGCGATTCTCGCGTTGGGTCCATTGGTCATCAATGCGATGCGGTCACTCAGAAGGATCGCTTCATCTACGTCGTGAGTTACCATGCAAACGGTGGCGCCAGCCTTATCCCACATACGAACAAGTTCGTCCTGGATCGAACCGCGGGTGAGCGCGTCGATTTGAGCGAACGGTTCGTCCAACATCAGGGCTTTCGGCTGGACCGCAAAGGCTCGTGCCAAGCCGACACGCTGACGCATTCCGCCTGAAAGGTGCGCGGGCATCTTCTTGCCGATGTCACCGAGGCCCATCAACTGCAAATACCGGTTCGTGTGTGCGATCACATTCGCTTTGGACCAGGACGGAAAAGCCGACTGAACTGCCACGCGAACATTCTCGAACGCCGACAGCCAGGGCATCAGGGCGAAAGACTGGAATACCACCATTCGGTCGAGGCCCGGGCCCTTGATTGGCTTATTGTCCACGAGCACTTCGCCGGTGGTTGCGGAATCAAATCCCGCTAGAATGTTCAGCAAAGTGCTTTTGCCACAGCCACTGTGACCGATGATTGAAACGAATTCACCGTTTGCAATTTCAATCGAGACATCTTCGAATACGCAGACTTCGCCCTCGCCGGTCAGCGACGGGAAAACCTTCGATGCCGAGCGGACCGACAGTTGTCCTTGGCTCGATTGGTCGGACCCTGAGTCGTTTACACGAACTTCGTTCGCTTTTTCTTCGGGGGGAGTTTTAAGTTGCATAGCTGGCCGCCTTTGACAGTTTCGATAAGAGTAAATCCATCAAGAATCCGACGACTCCCATGACGAGGATCGCAAACAGCACTCCGGCGATGTCCAGGTTGTTCCATTCCATCCATGACAAGTAGCCAACCCCCAATTCGCCAAGGAGCATTTCTGCAGGAACAACCGCAACGAGCGCGGATCCGAAGCTGATTCGCAGGCCTGCGACGATGGCGGGAGCAGCAGCGGGCAAGATCACGGTGAACAGACGCCGGAACCATCCGAATTCCAGCATCTTCGATACTCGCAGATAGTCCTTGTCAATCGACGCCAAACCGAAAGCCGTATTGGCCACCGTCGGCCAGAGGGATGCCATGAACACAACGAGTACCGCTGTGATCGTGGGCTTCTGGACGGTGTAGAGCAGCAACGGCATCCACGCCAATGGCGAGATCGGCTTTAGTACCTGCAAAAATGGATTGACGGCCGCAAAGATCACGGGGTTAAGCCCAATGATCACGCCGACGATGATCGCCACGAAACTTGCCAGCAAGAATCCAATACTAAATCTCGCAACGGTGTACATGATCAGGTGCCCAATCCCATGATCGTTCGTTCCATTCTTGTGAAACGGATGCGAAAGTTCCTCAACAACTTTTGCACCAACAGCAAGTGGACCTGGTAGTCCCGTCATCTTGTCCGCATTAAAGATGTAGTCGCCCGCCTCATTGCGAACGATGTCACCGTTGAATTCCATCAGCATCAATTCGTCATCGGTTTTCCCGGCCGGATCAAATGCGGGTTTCGAAACTGCGTACTGCCAACCGATTAGCAAGGTGGCCAGAATAAGGAAGCTCAGAAATTTCGCTTGCCACCACTTGGGGTCACGGGGCAGACGCCATGTTTTGGGATTGGATATCATCGATTTGCGTTTCAAAAGAGAGGTCGAAGTCGTGGTGGCTTCCTGCGGGGCTGAAAGCCACCACGCGATCGAGTTGACATCGTTTGTTTAGATGTTGTTGATTGGGAAGCTCGCCAGGTACTCTTCTGGCTTGTCCGGATCAAACTCCTTGCCCATGATGATGTGCTTCTTGTATGTCTCCTTGCGGTCCGCGTACCCCATCTCTTTGGCAAGCTCGTTGCACTTCGTTGCCAAGTAGACTTCTTCGGCGATCGCCTTGTAGTCAAACTCCGTGTCCACGTGCTTCCAACGCTTCATCTGGGTGAGAATCCAGATCGCCATGGAGTGCCACGGCATGGGGTCAAAGTCGATTCGGTCAGGATCGTTTCCAATCCCTCCTTTCCCGTCGGCGTATTTGCCAGTGAGCACTTGTTCAAGCACCGTGACAGGCTGGTTCAAGTAATTCCGCGGGGCGATCGCTGATGCGATTTCCTTTCGGTTCTCACTTGCCGAAGCGTAAGCGGTTGCATCGACGATGGACTTGAACAACGCCAAGAATGTGTTGGGATGTGTGTTGGCAAACTCCTGTGAGATCGCGAAGGCACAGCAAGGGTGACCTTCCCAAATCTCTTTCGAGAGTTTGAACAGGAACCCAGCATTCTCGTACACAGCTCGTTGGTTAAACGGATCGGGCGCGAGATAGCCATCCACGTTACCAGCCTTCAGGTTGGCAACCATTTCTGGTGGCGGTACGACACGGATCTGAACATCCTTGTCAGGATGAAGACCACCTTCGGCCAGGTAGTAACGCAAAAGGTAATTGTGCATTGAATACTCAAACGGCACACAGAACCGGAAACCCTTCATGTCTTTGGCTTCTTTGACTCCTTTGTGCTTGTTCGCCAGCGTGATCGCCTGGCCATTGATGTTTTCAATTGCCGGCATATAGAACGGCACCTTCGGCGATCCCGCTCCAAGTGTGATGGACAGCGGCATCGGTGAAAGCATGTGAGCCGCGTCGACTTCTTTGGTAATCGCCCAGTCACGAACCATCGCCCAACCACTGGCTCGGCGCACTTTGGCATTGAGTCCGTGCTTCTCATAGAAACCCATCGGCTCGGCCATGATGATAGGCGTCGCGCAAGTGATGGGAATGAAGCCGATTGAAAGATCTGGCTTTTCGATCTGTCCCACTTCCATCGCCATCGCTTTTGCGGTGTCGAACGGGAAGATGTCTTTGACGATACTGGCAACAACACCAGCCCCGGCTGCGGCCAATACTTTTCGACGCGAAACATCACTTTGACCGAAGACGGCTTTCACGACCGCTGTCTCGATCGCTTGGCTCATCGCGTCTTCGGATGACATGCTCGGGGCATCGACTTCGTCTCTCGTATTTTTGTCGCCCGCACTTGCGGTGTGTTCGCAGGTTTCGTCTGCGGCATGAACGTGTCCACATCCTGCATGATGCTGATGTTCCAATGATTTGTTGGGATCGAACGGATCGCGGTTGAAAATACTCATAGGATCTACCCTAGGGTGGCTTGGAGGCTGCCGCAGGAACACTACCTGGGCGGACGACAGACCGAAGGGTCCGACGTGAGAAAGCGAAACAACGACGCGCTCGCCAAAAGAGCTGTTCAAAACACCCAGTGCTTTACAGCCGAGTCTGGTTGATTGCAAAGGCCGTGCCAGAACATTGTCCCCCACAAGAGATCTGATGCCTCACGACGTGAAACTCAGCTGTTTCAGGGCAAGAGATAATTGCTGCAATTGTGCAATTCCTGAGTTGGCCGGTCGAGTTTAACATTTGACTGCTCAAATCAATTGCATCCGGTGCACTATGCGTGAGCAGAGACGCTTCGGTGCGCTTAAGATTAATCGAACCACTTAAGGGCTGGACGTTTCAAACGCTGTTTAACTTGAATGCCATCGCGAAGAAGGAGATCACAATAAAGGCATACGGATGCACTGCCCCAGAGCGATCGATGGTGGAGCAGGCGATCGAAGGTTGGGAAACATTCGCTAAGTCCAAAGAACAGTTCGCACGCGAGACACTTGTCACGCCGGCGGCTGTGGAAGTGATCCCCGAGTTTCTTTTGCGAGGGACTCACAGGCTCGATGCACGAAGCTCCGACTGCAATGAATCCGAGAAACTCTCGCGCCGACTTGCTGATTCACTCAAGGAACATTTGGTTTGTGTTCAGCGGTGAATCTGAGTCACTGGCGGCAGGGAACGGAGCCCGCCGGCATCCACTCTCCTGTAAGTCGGTGGTACTTGTCGTGGCTAGCTTCATTGCCGAACTTTGCGAGGTAGTGCTCCTTTCCTCCACGCTCAACGACGGCATAGGCACCAGCCTTCCGTCTTTCCTTCCGATACTTTGATAGGGAGCTTCTGCCCATGTTGGACGAACCCTATTTTGAGCACGTACCTTTCCGCAAGACTGTTGGTTCGTTCGATAACTGGGAAAGAGAAAATGACTCACTGAGAAGCTTCCCGCATGACCTCAAATTCGGCGGCCACGTCACCAACCCGGTACTGCACCGGTTTTGACCAATTGGCAAGAACGTTCCACACTGACGCCAGGGGAAAAGAAAAGCCTCGGAAATATGAAATTTCAGAGGCTTGAGTCGAAGCGACGCGGACGGGACTCGAACCCGCAACCTCCGGATCGACAGTCCGGGGCTCTAACCAATTGAGCTACCGCGCCGTGGCGAATTCACTTGCGTGGATCGCCTTGGCTTTTTGAGTTGTTGTGCGGGAATTATATCGGCCGTCGCGAGGCTCGCAAGTGCTGCAACGACTCAATTGACGGTTGTTACGAAGGTTCCGGTTTTTCGGGGTTCCAATGCGTGAAAGACGGTCAATTTTGCGGGCTTTTCGCCTTCCAACCCAAAGTCAGCGACCTAACTTTTGGCACAAAGACGTTGTGGAAGCAAAATTTGTTTTCAACACACATCCCTTTTTGCTTCCCCCCCTGACATCGAACCCGATCTCCGAAAGAGTTCCATGATTATCGAACTTCTGGCTTTTTCGCTCACAACGTGGTTCTTCGACGCCTGGACCGAACTGGTTCGCTACTTCAATACGATGAATACCTGGCAGTGGGGCATCGTGTCGGCATCTTCGGTCGCTTTCGGCTTCCTCTGTCTCCGCGGACACAAGATCCGCGACTGATCCCGTTTTCGCGTTGTCATCGTTCTCTTTCAAGGATCGGTTCATCGCTCAGTTTCGACGCGCGCTTTAGTTGCGTGGTGAGGGTCCGCCGGTATCATGGGTAAATCTGCCCAAGAGACTCTAGGAGCCCTCCGATGCCATTGTTCGAAATCGAAACCGAAGCCCACATCATCATCACCTGGGCTGACTCCGAAGACGAAGCCCGCGATGTGGTTTCTGACGCTTACCCGCACGACGAAGTGCTGCGACTGACCAAACGACCTCGCGATACATGGGTCATCAGCAAAGGCGTCCTAGGTTTGACCACCACGAAGGTCGACCCGTGTTTGGTCGCCCGCGATTGCCTGAGTCGCTCGGCGGGCGACAAGGTCAACGCGATCCGTTTGTATCGCATGGAGACGGGCAGCGATCTTGAAAATGCTCGCAAGGCCATCGAATCGAACATGGTCATCGGTTGGTAGGAATGGGTTTTAGGCGTTAGCGATTAGGTTTTAGAATTCAGGAACGAAAAGAGCGCTGATGCACCAATCTCATCTTTTCTTAGAACCTGATCGCTAGCGCCTAACATCTACTGACCGCCCTATGCCGCGTTTTTCACTCCTTCTCGCGATGCTGTTTGTGCCCTTGATCGTCGGGTGCGAAGGATGCCGTCGTGATCCGCTTGCGGACAAAGACAAAAGCGAAGAAGAGATTCCCGTCGACGCGTTCACGACGCTCTCACCGGATCCGTTTCCCAGCGCAGGCTTGTTGTCCGAAGGCGGCGCGCCGGCCGGCCGTGCGGTGAAACCTGGGCACTGGATCACTTCGTCGATTTCGATCCGAAGCAACCAAGATGACTCGCGCGGCGAAATGGTCTCTCGCGCCGAAGCGGGAGGTGTGAATTTTAATACCGGCGAATCAAGTTCCCGCGATGCAGCGGTCTCGATCCCCAATTCGCGTCCCGTCGTTTTGCCCAAAGGCCAGATGCGACGATTCGACTATCGGATCCTGTTGCCCACAACCGGCGGTGGCGATCGGAATCGGTGCGTGATGGGAGGCAAGTTCATTCCCAGCGACCGCGCCGTTTCGATCGAGATTCCGCCGATGCCATTCGTGGCGATGGAGCCCGAAGAATACTTCATGGTGGTGCTGACCAATCGGCCCGAACGGTTTACCAAAATACGCAAAGCCGATTGGATCAAACCGTTTCGCTCGGAATTCGATTTCCCGATCAATGGCGCGAACTATCGAGTCATCATTGCATCGACCACAGATATCTTGCCGCTGGCGGAAACGATGCTGGACTGGACCAACACGGCGGTCGTGATTTGGGACGACGTCGGCGACGACGTGCTGACGCCCGATCAACGAACGGCCATGTCCGATTGGATTCGGTTCGGCGGTCAATTGATCATCAACGGGCCTGACGCGTCGGATGCGGTTGCGCGTGGCAGTCTCAGCGATGTGCTGGCGTTCAAGCCGACGGGCAACGTCGAACTGGACATCGCGGCGGGCGAGACTCTATTAACGCAGTGGCAAGTGCCGACCGATGCGAGTACGGCGCAGCAGATCGCATTGTTAAAAGCCAAATCGGGCCGCGTCGGTGTCGCCGGGCCGGTCGTCGATGGAGCCGCGGCGCTGAAGGACTCGGCCGGGCTGGTCGTCCGCCGACAAATGGGCCGCGGCTTGGTCACGCAGACTCGCTTTGATCTGACGAGTGATTGGATCGTCGACTGGGAGTCTTACGACAGCTTTTTCAATAACGCCATTCTGAATCGCCCGCACCGCAACTATTCCCGTGCCGGCACGGATGCGGAAACCGGCGTCGATTCGGTGAGACAGTTTCATATCGCAAACGGTTCATCATCGGCCGAGGCATCGATGAACACGACATTTCGCATCGCATCGCGCGACGCACTTCTTCGCGCGACGGGCGGCTTCGAGCCGGACCAAACGCCGGCCCATTCACGTGACGAAAGCGAATCGACATCGAAACTCGCTGCGATTGATGCGTATACCCGAACCGACGGGGCGACCGGGATCGGCGGATGGAAGGACACCAGTGATCTGATCAGCGTGTGTGATACCGTGCTGCGCAGCGAGTCGGGAATTGAAATCCCGCCGAGTGCATTGGTGGTTCGCTCGCTGGGCTATTACCTGTTGATCCTGGTGCCGTTGAACTTCATCGTCTTTCGGCTGATGGGGCGACTGGAGTATGCCTGGCTGGCGGTACCCTTCATCGCCATCGGTGGCGCGGTGTGGGTGGCGCGGGCAGCCCGCTTGGACATCGGTTTTGCGCGCAGCCAAACCGAATTGGCGCTGTTGGAGATCCAGCCGAATTATCCGCGCGCTCACTTGACGCGTGTCGACGCTATCTACAACTCGCTGTCGAGCACCTATCGATTCAACTTTAGCGCGATCGATGGATGCGCCGCGCCGATGCGAAACGGTCTGTCCCCGTCCGGATCGGGAACGCCCATGTTCAACACGTCGTTCAACGAAGGCCCTTCGTTGACCGGATTCTCCGTCGGAAGCAACCAGGTTCGGATGCTACATGCCGAACAGATCGTCGATGTCGGCGGTGCGATCGAGATAGATTCGGATGGCAAGTTGGTGAACGGAACGTCGCTCGAAATTTCGGATGCTTTCGTTGTCGAAAAGTCAGAAGACGGATTCGTTCGCGTCGCGGTCGTGGGGTTGGTGGGCCCGTCGGCACAGATCGGGATCCGTTTCCGCGATTCGTCCGAGGTCAACGTCAGCGACGAGTTGCCGATGCAGACGGCAAAGTTGATTCGCAGGCTAGCCGCCCCGTCTGCGATGCCCAACGGCGAGACTCGATTGGTCGGTCGTGTCGGCGCGGCCATCGATGGAATGAACGTGCTTCCGAAGGCAAACCAAGTGACCGCACAAACGATCGTCCTGGCGTATCTGCGACACGCACCGTACCGTTCCAGTCGCCCCGACCTGAACTTAAAATCCGACGTCAGCCCGCAATACCGATCGACAACGGACATCAATGCGTCAAAAGACGCGTCCGATTCTGACGTAGAACTTTGAACCACCGATCCACTCGTCGAGACCCAACATGATCACGCTTCGCGGATTCGGAAAAGACTACGGTGACTTCTGTGCCGTCGAAAATATCGATCTTCAAATCGACGCCGGTGAAGTGTTTGGATTCATCGGACCCAACGGAGCCGGCAAAAGCACGACCATCCGATTTCTGGCGACGCTGCTGCGTGCCAGTCGTGGCAGCGGCACCGTTGCCGGTTGCGATGTGATGGGCGACCCGGTCGGCGTACGTCAGGCAGTCGGATACATGCCCGACAACTTTGGTGTCTACGACGGGATGCGTGTCTGGGAGTTTCTTGACTTCTTTGCGGTTGCCTATCGAATCGGACGAACGGAGCGCAAGCAGATCATCGACAACGTACTGGAGTTGTTGGATTTGACGCACAAACGAAGCGACTTCGTCAACGGCTTGTCGCGCGGCATGAAACAGCGACTGTGTTTGGCGAAGACCTTGGTTCACGATCCGCCGGTATTGATCTTGGATGAACCAGCCAGCGGCTTGGACCCGCGCGCTCGCGTGGAGGTAAAGGCGTTGCTAAAGGAGCTTCGCAAAATGGGCAAAACGATCTTGATCAGCAGCCACATTTTGACGGAACTGGCCGACTGCTGTACTTCGATCGGAATCATCGAACGCGGGCAACTGTTGATGCACGGCCCGATCGATAGCGTGTATCGAAAGATCCGCCGCAATCGCTTGGTGGAGATTCAGTTCATCTCGGGCGAAGATGCTGGCATGTCGATTCTGCGCAGCAGTGAGGCGCTGCGATCGCTCGAGGTCTTGCCGGGCCGATCCGACACTAGCCGTGTCGTCGCCGAATTGGAAACCGACGACGAGGGACTTGCCGTTCTGATGGAAACCCTGATCGCGGCCGGCGTAAGAATGAAATCATTCAATGACCGCGACCCAACGCTAGAAGACGTCTTCATGACCGTCACCAAGGGCCTAGTAACGTAGGAGTAGGTGACAGGTGTTAGGGGACTTGCTCGGAAATCGCTTCGGCATTCACAGTGCCTAAAATCACACTCCCGTTCGCGGGAGGTTCGGCACCCTTCCTGTTACCTAAAACCTTTCCACCGCTTTCTTCGTTTTTCGGTCGAACTGGTAGATCTGTTTTTGTTTTGGATCGGCGACGTAGATCGAATCTTTTGTTGCCGCGATTCCGACAGGCCCGACGAGCGGGGCCCCTTCGTACCACTTCTCCGTCTTTCCGTCGGCCGTGAAACGCCAAATCGTTTTGCCGTAGTTGTCGGTCACAAATCCCTCGTCCCCCGACCAAGCCAAACCGGTTGGAAATTGATACGGCCGGTCGGTGATGACATTGGTGACTTCGCCCGTGGCAACATCGATTTTGACGACTGCATTCGCGTCGGGCGTCACTGCCCATAGGTTTCCGTCATCATCGAACGCCAGCCCACGTGCGTTCACCCGGGCAACCAATTCGGGCTTCCCGCCTTCGACCGGAAATTTGAACGTGGCGCGTTTTTCTGCGTCGCCAACGTACAGCGTCTTCTGATCGGCATCCAAACAAATCGCCATTGGGTTGCCGATGTATCCAGCCGTTAACGGAACCAGTTCGGCGCCGGCGGATGCAATTCGATAGATCTCGCGTGTTGGCGAGTCACCCACAAAGATGCCTCCCGTCGGATCGATCGCAATACAGCGGGGCCGATTCAAGGGATGGCGAAGCAAGTTCGACCCGCGAACAAACAACTCCGTTGTCTCGCCAATCTTCCACACGCCCGGTAAATCCAGATCCACCGCGTAGATGGATGAGTCCGATTCGTCGACGACCACGCTCAACGGATACTGGGGACTCATTTTTAGATCGACTTCACGCTCCGCCGGACTATCCGCGGTTGCCGTCGCATCTGCTGCTTTTGCGCCATCTTCGGACACGTCTTGCCCGACAACGCCAACCAACGGCGTCATGGAAAACAGCGTGAAACACGCCCAAGTTTGGCAAGTTGTACGGATTGAGAAGGTTTTGCTCATTGTGCTGGTTATTCGGGTCGATAAAGAGAGGGAACAAGATCGGGGACGGATGCGTGCGCATAGCGGCATCCGTAAACACGAACGCTATCTGAGACGAAAGATATGATAACGTCAGACGTAACTCGCCGCAGAACGATTGCGACCAGCTTTTTGTTGGCCATGGCAATGACGACGATCGGCGGGTCGGCGCTGGCCGCGGGAAACCAGCTTCGTACCCCCCAAAAAAAACGCACGTCGACGATCGCTCGAGCGGCCACCGGCCAAGTGCGACCTGCGCTTGCCGAAGCTCCACTCGATGGCACCCTGATCCGAAGTAAAGCAGCCAACCAGGTCCGGCAAGTCGGTTTTTTAGACGGATGCACCAACGGGTGCGGGCCGGTCTGCGACTGCTGTGACAGCGGCCCCAGTTGTGGCATGGAATCAAGTTGCGGCATCGAAGCCGGGTGCGGATTCGAACCAGGATGCGGTTTCGACAATGGCTGTGGTGTCGAAAGCTGCCAGAGCTGCGGCCCGCCCACCTGTGGCATGGAGTCGTATCTGGGTGAACCGGCCTGTGGAATGGAAATGTATGGCGATTGTTCGTGCGATGCGTGCTGTGGTCCGAACAGTATTCCGGTTTGTCTGCCGCTGCTGAGAATCAATTGGTGTCGCTTCCAGTTCTTTGCGGGTGTGCAAGGCTTCAAGGGCCCAATGAACTTTGCGAACACGACCGCCGCGAATCCAAATTCGCGCAGCGGATCAGGCAGCTTCGGATTCTACGAAGGACTCAATGAAGGCCGTTCGCTAAAGAGATGGTTGGGATGGGACATGGCTGCCCAACTGGGTTTCCGTGCGACTCAATCGAACCTGTCAGGTGCCGAGTTCACCGACGAAACTCGCAATCAAGTTTTCGTCACGGGCGGTTTGTTTCGCCGCGTCGACTACGGCCTGCAATACGGATTGGTATTCGACTATTTGAACGATGATTGGTGGTACCAGGGTCGTATGACGCAACTTCGTGGTGAAGTCAGCTGGAAGACCGCCGATTGTCACGGATTCGGTTTTCAATTCATGTCAGGCCTCGGCGATGACTCATCTGACACATTCGTCCGAAACAGCGCCGGCGTGCTCACTCGATCGACGATCAACTTTGAACCCACCGACCAGTACCGCTTGTTCTATCGACGATTGTTGGCCGGCAGCGGCGACTGGACAGCGTTCGGCGGATGGACCGATCGAAGCGATACGATTTTAGGTGCGGGGATGAACCTGCCGCTTCGCCAGAAACTGATGTTGTCCTTGGGATCGACGTACCTGATCCCGAATCAAGACAGCACCAATTTCGGCAATCGTGAAGAGAACTGGAACATCTCGATGGGACTTGTTTATCGACCGGGTGGCCCGATGGGCTGTGGTCGCTATTGCCGACCTCTGTTCGACGTCGCCGACAACGGCACCTTTATGGTCAACCAGAAATAGAATGCTGTCGACGAAACGACCGTACCGCTTGACCACATTGCCGTGGCACACGGTGCGAGACGTCTCGTTTGACTAAGATAGGCGATCTCGCGGCGCGTTCGCGTCGTTTGGGTTTCCTCTCGCACGAAAGTCCTCCATGATTCGGTTTGCTTGGGTTGTCATTTTGCTGAGTTCTGCTGTCGGCTTTTCGCAGGATAGTTCGCCACAAGTTGAACCTGTACGCACGGCGTCCGACGGCCCATTCATTCCCGAAGCCGCGTTGCCGGGTGGGATTGTGTTGCCGTTGTACGCGCCCGATTCACCGATGCTCGACCCCAGTCGCATCCATGAAGCCGAGCGGTACAACACGACCGGGACCTACGATCGACTTCTCAACACGTTGAACATTCACAATCCGTCGATCGAAGTTCACTTGGCGGATGGTCGTGAAACGAATGGTGCAGCTGTCATCGTCGCCCCCGGTGGCGGACACAAGATACTTTGGCTTGGACCCGAAGGACTCGACTTGGTTCCCTTCTTTGCCGAGCAGGGTGTGTCGACGATCGTCCTTCGCAATCGACTTCGCGTCGATGGCTATGATCCAATGAGTGATGCCGTGAACGATGCGTTTCAAGCGATCCGTGTCGTCCGTGCCCATGCGGAACAATGGAATCTTGATCCGAACAAAATCGGTATGATCGGATTCTCGGCGGGCGCCGAATTAGCAGCGCCGGCGGCGCTCTTTTTTGACGACTTTCAAAACAACCATCGTGGTGCTGGCGATCCGTTGGCAAACGTTTCCCCGCGTCCTGACTTCGTCGGCCTTGTCTATCCGGGACCGACGCCGATGACGCGTGAACCCAAGACGGCGATCCCCAAGAATGTTCCACCCAGCTTCATTGTTTGTGCGGGCGCCGACGACAAGGTTCATGCGATTTGGGCAAACGACTATTTTTCACCGATGCTTCGCGCTGGTGTGCCCAATTTAGAAATGCACATCTACGCTCGCGGCGGCCACGGCGGATCGATCGGCGATCGAGGCGGAATTCCCTTCGGAACTTGGCCCCAACGTTTCAACGAATGGTTCATGGACCTTGGCTTCCTTGGCCCCCTTGGTGAAACCACGAAAGCCGCCCGCGATGTCGACGCCTACTCGGCCCGTTGATCTCGGCCGGTATCGTCACCGGCAATCGCGATGTTTTGCGGGAGTTCGAATTGGTGCCCTCGACTTTCCATGAAGTGCATCTGGTACCCGGCCGTATTGGGGAAAACTATCAAGTCACCGGGATAAACCGAACGCGAGAAACGGAATCGTCGCGGACTGATGAAGTCGTCCTCGGCGCAATAGTTTCCAGCCAAAAACCCCGTTAACGATGTCCCCCGCACCTCGCGCGCATTCGGTAACAGAATCGGATCGATCGCGAAATCAACCGACGTCGTCCGGCAATGCGTTTGGTTCATGTCCAACATCACAACGACATCGCCGCTTGCCATTGGCTTGATCGAGACAACACGCGCGACCGTGATACCGCATCCATCCAATAACGCTCGGCCGGGCTGGCAATGAAGTCTCAGGTCGTTGTCGGCAAGCGATTTGGCGATTCCGTCGCCGTCTAGAATTTTCCCGAACCAGCTCGCCGCCTCGTCGGCTTGCCACGTGGGATAGTTTCGCAGCACCTGTGCGTAGTTCCCGTCGATCTTGGATCGGCCGTAGGTATGGTTCGGCAACAGAACAGCGTCTGTATCGTCGCCATCGATTTGTCGATCGACACGTCGGTGAAAATCGATCCAGTCATCGGATCGTTCCAGATACTGCACCGGCGCGCCGCCGCCGATATCAACAAACTCGATCGGATGACCGTGTTGCCGCAAGGCGGTTGTCAGTTCGATCGATTGACGGATGCCCACGACGCGTTGGGTGACTGACGTGCCATCAAGATGAAAGTGAATGCCTCGAACCGATATCCGATTGGCAACGTCGCTATGTCGCTGCATCAACGACCGGATCTGCGCCGCGGCGTCCGCGATGTCGAAACCGAAGCGTGATTCGTGCCGCCCCTTGGGAAACGCGAAACCGCTGATTCGAATCGAAACATTCACTGCTGCGTCGGGATGACCGACCAAGAAGCGGGCGACGGTATCCGCGTCTTCGACACTGGCGACGACGACGATCGCACCGACGGTTGCTGCTGTGGCGACCAGCGATTCTGATTTCACGGACGCGGTGACGACGATCCGCGACCCTGAAAACCCGGCTTCGATGCCTGCCATCAATTCCGTCTCGCTTGCCACATCGATGCCAATGTTCGCTCGAAACGCTTCGGTGGCGTACCACGAACATTTATTCGCCTTGCATGCGAAGTGCATCTCCAACGCGATGTTCCGAGCCGCAGCGACGGATCGTATCGACGTGATGTTGGCCTGCATTTGCGACGGAACGTGCACGTGCAACGGAGATCCATGGCGAATCAAAAGGTCGTCGAGCGACTGCACATCGATCAGTTCAGCCAGCATCCACGGCGCCAACTTCGGCGTCAATCTCGCTACGCCCTCGCAATATTCCAGCGGTCCGTGTTTCACTCGGGTCGGCTGATTCGAATGCGACGGTATTCGATTTGACCTCGATCTCCTTCGACGCCGATCGGACCGCGTGGTGGAATTTCAAACTCGGCTTCTAAGATTTCGCCGTTGCAAACGCACTTTGCTTTGTTCCCGACGACGGTGACTTCAAGATCGTTCCAATTACCCGATCGAAACTGCTTCAAGTCCTTGTACGGCCCGGCGAGCGGGAAATCACGGACTTGCAATTGCTTGCCTCGAAGGAACACGCCGCTGTCGTTGCCGACGCCGGCGCGAAATTGAAGACGAAGTGTGAAGTTGCCTTCGAAGTCTTTCGTCGTGTAGAGCTGTTGAATCTTCCGGCCTTCTGGTGGCGTCGTGACGACCAATCGACCATTGATCGCTCGAAAACGACCTTCGGTTGTCGACGTTCGTCCGTCAAAGCTGATGTCTTGTTCGACCAACGGCCAAGTCACCGAAGTGTCGCGTTTGATCCAATTGACGCGGCCCTTTCGCATCGATTCGGGAGTGACACGGTAACCCCATCCGGTCAGATCCTTGCCATTGAACAGGCTCGTGTACCCAGCTTCGCACTGAAAGTCATCGGCTTCGGTTTCGACGAAACCGAGCGTTGCAAAAATCGGCATCAACGCCATTCTCCATTTCGCGTAGCCGTCGCCGTTGGGGTGCAACAGATCTGGAAACTCATCTGCCTTTGCATCGCCATCTTTGCCGGCGAACAATTGGTAGGTATCGACGACGGTGATTTGTGCATCACCGCGGACAAGCGAGGCTAGGGCATTGTTGATTTCTTGCACGTCGTCGGCCGAACGCGACTTGGTCTCGTCACTGGGCATGACCAGGCACAGGACGATGGGCATTTCCGAATCGTGACGTTTCAGTTTTTCCAGGATCAGGCCGACGTTGCCGGCGATCGTTGCGGCATCGGCGTGTTCTTCCAGATCGTTGGTCCCCATCAGCATCACGACGGCCGCAGGATCAAGTGCGATGACTTCCTCGTCGACGCGAAGCAGCATGCCGCGAGTGGTATCACCGCTGATACCACGATTGGCGACCTTGGTGTTCAGGTCCTCAAAACGTCCACCGAAGTCGTCGCCCCAACCTTGAGTGATGGAGTCTCCAAAAAAAACAATCGCACCTTGGTCTTGTTCCGCACGATCGGCAAATTTCGAGCGACGGCGATTCCATACGTCGCGCATCCAATCGTAGCGACGAATCGGGCCGGCGCCTGGAAGTCCTTCGTCGGTATCGGGAATCGCGAAACGCAGCTCCGGTGCAGCCTCTTGTCCTTGGGTGGTTCCGCTTTGGAGTAGCGTGAATAACAGCAGGTGCAGAACGATGAAACGCATGGAGGGAAGTCCGAAAAGGGGCGGAAGCGGGAGGGCGTGGCCCTGCGACCCCGCTCGCAGGGTGTACTTTGTGTTCACCAGCTGCTTTTCAGCTGACGTCCCGCGAACGGAGTCGCGGGTCCACATTGGGTTGCCCTTCGTGGCCCTGCGACTCCGCTCGCAGGGTGTACTTTGTGTTCACCAGCTGCTTTTCAGCTGATGTCCCACGAAAGGCGTCGAGGGTCCACATCGGATTGCCCGATTTGTACTACGCTTCGGTGACTTCCGTTTCGCGGGACTTTGCCAGTTCGCCGGCTTGAGCTTCGTACTTCTTCGTTAGCTCTTGGACTGATTCCTTCAGCTTGTCGCGATCGTCTTCGCTGATCTCTTTGTCTTTTTCCGCGGTGTCGGCCGCCTTGTTGGCGTCGCGGCGAATGTTGCGGATCGAGATCTTCGCATCTTCGGTCAGTTCCTTGATCCGGCTGACCATCTTCTTGCGAACTTCCGTTGACAACGGCGGCACGTTCAACCGAATCATGCGTCCATCGTTTTGCGGATTCAGTCCGATGTCGCTGACGACGATCGCTTTTTCAATCTCTTTGATCGTCGTCGCGTCGTAGGGCCGAATCACAATCTGTTGCGGTTCGGGAGTCCCGATTGATGCCAGTTGCTTTAGCGGCGTCGACGAACCGTACACATCCACCTTGATCGAATCGACCAGGCCTGGCGTCGCGCGACCGGTTCGGATCCCGGACAAGTTGTGCTGCAGAACAGAGAGCGCCTTTTCCATGCGTTCTTCGGCGTCCATCAGGGTTTCGTCGGTTGTGGCCATGGGAAGATCCTTTTCGATTGAAGATTGACAAAGAGGTAATATTGTAGCGTCAGCCGAGTACTCACGCGGGCTTGCTGCTGCCGATCCAGGTGCCGACCGTATCGCCGTTGATCGCCTTGACGATGTTGCCGTCCTTCTTGAAGTTGAAAACCAAGATCGGCTTTGCGTGTTCGTTGCAGAGTGCGATCGCGGTCGCATCCATCACTCGCAAATTCTTCTGAATGACTTCATCGTACGTCAGCGACTCGTACAGAACCGCATGCGGATTTTTTTCCGGATCATCGTTGTAGACACCGTCAACTCGCGTCGCCTTCAACACCACGTCGGCATCCAGTTCCAATGCCCGCTGTGCGGCTGCTGTATCGGTCGTCACAAACGGATTGCCGATACCGGCCGCAAGAATGACGACGCGGCCTTTTTCCAAGTGCTCAATCGCACGGCGTCGAATAAAGGTCTCACACATCTTGTCCATCGGCACGGCCGACATGACGCGTGTTTTCAGTCCGATCGATTCAAGCGTGTCTTGCATCGCCAGCGAATTGATCACCGTCGCCAACATGCCCATGTAGTGCGCGGTTGCTTCTTGAACGAGCGCGTTGGCGCCAGAGAATTGGCCGCCGCGAAGAATGTTGCCACCGCCGATCACGATTGCAATTTGGCAACCAGATTGGTGAGCACTTTTGATCTGCTGGGCGATCTGCCCCGACTCTTCGCCGCTGATTCCGCGGCCACCCGAGTCGGCAAGACTCTCGCCGCTCAACTTTAGGATGACGCGTTTGTAATGAAGGTTCTTTGAACTGTCGTCGTTTGGCATCAGGGTCGATCGCAGGGAGTAAAGCGTGAAGAACGAATGCGGCCTTATGTTACACAAAAAAACCTCGCCGGACCGATGGGGGTCGACGAGGTTTTCAGTGAAACGGCGTGGGCGAGCAATTAGCCGCCGACGGAGACGCGGTGGAACGCCAATACCTTGGCGTCGTCGCTCAGCGCTTTGATGGCAGCTTCAACCGTCTTGGTGTCATCCAAGGCATAGAACTGGCTCAGCAAGCAACGTTCTTGGTCAAGCAACGTGTTGTCGGCGACGAACCGGTCCATCTTTCCAGGAACAATCTTGTCCCAGATTTTCTCCGGCTTGCCTTCGGCAGCCAATTCCGCCTTGATCGCGTCTTCGGCCGCCTTCAAAACCGCATCCGTCAATTGACGCATGCTGGCGAATTGAGGAACGTTTTTCTGGGGCTTGCCCAAGTTTTCGCGTTCGTTGACTTCGTTTTCGGCGATGATTTGAGCACGCAAGGCTTCGGTCTCTTTCTCGACGAGCTCTTCATCAAATTCGCTGGGGTGCAAAATCGATGGCTTCATCGCAGCGATGTGCATGGCGACACCACGGAAAAACTGCGGAGCCTCGGCATGACCACCGTCTTCGTACGAAACCAAAACGCCAATCTTGCTGCCGGCGTGGATGTACGAAGTGATATGGTCGCCTTCGACGACTTGGAAATCCGAGACTTCGATCTTCTCGCCGACCTTGCCGGTTTCAGCGATCAATCGCTCACCCACCGTGCCACCGTCGAAGGGCAACGCAGCGACTTCTTCTTTTGTCTTGCACTTGTTTTCGAACGCCAGTTTGGCGATTGAGTTCGCCAGTTCGATGAAGGCATCGTTCTTGGCGACAAAGTCGGTCTCGCTGCTGAGCGCCAACAATTGGCCTCGTTTGCCTTCGGTCAGCGCGACGACGACACCTTCGTTGGCATCCCGGTCTGCACGTTTCTCAGCAACTTTTTGGCCTTTCTTGCGCAGGTAATCTAATGCGCCTTCCATGTCGCCGCCCGATTCCTGCAACGCTTTCTTGCAGTCCATCATGCCGGCGCCGGTTGATCGTCGTAGCTCGCTGACGTCTTTAGCCGAAATCGTTGTCATGTCTCTCTCTTCCTACTCAAACTGTCGTGCGTATGAAATGTTTTTGAAAACGCCGCGAAGCATCGCGGCGCTGGGGGGATTGTTTGCGTCGCCGCCAAGGCCAGGACAGTGCCTGGCCCTCGGAAGTTCGCTGGTCGGCCGGTCAAACCGGCCGTCCGTCGATTACTCAGCAGCGGCTTCGACGACCGGTTCGGCCGCGGCTTGCGGTGCTTCGGCGGCCTGTGCGCCACCGCCATCGGATTTATTCATTGCCAATTGCCCCTTGCCGGCGTTGATCGCGTCGGCCAATTGCTTCAGGATCAATTCGACGCTGCGGATACCATCGTCGTTACCGGGAATCGGCAAGTCGATTTGCGACGGATCGCTGTCGGTATCGATCAGGGCAACGGTCGGGATGCCCAATCGTTTGGCTTCGCGAACTGCGTTTCGTTCTTTACCTGGGTCAACGATGAACAAGCACTCGGGCAAGCGGTTCATCGAACGCAGCCCGTTCAAGTTACGGTACATCTTGCGGTACTCGCGATTGATCGTCGACTGCATTTTCTTGCTGTAGTCGTTGATCTTGTCGCTGCCGCGAAGATCTTCCAATTCTTCCAACCGGGTCAGTCGGCTGCGAATGGTACGGAAGTTGGTCAGCGTACCACCAAGCCAACGTTCGCTGACGAAAGGCATGCCGCATCGCAACGCTTGTTCTTCAACCGCTTCGCCGGCTTGACGTTTGGTTCCGACGAACAGGATCAAGCTGCCACCGGCGGCGACTTGACCGAGATACTTTTTGGCTCGGAGCATGCCGCGAAGTGTTTCGCGGATGTCCATGATGTGAATTTGGTTTTTGCGGCCGAAGATGTACGGGGCCATCTTCGGATTCCACAAACTGGTGCGGTGCCCAAAGTGAACACCAGCTTCGATCATCTCTTGAACAATCGGATTTGCCACGTCGTCGTTTCCTAAACTTTTGCCGTCACGGGCTACGAGAAACCGAATCGCCCAAAAGGCAAAAGCTCGGCATCCAGAGCATCAAGATCGCGGCCAAATGACCGTGAATCTTATCGCCCTTCGTCCCATCTGTGTCGGCGGGTGAATGAAAGGAGGCCCAGTGAACATACCGGGACCACCATGAGAGCGAAGATCGTACCGGAACCGGAAAAATTCGGCAAGGGATCCCGAATTCGACCGGCAGTGCACAAGTGAACACATTGCGAGGCGAGCCATCCGGCTTTCGCGATGCGAGAAATGGGCGGATCAGGCTTTATCGCCTGATGGTTTGGATCGAAAGGGTTAAGATTGTTGAATGCTCCACTGTTTTGCCCGACGTTCGATCCCCGCCACGCCAAAATCAACTGAATGATGCATCGATTTTTCGTTTGGACGCTCCTGTTCGTGACGTGGCCCATCGGCCCCGTATTTTCCGAAGAGGCGACGATTGACCCGCTGTCGTTCAATGACGACGTGCGGCCGATCTTGTCGAACCATTGCTTTGCCTGTCACGGGCCCGACGAAAAGCATCGCGAGTCGGATGTGCGGCTGGATGTTCCTGACGAAGTCGATTTGGATGAAGTGATCGCTCGCATCACTTCGGATGACCCCGATGTGGTCATGCCGCCACCCGAATTGAATAAACCGCTGCGTACCGCGCAGATCGAGACGATGCGTCGTTGGATCGACGGCGGTGCCGGCTACGACCAGCACTGGGCTTTCGTAACACCAGCGGCCGTGCCGGTTCCCGAACTGGCGACGACGGCGATCCCGTCGGGCGTCGATTCGCGCGACTGGGACGATTCGGCGATCGATCGTTTCGTGCTGGCTCGATTGGCGGCGAAGCATCGAACGGCGAGCGGGCCGGCCGACAAGCAGACATTGATTCGCCGAGTGACGCTGGACTTGACCGGCCTGCCGCCTTCGATCGATGAAGTCCAAGCGTTCGTCGACGACGATTCCGACGAAGCCTTCGCAACTGTGGTGGACCGGTTGATGGCATCGCCACACTACGGCGAACACATGGCCCGATACTGGTTGGACTTGGTTCGCTTTGCCGACACCAACGGACTGCACCACGATCACTATCGCGAGATGACGCCTTACCGCGATTGGGTGATCGATTCGTTCAATGACAACTTGCCCTTCGACGACTTCATCAAATTTCAAGTCGCCGGCGATCTGTTTCCCGATCCCAGCAAAGAGCAGTTGATCGCATCGGGCTTCAATCGCCTGCATTTGATCATTGATGTTGGAACCGCGCTTCCCGAAGAGAGTTTCTTTCGCAACGTCGTCGACCAAGTCACGTCCGTTGGTACTGCGTTCATGGGTTTGACGGTCCAGTGCGCGGTTTGCCACGACCACAAATACGACCCTATCACCCAGCGTGACTTTTACCAACTGTACGCGTTCTACAACAATTTCGATGGCGCACCGGAAACGGGCCGTCGAGGCACCATCGACTTCAAACGCGGACTGCAATGGCCATACTTGGAATTGCCCAGCGACGAGCAAAAGGCCGAACGCAAGCGTTTGGACAAGCTGGTCGCCGAACTGGGTAAAGAAGAAAAGAAGCTGAAACAGAAAAAAGAGAAAGACGCCACGGATGAACAAAACCTTAAAGACGTCTCTGAACGTTTTGCGAAAGCAACCAAACAGCGTGACGCTTTGTTGTTGCAGATTCCCGCAACGTTGGTGATGAAGGAACGCGACGAAGTTCGTCAGGCGCACATTCTGATCCGCGGCGGTTATGACCAACCGGGTGATCCGGTCCAGCGACAAACGCCCGGCTTCTTGCCGCCGCTCAAAACATCAGGCGCCGATTCGAGCGAGGTGCCGACGCGGATGGACTTGGCGGAGTGGTTCACTTCGCCCGAGCAGCCGCTAACCGCGCGAGTCACCGTGAACCGGTTTTGGCAACAGTTTTTTGGTGTCGGCTTGGTCAAGACGGCCGAGGACTTTGGCGCGCAAGGTCAATCGCCTTCGCACCCCGAACTGCTCGATCATTTGGCGACGCGCTTCACCGCATCGGGATGGGACGTGAAAGCACTGGTGCGGTCGATCGTGATGTCCAGCACTTATCGACAAACGTCGACCGCCGACGCGGAAGCGTTTGGCGATGATCCGGATAACCGATTGCTCGCACGCGGATCGCGGTTTCGATTGGACGCGGAAGTCATTCGCGATCAAGTGCTTTGCGTCAGCGGATTGTTGAATCCAGAAATGAGCGGCAAAAGCGTCAAGGTGCCGCAACCTCGCGGATTGTGGGAGACCGTCGTGATGCCAAGCTCCTATCCCAACACGTTCGTCCCCGACGAAGGCGATCAAATTTTTCGCCGCAGCATTTACACGTTCTGGAAACGGGGAATGCCGCCGCCGCAGATGACGATCTTCGACGCTCCGTCGCGTGAAAGCTGTATCGCTCGACGCGAACGGACCAACACGCCGTTGCAAGCGTTGTTGATGATGAACGAGAAACAGTACTTCTCGGCCGCGATGAATTTTGCACGCTCGTTGCGGGCCCGCTCGGACCTGACGACAACCCAAAGAATCGCATCGGCTTATCAAACGATCACGTCGAAAATGCCAAGCGACGCGGCGTTGGAAACGCTCGCCGAAGCCTATCAGCAATTTGAAGCAACCTATACAGCGGATCCTCAAGCGGCTGCGGCGATGATCGAATCATCCACGCTGGCCGCCGTCCGCGCGATCGACGATTCGACGGCGCAAATCGAACTTGCCGCGATGACGATGGTCGTCCACTCGATGTTCAATCTCGACAGGATCAAAACTCATGAATAACGGACGCCGACAATTCCTGCGCAGCACGTTCGAAGGACTCGCAGCGGCCGGACTGGGAACAACCGCCTTGGGTTCCTTGATCGGCCAACAGCACGCCAGTGCCGCCGGCGTGATGAACGGGCTGCATCATCCGGCGAAAGCAAAGCGAGTGATCTTTTTGTTCATGGCCGGCGCGCCCAGCCAAATGGATTTGTTCGATTACAAACCGGGACTGACGGAGCTGTTCAAAAAACCGCTTCCTCCGTCGGTCAGCAACGGCCAACGCGTGACGGCGATGACGCGTGGAAAGGAGCAATTGATTGCTCCGTCCATGTTCAAGTTCAACCAGCACGGCGACAGCGGGACTTACTTGAGCGAACTGTTGCCGCATCTGGCGACCAAGATCGACGAGATCTGCTTGATCAAGTCGATGAACACCGATGCGATCAACCACGATCCCGGCAAGACATTGATCTGTACCGGGTCGGAAATTCCGGGCAAGGCTTCGTTAGGCGCTTGGCTGAGCTATGGGCTCGGGCGAATGAACGAAAACCTGCCGGACTTCGTCGTGCTCAGCTCGGCGTTTTGGTCGGGCGACCAAGCGAACATTCAAGCGCTTTACAGCCGATTGTGGGGATCCGGCTTCTTGCCGACGAAACACCAAGGGGTTTCGTTCCAACCCTCGGGCGATCCGGTTTTGTTCCTATCGGATCCCGACGGTGTCGATCGCACGACAAGGCACAAGATGCTGGACCTGGTTTCCAAGCTGAACCACGAACACTTGGTCGAAGTCGGTGACCCCGAAATCATGACCACGATCGCTCAGCAGGAGATGGCCTTTCGAATGCAGGCGTCGGTTCCCGAGCTGGTCGATCTGTCGGACGAACCGCAACACGTACTCGACTTGTACGGGCCCGAAGTCGCCAAGAGCGGATCGTTCGCGCGAAACTGTTTATTGGCGCGACGCATGGCCCAGCGCGACGTGCGCTTCGTCCAACTGTTCCATCGCGGGTGGGACCATCACCGAGGTTTGCCGAAAAAGATTCGCGGACAATCGATGGATGTCGACCAACCATGCGCCGCCTTGTTGACCGACTTGAAACAGAATGGTTTGCTGGATGACACTTTGGTCGTGTTCGCGGGCGAGTTCGGACGAACGACCTATTGCCAAGGCGAACTGACAACGACGGAATATGGTCGTGACCACCATCCGCGATGCTTCACCGCGTGGATGGCCGGCGGCGGAATCAAACCCGGAATCTCATACGGCCAGACAGACGAATTCAGTTACAATATCGTTGAAAACCCCGTTCATGTTCGCGACTTCAACGCAACGATCTTGCACCAGTTGGGAATCAATCACAACAAGTTGACGTTCCCGTTTTTGGGGCTGGATGAAAAGCTGACGGGAGTGAAAGAGACCCACGTGATCCACGATATTTTGGCGTGACCGAAACCGTTTCGCCAACTTCGCACTGCCCGCCCGGTCGCCTCATGCGCATTCTCACTTTCATTCTTGCGGTCGCAGCCTCGTGGAATCACGCGGCCGCGCAGGGGCCGTTGTCCTACAACCGCGATGTCCGCCCACTGCTGTCGAAGCACTGTTTTTCGTGCCACGGTCCCGACGAAGCATCGCGGGAAGCCGGATTGCGGTTGGATGTGCCCGACGGAACCGGCACAATGGAAGCCGACGCCGACGAACTACTTCGCCGAATCGAGTCCACCGATCCCGACGAAATGATGCCGCCGCCAACGGCGAACAAACCCATTGACGACGTAAAGCGGGCGATCCTGAAACGATGGATCGACGATGGAGCACCCTACGAACAACATTGGTCGTTCGTCCCACCGACAAGACATCCAGTGCCCTTGGGTGTGCACCCGATCGACCACTTCGTCGATGCGAAGTTGGCGGCGGTCGGCCGACATCGCAGCGACGCCGCCGATCCGGCAACGTTGATCCGGCGGCTGCATTTGGATTTGATCGGGCTGCCGCCGACCCCCGAAGTCGCCGATGCGTTCGTGGCGGATCCATCGCCGCAAGCGTATACCGCGATCGTGGATGACTTACTTGCATCACCTCGCTACGGCGAACGTTGGGCACGGCGTTGGTTGGACTTGGCTCGCTATGCGGACACCAACGGCTACGAAAAAGATCGCGACCGCAGCATTTGGCCGTACCGTGACTGGGTCATTCGCGCGATCAACGACGATGTACCCTTTGACCAATTCACGATCGAACAAATCGCGGGCGATCGGCTGCCCGATCCGACGGTCGACCAACGCGTCGCGACAGGGTTCCATCGCAACACGATGCTGAACGAAGAAGGCGGCATCGATCCGCTGGAATTTCGCTACCACGCGATGACCGATCGCGTCGCCACGACGGGTACAACATGGTTGGGGCTGACGACTGGATGTGCCCAGTGCCACACACACAAATATGATCCGATCACGCACCACGACTACTTCGGCATCATGGCGTACTTGAACAACGCCGACGAACCCGACTTTTTTTTGCCATATGAATCCAAAGCGGAGGATCGGCAATCCGAACTCGATCAAGCCGACAAGCTAGAAAGCGAACTAGCGAGTCACTGGCCTGCGGCCACGAAATCGTCCGAACAAAATCTCGAAGCCGCCCTCGCGACGTGGATCGAAAAACAACGAACCGGATTGGCGGCGTGGACAACGATGGTTCCGACGTCGATGTCGGCTAATGTGCCGTATCTGACGCTCGAAGACGACGGCGCGATCTTCGCGGCCGGCGATACATCCAAGCACGACATCTACACCGTCGAATTTGCGGGTGCCGACTTTCCAATTCAAACCCTACGATTGGAAGCACTGGCCGACCCGCGACTGCCCGCCGGCGGACCGGGATCGACTTATTACGAAGGATCTAAGGGCGACTTCTATCTGACCGAATTTGAGCTTTCGAATGCGAATAGCGATCCAATTGAGATCACCGAAGCCTTCGAGAGCTTTGCAAAAAACACTTTCGGCAAGAACAAAGTATCGGCTCAATTGGCGACGGACGGCGACATCCAAACGGGATGGTCGGTCGATTCCGAAGGTGCGGGC
Organism: Rubripirellula tenax; assembly: GCF_007860125.1. Classification (NCBI taxonomy): domain Bacteria; kingdom Pseudomonadati; phylum Planctomycetota; class Planctomycetia; order Pirellulales; family Pirellulaceae; genus Rubripirellula; species Rubripirellula tenax. The sequence continues at coordinate 1,208,866 of NZ_SJPW01000001.1, forward strand.
AAGTCTCATGTCGCGGTCTTTCGATTGCAGACACCGATCGCTGCCGGTTCACCGTTCAAGTTGCAAATGCACTTCGGTCGGCACTATGCCAGTTCGCTTGGCAAGTTTCGCATCAGTGCTTCCGAAGGCACATCGATCCGAACTGCCTTCGTCCACACAAACGAACTGGCAACCGCACTAGCGAACGACGACGCGGCCGAGAGCCCGATCGTGCGAAGTGCCTTCCTAATGGATGCACCGGAGTTGAAGGAGCATGCCGATGAAATTCGCAAACTGCGCGAACCCAAGCGGGGGCCGATGACGCTGGTGTTTACGGAACGTCCGCCCGGACACGCTCGGCCGACCTACTTGCATCATCGCGGCGAATACACCCAACCGACCGAGACGGTCGAAGCCCATCTGCCCGAAGTGCTGTGGAAAAGCGACCAGCGGACCAGCGACAAGTCGATGCCCGGCAATCGGCTAGAGTTTGCGCAATGGTTGGTCAGCCGCGACAACCCGTTGACCGCTCGCGTCGTTGTCAATCGTCATTGGGCGGCGTTTTTTGGCACGGGGATCGTTTCCACCTTGGATGATTTTGGGATGCAGGGCGAGATCCCCAGCCACACCGAATTGCTCGATCACCTGGCGGTCGAGTTCATGGACAACGGGTGGTCGATCAAGTCACTGCACCAACGGATCGTCACCAGCGGAACTTACCAACAATCATCTCGCGTCCCGGCGTCGAAAGCCGGCGACGGTGTCGATCGGTTGCTCGGCCGCTTCCCACGAAACCGATTGGACGCGGAAATCATTCGCGACTCGGCGCTCGCGACGTCGGGATTGTTGAGCGACAAAATGTACGGCCCTCCCGTCCGACCGCCCCAACCCGCTGGCGCTGTTTCGGCGAACTACAAGAAATCGACGTGGCAGGCCAGCGAAGGCGAAGACCGTTACCGACGCAGCGTTTATACGTATCAAAAACGGACGGCTCCGTTTGAAATGTTCACGACGTTCGATGCCGGGTCGGGCGAAGCTTGCCTGGCCCGGCGCGACGTGTCGAACACGCCACTTCAAGCGTTGACGTTGATGAACGATCCGATGTTTGTCGAGATCGCCCAGGCTTACGGGAAACGGATGGCGGCCGTCGAAGGTGATTTGAATTCGAAAATCGACGAAGGCTTTCGCTGGCTGATGACTCGCTTGCCGACGGATACAGAACGGGAATGGATCGCCGACTTTCAGTCCAAGCACAGCGACTGGACCGCGACCGCCCGCGTGCTGTTGTGCATCGACGAAGCGATCACAAAAAATTGAATCGATGAAAGTGAAAACGATGTTTGAGAATCAAGACTTCGCCACATCAACGTCGCGACGACACTTTCTGGATCAATGCGGTGTCGGGCTGGGGAAAATCGCCGCTGCGGGATTGTTGACCCAGTCCATGACTGGCAGCGGCAATGCGGGCGAGCGGCCAAGTCCGTTATCCCCTATGTCGTCGCACTATCCCCCAAAAGCCAAAGCGGTGATCCATTTGTTCATGGCCGGCGCCCCCAGCCAGCTGGAACTGTTCGACCCCAAGCCGACGCTCTCGCAACTGGAAGGCAGCCCCTTGCCACCCTCGGTGATCGGTGACCAACGTTATGCGTTCATTCAACCGGACGCCGCCGTGCTGGGGCCTCAGTTCAAATTCGATACCTACGGCCAGTCCGGTGCAGTGCTGGGCGAACCGATGAAAGAGCTCGGCCGCGTCGCCGACGATATATGTTTCATTCGATCGTGTACCACGGACCAGTTCAATCACGCGCCGGCACAGATTTTCTTCAACACCGGCTTCTCGCAACCCGGCCGGCCCAGCATCGGATCATGGGCACTCTATGGCCTGGGCAGCGAAACGCAGGACTTACCCGCATTCGTTGTGATGAGCACCGGTGACGGGATCAGCGGCGGCACGACGTTGTGGTCCAGCGGATTCATGCCGACCGTCTACTCGGGCGTGCAATTTCGCAACGGCCGCGAACCGATCTTAAACGTGGCAACGCCTGACACCTTTGTCGATGAGATCCAACAAGACACGTTCGAATTGATCAACCGTTTGAACGAACGACGACTCGACAGCGTCGGAGACCCAGAAATTGCGACGCGGATGGCGTCTTACGAAATGGCGGCGAGATTGCAAACGTCTGCACCGGAGCTGATCAATTTCGGCGATGAAACGAAGGCGACGCTTGACATGTATGGCTGTGAGCCCGACAAGCCCTCGTTTGCCCGATCATGTTTGCTGGCGCGGCGGATGGTTGAACGGGGCGTCCGATTCATCAATATCTACCATTCGGGATGGGACGCACACAGCAACGTGAAAGGAAACACTGAAAGCCGCTGCAAAGAAACGGTCCAAGCAACTGCGGCATTGATCGAAGATCTGAAACGCTGCGGTCTGCTCGACCAGACTCTGGTGATTTGGGGCGGCGAGTTCGGTCGCACGCCGATGATTGAAACCAATCCGGCGCTGGGGCGAAAGGCGGGGCGCGACCATCATCCGCAAGCGTTCACCATGTGGATGGCCGGCGGGGGTGCGAAACCGGGGATCACCTACGGGGCAACGGACGAATTCGGATTCAACATCACTGAAAACCCGGTTCATGTCCACGACATCCAAGCCACGATCCTTAGACTGTTGGGTTTCGACCACGAGCGATTGACGTACCACCACGCCGGCCGAGACTTCCGCCTAACCGACGTTCACGGCCGGGCAATCGATGCGTTGATGGCGTGACAGCCGGTCTGCAAAGAAACGGTTCTCGTTGTCATGAGCCATTCTTCGGGGCGAAGAGTCGGAGTGGTTGGTCTTTCCCTTTGACGAGTTGGGGTGGCAGAGGAATCCACGCGGACGCATCGACCAAGGCTGACTTTGTTGATTCAGTGATCAACAGATTGTGGCCGGCTAGTTTTGTGGCCGCCTCGACTCGCGCGGCGACGTTGACGGTGTCACCGATCGCCGTGTACTCCTGGCGTTTGGGCGAACCGATACTTCCGACCACCGCGGGCCCCGTGTTGATGCCGATGCCGATTTGCAAGTCGTCCCAGCCGGCATCGTGAAAAAGAGACGTCGACTGCTGGACGCACGCCCGCAGCGCCATTGCTGAATCGACCGCATCCTGTGCATGACGCTGTGTGTTTGCTCCGACACCGAATATGGCCATGAATCCGTCGCCCAGAAACTTGTTGACCATCCCGCCGTGCGACTCCACGCATTCGACGGCTTCACGAAAAAACACGTTCAAGGCGGAAACGACTTCGCTGGGCGAATGGTTCGACGAGTACTGTGTAAAATTTCGTACGTCGACAAACATCACGGTGATGACTTGTTCGCGACCGGTCAACTGATCGCCTTGGCGGATGATCTGCCGAGCGGCTTCTTGGCCGACGTGACGGCCAAAGGTTTGCTGCAAATGCTCGCGTTGTCGCAATCCTTCGACCATCGAATTAAAACTGTTGATCAGGTGTCCGAATTCGTCGGCACAGAGCAGATCAATATGTATGTCCAGGTTGCCCGCTTCGACTTCCGAAGCGGCGCGGCGCAATTGCTGTACCGGCCGCACGACCAATTTGCCAAGCATCCAACTGGTGGCAAACCCGAATGCGATCGCAACCACGCCGACAGCAACCGCAAACCAGGGTGCCAGGTTTTCGTCATCCGGCAGCAGTAGGATCAGGACCAGCGAAATGACGGGACTGACCACCGACGACACGGTCCACAGAACGCCTCGCAGTGTGATGTTCAAGGGGATGATTCCAGGCACGCTAGCGGGCATCGTTTCGATCGTCGGATCTTCGGAAGAAAACACGACGGGAAACAGAGCGTGCTGAATCGCCAGTTCCACGGCAAAAAAACTGTGCGTCACCGCAATCATCGCTGCGATCAAAAACGATGTGACCAAATGAGCAATGACGACGCCCAGCAACGGTTCGGGCAAAACGTACAACGACGTGATGAAGACCGGAATGCAACTGAGCCATCCCAGGGACGCAACCAACAGAAACCACCAAGGCAGGTTGACGACGACCCGCTGAGCCCGCCGGAGCAGATCCGTCGACACCGGATTTCTCGCCAACAAATCGCGGTACACCGGTCGCACCCACACCAGTGGTAGCACAAAGCACAACACGGCAATCGGATAGATCAGCACGTTGAACCACAGTACGCAATCGTCGAATCGGATCCGCTGGGCATCCGACAAAATCGGAAAGATTTGGTTGCGGTTGTAGAGCACGTTGAACAGACTGCCGATCGCATTGGCAACCAACGGCGACGTGCAAACGAACAGCAAACCATGCCGCTGTAAAAAACTCCACTGCGGCTTCGCGCGATCTTGAAAGTCAGGCATCCGTCATCCAAGCAAACGTGTCTGAAAGCAACCGGAAACGATCTATGCCGCCAAACCGGACACAGTGCCGCCAAGTCTAGACGGAAAACAAATCGCCCAGTTGCAATGGCGAGCAAAACGATTCAGCTTGGCTTGCCATTCGGTCTCATCAAGACATACCTACACCCGAGCTCGAGGTGTCCGGTGACGAAGGCTCGCAGGCCTTACTTCCGATGAATCCATTTCGCCGGATATTTGTGTAAAACCTGCCCGAGCGTCCCAGCATGACGTAGGCTTTTGTGGGCGAATCCCTTATGTCTGCGAAATGGTGCTGGGAAATGCCCGTTTCGCGACATTCACCGTTTGGGGCAAATCAGATGCACGCCGTACACGCGCCGAGCGATCTCGTCGATCACATCTATCAGCTTTCCTTAAAAATCGTGGCAGGTGCTTCGCTAGCCGAATCGCTTGACTTCGTTTTCGAGTCCTTTGGCGATCTGGTTCCGTACGATCGTATCGGTTATGCCGAGATTGACGAAACCAAGAATATTGCTCGCGCGGTTTGGAGTCGATCAACGCACGGCACGCTGCTAAGGCACGGGTACGTCGCGTCCCTTCAAAACTCTTCGTTGTCGATCGTCTTGAAGTATCGACAGCCTCGGATTTTGAACAACCTGCCTGAGTATCTGGAGAAACGACCTGATTCGCGGTCGACGCAGCTTATCGTGAAGGAGGGAATCCGATCGTCCATGACCTGTCCGCTGTTCGTTCGCGACCGACCCCTGGGCATTCTTTTCTTTAGCAGTCGCCAGTGTGATGCATACGACGATTCGCACGTGGTGATCATCAAAGACATCTCGATCCACTTGGCGATGTTGTTGATGACGTCGCAACCCCTGGCGACTCTTCCTCCAGCGTCGCAACCCCAATCATCGCAAGCCGTGTGCGAACCGCCCCAGCGGGAAGACGAATTGTATTTTTCACAATTAAGACCGGGAATGCGTTTGGCCGATCCGATCCGTTTTGGAAACGGCGGACTGTTGCTTGCGTCCGAAACGGAGCTGACACAGGTGACGATCGATCGACTGGTTGCTTTGATGCAACAGGGTATCTTGAGCGTCTCGACGGTCCGCGTTCGCTACGATGCGTAGCGTTCCGCGATCGAGAATCCAATTCCCTCGCTTTGGCCCGATGTAGGTTTCTTTGCCCGCCTGCTCGATGTTCGTTTGCGTGATTGGCGTTGGCTTCGACGAGATGCGTTGCCGATTGATCAGTGCCGATGCGAAGTGCTTGTTATGATCCAACCAACTCGCCGCCGTTGGCGTCGCCGGTCGCACGAAAGTGTCGTTGGCAATCTGTGCGTTGGTCAGCACGGCGACTTCGTTGCCGAGAGAAACGCCGGTACGAATGATCGATAGCGCCGTTGTTGATTGAGGAGAAAAAGGGTCAGGAGCCGAATTGGTTGACTGGGCAATTTGGTTTCGCTACGTTGGTCGCAATCAAGTATTCGTAAGCTGGACCAAAAGCGATGCCACGACCGCCTCGTGCCGATGCCGCCGGTGAGATCTACCACGTGCTGAACCGTGGGAGAAAAAGTCAGGAGTGGGGGAAAAAGGGTCAGGAGCCGAATTGGATGACTGGGCAATTTGGTTTCGCTACGTTGGTCGCAATCAAGTATCCGTAAGCTGGACCAAAAGCGATGCCACGACCGCCTCGTGCCGATGCCGCCGGTGAGATCTACCACGTGCTGAACCGTGGAAACGGACGACAGGCTGTGTTCCACAAGAATGTCGACTATGAGGCGTTTGAGCGGGTGCTAATCGAAGGGCTCCAGAAGTTTCCAGTCCACCTGTTTGCTTACTGCTGGATGCCTAATCACTGGCACATGGTGCTTTCGCCCCAGCGAGACGGGGCGATGAGCCGATTGATGTGATGTATTGGGTGACCATGACGCACACCGCCCGACACCACGCCCACTACCACCAAAGCGGCTACGGTCATCTGTACCAAGGCCGCTACAAAAGCTTTCCGGTCCAGAGCGACGAACCTTTTTTCGTTGTCTGCCGCTATGTCGAGCGGAATGTCTTGGCGGCTGGACTGTGCTGCAAAGCGGAAGATTTGCGTTTTGGTAGCCTTCACAACTGGTCGCACACAGGCGGTTCACTTGTTCCACTGAGTCGCTGGCCGATGTCTCGCCTTCCCGGATGGATTGAGCGTGTCAACCACCCGGTTAGTGAGAAGGAAGAAGAGCAACTGAGGCGAGCGATCGATCGGGGGCAACCCTTTGGAGACGCCGGTTGGGTCGAAACGACCGCCCGCCAATACAACCTCGAGTCCACCCTCCGCAAACGGGGCCGCCCGCGGAAGTTTGCCCAATCCACCAATTAAGCTCCTGACCCTTTATCTCTCTCTGACCCTTTATCTCTCTTTTATCCTCTCCTGACCCTTTATCCTCTCCCGAAACTTGATCAGCCCAACCGCCAACCCTGCGGCGGCAAGGAAGAGAAAGCTCGATGGCTCTGGGACTGCGGTAGCGAAGCTGATCTGGCTAATTTTAAGAGTACCTTGCGATGGAATGCCCTCTATATCGAGAGTCAGGTTGTACGCGTTCGACAAATCGGCGTTGCTCAGTCCGGACATCGGAACCAATACTTGAAAAGGCGCGAACGATTCGAATATAGAAAACGCGACTGAATCCGAGCCCGTCGTTGATGAAACTCTGAGTAACGCATCCACAGGCCCAACGCCAAAAATAGGCGGACCAACGCCAAAACTAGGCGTACCGCCAAATCCCGCGTGCTCAAAATCGATTACGTAATTGCTGTTGGCGTACTGGGAGATGTCGAAGGTTTCGACGCCATTTCCAGGAAGGTGAGTCAATTCTATTCGACCGCGATCGTTTGGAGGGAGTTGGAAGCTCAACGAAGGCATGTACCGCAACGATCCCGTGCCAGACGTGTCAACCATCGAAAAAAGGGGGCCAGAATCCCTCTCAGCTCGCAATGTTAACGTACGTTTTCCAAATAGGACTTCGTTTGGATCAAGTCCGCCGATAGATGATGAACCGGCGACGTTTGATCCTGTGGACACGACTTGGCTTCCGACGCGGAAGCTATCGATGACGACCGCAGAAACGGGGATCTGAAAAACCACGACAATTAACAGACTCAGGCTACGCATCGATGACCTCTCGATTCGAAGTAATTGGGCTTCGCAATTTTTCAACTCCAAGAAATTACTATCCGTAACGCTGGCATGCATTGCGTTGGCGTCGAGTTGACTTCTATCGGGTTTGGGATGTGACGAACAGGTCAACACCGGCAAGATCGGCAACCTCACGTTCGCCAATCGCGTTAACCGGAAGGAAACGCTTTGCGTGGGGTCAGGCTCGGGTTTCGGGTTTCAAGTGAGTCCGGGTAAGGTGCTTGCGTGCCACGCACCGCTACGGCTCGCTTAGGGGCGGCGTCTGGTGCGTGACGAGCACGCACCCTACCTGGACTGCGCGGTCGCCGACTCGCGGCCGCGATTTTTGGCCCGAGCCAGTCGAATCGAGGGCCAACGGTCGAATGCTCAGCAATTCGTCCTAGCCGACCTCCGCCATCAGGAAACATCAAAGTGCCCTGTCTCCAGTCGTTTCTCACGCGATGAAAAGGCTGATCGTGTAAACTACATCGCTCGATCGACGGACACGTGTGCTGGCGTGGCATTGGATGGACTGGCTTTGAACTTGAATGGCTCGGATACGTGACGCAAGAAGACTTTTCGCCGAGCATTGAAGTTCGTTACCAGTTCTTCCCGACTCCTTGGGCTGACGGGGTTTCGCGTAGGGTGTTTGAGCTGCTGATTGGTCCCGACAAAGTGTACCCTGCAACGAAGTGGGGGAACGAAGGGAAACAGAGTTTGCCAAAGGATCTGGCTGAAGTGATCGACTATCTGACCCAATGGTACGATGCGTCGCACAAGGGGAATCGCATCCCACTGTTCGCCGACCAACGGATGTCCGATTTGTCGACCGAGCGTTACTACTTTAACCTGCTGCGTTCCGAATGGGGTGACCACTCGAGGTTTGGGGAGTTGCTGTTTTGGGCGAAGCACCTGGATCTAATCTTCCCGGCGCGGAGTGCGACGAGCGAGCAAGTGATGCACGCGATCACGGAAGTGGCTGTCATCACCGCAGCGCCTCTTGTTTCGATTGACTACCGGCGAAGCACAAAGGAGCGTACGATCACGCTTGACTCTCGCCGCGAATGCACTCGCGTCGTCCAAGGCACCATTCACGGCAGCGCCTCGATGGGTCCGTGGCGAGGATTGCATCGAATTCCCTGGCGGCTTGTTCTGGGCAAGCACATCGCTGCCACGATTGGCCAGGACAGGCTTCGTCGACTTCCTTCGGACCAAGCAATCGAATTCGGAAACGGCATCTGGATTCTGCAAACGTCAGTCCATCCCGCCGACTCAATCACCGACGAAGGCCGCGCTGTCGAACGCCAAATCATCGACGTATTGGGACCACAATTCTTCGCCTGTACCGAGCGGAATGAATTGGCGAAAGTGAAGCCTGAGTTTCCTGTGGACCTGATTCCACAGGATTCGAGCTTGTATGAACGGTACGGCGAAAGGTTGAAGCCGCTGTAGAAGTCGTGTCGACCAGTCGTCGAAATGCACCTATAGAAAATCTTGAGAACGCCGTGACCAGCAAAGCAAAAACAGAAACCCTAGCCGAATCCGAATCTACCAAACGCAAACGCCGTACACGCTTCACGATGGTTCTGCGTCGCGTGCATTTGTACGCGGGATTGTTTCTGCTGCCTTGGGTTTTTCTGTACGGCATCACTGGCGCGATGCTCAATCACTACGGTTTGTTCACGGATTCAAATATCGTTTCCGTTCCCTCGTCTACGCTCGCTGACTCGGCATTGGAAAACTTTCCGTCTGCTGATGCGCCGGGCGATCAGGTGATGGAACAACTTCGGATCGCGTCGCCAGGAAACGCTTTGCGTGGGGTCAGGCTCGGGTTTCGGGTTTCAAGTGAGTTCGGGCAAGGTGCTTGCGTGCGACGCACCGCTACGGCTCGCTTAGGGGCGGCGTCTGGTGCGTGACGAGCACGCACCCCACCCTGGACTGCGCGGTCGCCGACTCGCGGCCGCGATTTTTGGCCCGAGCCAGTCGAATCGAGGGCCAACGGTCGAAAGCTCAGCATTTCGTCCAAGCCGACCTCCGCCATCAGGAAACATCAAAGTGCCCTGTCTCCAGTCGTTTCTCCCCAGTCGTTTCCCCAGTCGTTTCCCCTGTCGTTCCCCAGTCGTTCCCCAGTCGTTCCCCAGTCGTTCCCCAGTCGTTTCCCAGTCGTTTCCCAAGCGGACACGTCAAAACGGCGCAGGAGAATCGACTGTCATCTCTCCCCAGACGCATTCGGGTGAGAGGTGACAGATCCGTACTCGAGGTTGCAGGACCGCTACGTTTTCCGTCGACTGCGTCGGGTAACGATACCCGCTGCGGCGATCAGCAGGATCGCCGAGGATGGTTCTGGCACGGCTTTGACATCTAGTATCAGTGTCACTCCGCTTGCCGGTGTATCACCAAACACCCCGGCCGAATTGGTTGCGACAGGTTGACTACCTGCAATTGCGATCAATCCAGACGACAAATTTAGATCGATCAACGCGACTGCGTTCAGATTGAAATCGATATCGGTATTATCGGGGAACCCTGAGGAAACTGTCCCGCTGCCGTACACGTTTCCGCTTGCCAAATCACCAAAGTTTGCGGTCCCAGCCGTCAACGCGGGGATGGATCCTGCATACGAATGAAATGAGATCGTGACATCTTCGAATCGACCGACATCGCCGCCGGAATTCGCACGCAGCACGGCAGACGTAATCGTACCATTGATCCCGGATAAATCGAAAATCGCATAATCCCGAAATTCAAAATTAGGATTCGAAATGAAAGAGCCTACCGCGTATTCATTGCGCAAGTGAAATGCTCCGTGTTGAGTATAAGATCCGACATCTGTCGCTCCAAGGCTCACTGGTGCCGCGTGCATTTGGCCGCCACTGAATAACGTGCCGATTACCGCAATGAGTAGAGTCAATTTCATGCTGATTACTTATAGAAGACTATCGTAGATGACTATCGATAATTCGATAGCTAAATCGCAGCATAGCCATCATCAATCGAGCACGCAATCATTTTTCATCTGCTTACAATTCGGCTTGCTCCAATTGAACAATGTAGTCAGGCACTATTTGCAACATTTCCATCAACGACCCTTGATCCCTTTGACGTTTCCTTACGCTGACGATGCACTGGCAATACTTCTTGAGAGCTATTTGGGGACAGAGAGCTATTTGGGGACAGGGCACCTTGAAACGCTTTGCGTGGAGTCAGACTCGGGTTTCGGGTTTCAAGTGAGTTCGGGTAAGGTGCTTGCGTGCCAAGCACCGCTACTGCTCGCTACCGCTACTGCTCGCTTAGGGGCGGCGTCTGGTGCGTGACGACCACGCACCCTACCTGGACTGTCCCCAGTCGTTCCGGTCCCCAGTCGTTCCGCGTGGTCAGAACCGGCTGAATCCACGTCGCCGGGCGACTAGTGCGCAGCTTCGCCAGTCGCTACCGTTTACGCATTCCCCGCACTCGGTTTTAGATGCGACTAGAATGCGCGGTGCGCGTGGGAGTTGATGCGAAACCCAACCCGAGGATGCTGATGAACCGCCGTTTGTGGAATAAGCCTTCCCGCCCCAACCGTAGAACGACTCGAAAAGCCCGATTCGAATTGCTCGAGGGTCGCCGCGTTCTGGCGGCGATCGCCAGCGGCCAGTTGGTCAGCGACTCGGTCGACACCGGGGCGAATCAAACCGACAGCTACACGTTCTTTCTGGCTGTCGGTGATTCGGTACGTGTTTCGGTGGGTGAATCGGCTTCCAGCAGTGCGTCGCCGAAATTGGAACTCTTGGGTCCGGAATCGTTCGTCGTCGATTCCGACACCGGTAGCTCCGAAGCGCTGATCCAATTGAGCAACGTCACCACCGCGGGCACCTACACGGCCGTCGTTTCGGATGACAACAACGACCAATCACTCGACTATCGGATTCGTCTGTTTGTGACGCCCGCCAGCACCACACTGGTTGGATCGCTCGACGGCGTCTTAGAAAACGATACGCCGCTCAGCCGCGCGGTTTCTGTCGGTGGATTCAATGTCTTTCAGTTTCGCCCGGTCGTGGGCGGCCCCCTGTCGGTCGCGGTCAACGAGACGCCCGCCAATCCCGCCCCCACGTCGGCGTCGCCGAAGATCGAAGTGTTCAACAGTGCCGGCGATTTGATCGCCATGGATATCGATACGCAAACGGCACAAATCAATATCGCCAGCGTCACCACGTCTGACATCTACACGGCGATCGTCAGCGACGAAACCAACGATCGTGGCTTTGCTTTTTCGATTCGTGCAACCGGAATTCAAAGTCTGAATAACGTGTCGCCGACGGTCAGTGACATCGCCGATTTGACCGTAGCGGTCGGTACGACGATCGATCCGATCGCTTTCACGATCGGCGATACGGAAACCAATCCAAACAACCTGACCGTTGCCGTCACTTCGTCGAACACGAATGTTGTGCCAGCGACGGGGATCTCGCTCTCAGGAACGGGCGTCAATCGCCAAGTATCGATCGTTCCGGCGACCGGCCAAACGGGCGCTTCGACGATCACCGTGACGGTCACCGACGGCGCCGGGGCGACCGCGACGGATACATTCGAGCTTACGGTTGAAGTCCCCAACACGGATCCAACCCTTTCCGATATCGCGGATGTCGCGGTGATTCAGGGATCCGCAATCGATCCGATCACGTTCACGATCAACGATGCCGAAACACCCGCCGCGACGCTGAATGTTTCGTTCACTTCCACGAACGCCGCGCTGCTGCCCGCTTCGGCGATCACTTTGGCCGGCAGCGGTGCGAACCGCCAGATGACACTTGCACCCGTCGTCGGCCAGTTCGGATCGACAATGGTCACCGTAACCGTTACCGACGCGGGCGGAAAAACGGCGTCGGATACGTTCAGTGTGACGGTCGCGTCGAACAACGGTGCGCCGACCATTTCGAACATTGCCAACGTGACCGTTCCCTTCGGATCGCCAAGCGATGCGATCCGTTTTTCCGTCATCGATGGCGAAACGGTCCCCGAAGCACTCACCGTTTCATTCACTTCATCGAATGTCGCCCTGGTGCCGCAAACGGGATTCGCGCCCAGTGGCACCGGATCGAACCGCCAAGTTGTCATCACTCCCAATGCGGGCCAATCCGGTACATCGATCATCACCGTGACGGTGACGGACGCAAGTGGATTCACCGGTTCGGACACTTTTATACTGACCGTTACACCGGAGAACGTCGGTCCAACAATTTCGGAAATCGCTGATCAATCGGTCGAGGTGGGCACCACGTCGGCCGATGTCAACTTCACGATTGCCGATGACACCACGGCGACGGACAGTTTGGGTATCGCGCTGACATCGTCGGACGAAACGTTCTTGCCGACGGCGAACGTGGTGCTATCGGGAACCGGCGCTGTCCGAACGTTGACGCTGACGCCCGTTGCCGACGTCCTGGGTTCGTCGGTCGTGACCGTGACGGTTACAGATGCCGACGGCGTCGCGTCGGTCCAGACGTTTACGTTCGAGGTCGTTCCGGATCCGAACGAGTTGCCGACGATCTCCAGCGTTCCCGACTTGACGCTGTTTGCGGGAAACTCCGTCACTGGGATTCGATTCACGATCGGCGATTTGCGAACGACTGCCGCCGAACTGGTCGTCACCTCCACTGCGTCGGACACCGGATTGATCGCCCCGGAAGGTTTTGAGTTTTCCGGCGAAGGGGCCACTCGTTTCTTGTCGATCACTCCGACGGGAACGCAAACGGGCACCTCCACCATCACCGTTACGGTGACCGATGGTGACGGTTTTGTTGCGACCGAAACGTTTGATGTGACTTTGGTTGACTCGCCATCGATCGGAATCATGCCTGCGACCGGCGCGTTCGTCGATCCAGATGATCGCCCGGGACTTGGTCCGCAACCCACATCGTGGCAGCAGCAACGCAGCGAGATCCGTGAGCTGGTGATCGATTTCCCGTTCGCCCTTTCCAGCTTGACCATTGATCAGTTTACGATTGTCAATCGTGGCGTGAACGCGGACATCGACATGGATACCGTGGTCACCCTTCGCGATGATCAACTGACCCTATCGGCAGACGGACGCCGCGCGACGCTCGCGATCGAAAGTGGTCAGCTGCGTGACGGAGCGTATTCGTTGCTGTTCTCCGGCCGAGGCCGAGGAGGTTCATTCACCGATGGAAGTCCAGCGATCGGCGATTTCCGAATCGATGCGACTTCTGAAAACGGGCTTTTCGTTTTGGAAGGCGACTGGAACGGCAGCGGCGACGTCACCAACGATGACTTCGCAACGTTTGTTTATTGGTTCGGCAGCCAGTCGCCGTCGGCGCCCCAGTATGTGGACACGAACGGCTCGGGAGCGGTCAACATTCAAGATTTCGTCCCCTTCGCGAACAACTTCGGCAAACAGATCGCGTTCCCAGGCACAGGTTCGGCGTCAAACAACACCGACGGTGGAACCGAGATGCCGGGAGCAATCAATAGCTCGGCGGTGCTCGATTTCCTGCCTGTCGGCATCGACGTGGTCGAGCAAACCGATGGGTCCAGCTTGGCCGTCGTCGAAGGCGGTCAAACCGTGCGCGTGAACGCTTCGATCACTTCGTCGGAGTTGCCCGTGCTGGGGTTCCAACTGAACTTCGGCAATTCAACAACAGAGCTCGGCTTTGCGAACTACGACGCCGGATCCGACTTTACGTTCGCGGCCGACCCGACGCTCGACTCGGCATCCGGCGACCGATTCGTCAGCGGCGGAGCGACCACGGCGTTTTCGGTTCCTCCGACGCGATCCTTCGGCAGCTTCGACGTCACCATACCCACCGATCCCGGCTTCTATCGTTTGACGGCTGCGTTCACCGATGGCGATGAAACTGAAAATTCTCTGCTCGCGACTGCCGACGACCAATCGCTCGCGATCACCGATTTTGGCGACTTGGTGTTTCAAGTCTTCGGCGACGTACCGACTCTGTCGCTGGCCGAATCGACCCAAGTCGTCGGCGAAAGCGACGGACTGGTCGCATTCGATGTCACGCTTTCCAAAGCGTCGGTATTTGACATTACCGTTCCGTACGCGGTCTCCGGCACCGCGACCGCCGAAGACGACTATCTGGTCCCACGCGGTTCGATCGTGATTCCCGCCGGGCAAACGCGAGCAGCCATTTCGATCGGTTTGGTCAATGATCAAATCGCCGAAGCCAACGAAACGCTTATCGTCACCATCGGCACGCCGATTGGTGCAAGCGTCGCGGGTAATTTGATTCACACCGCAACGATCGACGACGATGATTCGACCGCGGTCGATCGCCCGACCGTGTCGATCAGCCCGGCGTCGCAACAAGTCGCCGAGAACGCATCGTCGCTGATGTTCAACGTCAACCTTTCACAAGCGACGACGGTGCCGGTGACGGTTTCCCTGTCGTACGGTGGTACGGCCGTCGTCGGCGAAGATTATCAAGCGGCGCCAACGTCGGTGGTGATCCCGGCAGGCGAAACGACCGCCGTCGTCATGATCAACGTGATTGACGATGACATCTTCGAATCGACGGAAACGCTGATCGCGACGATCGGCTCGCCCGTGAACGCGGCGCTCACTGGAAACTCCGTCTACACGGCCTCCATCACCGATGATGACGACGACACGCAAGTGATTGTGCCAACCGTTTCGGTGGATCCAGGATTTCAAACGGTTCTGGAGAACGTCGGCTCACTCTCCTTCGCGGTCACGCTGTCGGCTGTTTCCGAAACCGATGTCACGATTCCCTTCACGGTGACCGGCACCGCCACGGCGACCGACGATTACACGGCGCCCGTGTCACCGTTGCTGATCCCCGCGGGTCAAACGTCGGCAACGTTGTCGATCGCGATTGTTAACGACGGCATGGCCGAGCCCGACGAAACGATCGTTGTGACGCTCGGCGAACCGACCGGCGCGACGCTGGCCGAAAACAGAGCTCACACGGCAACCATTGCCGCCAACGACGACGTGATTGTTACTCCGACCGCCACTTTCTCGATCGCCGCAACGTTGGCCGACCAAGCCGAAGGCGATATCGGGACGACACCGTTCACCTTCACGGTCACCCGCAGCGGAAACACGTCGGGTGAGTCCACGATCAACTACTCGGTGACCGGTACGACGGACGCCGGCGCCGACCCCAATGATTTCGCCGCGGATGAATCTGGCGGCGAACTTCCGTCAGGATCCGTGATGTTCGCGGACGGCGAAACGTCCGCCACGATCACCGTCAGCGTCTCCGGTGATACGACCGTCGAATCGACCGAACGGTTTTTGGTCACGATCGTCGATCCGTTATCGGAAGTCCCGGTCGCAGCCGGTCAAGCGGAAGGCGTCATCCGTGACGACGATCGCGTGTCGTCGGGCGTTCGTTACATCCGACCCGCACAAGTCGTCGGCTTGCACGTGGTGCCGGGTGATGACGTGACCACGGTGATCATGTTTCAAGCGATGGCCACAACGTCGGTCACGGTAACACCGGTCTCGACGGCTTCGTTGACCGAGAGCATTCGCATCATCAACCGCAACCTGGAAACGATCAGCACGTTTGTCGGCGGTGTGGCCGAAGCATCCGTCGAGGCGGGCAACCTGTACGCGATCATCATCGACGGTCGCACCCAGACTCGGACGTACTCGGTTCGATCGTCGATGGGTGATTCTTCGCTTGCGAGCGCTCTATCGAATAACTTCATCGAACCGACCGACACTAACGCCGACGGCGAAACGACGGCTCGTGACGCGCTGCTGGTGATCAACGAACTGGCCCGCACGTCGACGCGCGGCGAGGCTGAGTCTCTGGCCGGTGATCGACCGATCTCATTCCCCGATGTCAACGGTGACCAACGCGTTTCGGCAAGGGATGCGTTGATGGTGATCAACCAACTCGCTCGCCAACGAGTCCAATCGACCATGTCGGCCACCCAGCCGACCGGGATCCGATTTACAACGTTGATGGAGTTCGAAAATGACTCATCAACGGATTCACCCGGCACCATCGATGCCGGAGTGCAAACCGGTGTGGAAGCCGACAAAATCGCCGCCTTCGACACTCCATCACCGCTCGTGCCGGCCACGGTCGATGTGGTCATGTCGACCCTCGACGCGGCGATTTCGGATGATGTCACCGGCGATGGAGAAAACTAGCACGCCCGGCAGGATTCGAACCTGCGACCGCCGCATTAGAAGTGCGATGCTCTATCCAACTGAGCTACGGGCGCCCGCGGCCGTGATTGTGACCGGATTGACGGTCGTTGGCAATGAGTTGCGGGACTTTGGAAAGCCCATGCCGACACGGGTCGCGGACTCGGGACTGCCCGATTAAGATCCTCAGCATGGAAAAAACAAACATCGCAATCGTTGGGATGGGCACCGTCGGCACCGGCGTTGCCCGCTTGCTGCTGGATCACGGCGACCGCACGTCGCGTCACGCCGGACGCATTCTGTGGCTGAAAAAAGCCGTCGTTCGTGACCTGTCCAAGCCGCGCGATATCGATTTGCCCGACGGAGTCGTGACGGACTCGATTGCCGACGTGATCAACGATCCCGAGATCACCGTTGTGGTGCAGTTGATCGGCGGTCTCGAACCCGCGCGGACGATCATGTTGGACCTGATGGCGGCCGGCAAGGACATCGTCACCGCGAACAAAGCACTGTTGGCCCAACATGGCCCCGAATTATTCAACCGAGCCCGCGAACTCGGTCGGACCATCGCCTTCGAAGCATCCGTTGCTGGCGGCATCCCGATCATTGCCAATATCAGCCAGTGCTTGTCGGCCAACCAGATTGTGTCGCTCGAAGGCATCCTAAACGGCACCAGCAACTTCATCGTCACTCAAATGGACGAGCGTAGTGCGTCGTACGACGACGTCGTTCGCCAGGCCCAAAAACTGGGCTACGCCGAAGCCGATCCGGCGATGGACGTTGACGGAAGTGACGCGGCCCAGAAGTTGGCGATCCTGGCACACTTGGCATTCGGTGCAACCGTCGACTGGAATGACATTCCGCGCGTTGGCATCGATGGGTTGGCCGCCGATGATTTGCGATACGCCCGACAACTGGGTTACCGCATCAAACTGCTGGGGGTCGCGAAACTTGCCGAAGACGGACTTGAACTTTCGGTCGGCCCGACATTGGTCAAGATCGGGACACCGCTTGCCGAAGTCCGCGACGCGTTCAACGCCATCCGCGTGATTGGCGATGCGGTCGGACCGGTGTTCTATCACGGGCTGGGCGCCGGCCAGATGCCCACCGCTTCGGCGGTTGTTGCCGACTTGATCGACACCGCTGTTGGTCGTACTCGATTGACGTTTCAAACGTTGGAGTATTTTTCGATCGACCAGCCACCGCGAGTCAAACTACGCGACGCGGATACGTTGGTCGGACGCTATTACTTCCGACTGCCGGTTTCGAATCATCCGGGAACGCTGGCTTCGATCGCAACGGTCCTTGCCAAGCACGGCATTTCGATCGCCTCGGTCATTCAGCACGAATCGCCCGGCGATGATAACGAAGCCGATGTGACGATCGATCCGGTTACGCTGGTTGTGATGACGCACGCGGCAACCGCCGGGGCGGCCCGCAAAGCGACGGACGAGATCGAGTCGTTGTCGACGGTGACCGGACCGGTCGTTCGCTTGCAAGTCAAAGACTAGGCCCCCACCCACCGATGCGTGCGACGTACGCGTCGTACCGGTTAATCGGGCGAGGCCCCTTCGAATAGCTCATCTTCACCGACTCGGATGCTTCGCAGATCCCGTCGGCAAGCTAACCTCAACAATGAGCGAGTGCCGAAGTGCGCGCTCTCGATTCGCTTCTGCGCTCCTGAAAAGAGATGGCCGTGATCCACGTTCAACACCTGACAAAGACCTACGAGGATCTGAGCCGGGGAACTTTCGTGGCAGTCGACAGCGTCTCATTTTCGGTGAAGCCGGGCGAAATCTTTGGATTGCTCGGCCCCAACGGTGCTGGCAAGACGACCGTCATGCGGATCCTATCGACGGTGTTGACGCCGACGTCGGGTATCGCGACCGTCGCCGGTTACGACGTGATTCGCGACGCGGCGGAAGTCCGCCGTAACATCGGTTTCGTCAGCAACAATACCGCCATCTACGACCGCATGACGGCGTGGGAAATGGTCGACTACTTCGGCCGATTGCACGGGATGCCCAAGGCCCAACTCAAAGAGCGGCTCGAAACGCTGTTCACCCAGCTTCGCATGAATGAGTTTCGCGACGTTCCGGGATCAAAGATGTCGACCGGGATGAAGCAAAAAGTATCGATCGCCCGCGCGATGGTGCACGATCCGCCGGTGCTGATTTTCGATGAAGCCACCCTTGGGTTGGACGTCTTGGTTGCCCGCAACCTACTAAGCGTTGTTCGCACACTTCGCGATTCCGGCAAGTGCTTGATCTTCTCGACGCACATCATGAGCGAGGTCGAACGGCTTTGCGATCGCATCGCGATCATGCACCGAGGCCGAATTTTGGATTCGGGAACGTTGGTTGAATTGCGGTCACGCCATCAAGAAGACGACTTCGAAGAATTGTTCTTCGGGCTGCTGAGCCGTCACGAACAAACTGAACTCGACGAATTGGTCGACATGCAAGGAGCAGCGCTATGAGCGTGAACTCCGAAGAGAAACGGAAAGCAGCTCGCAAGGCGGGCAAACCGCGATTGTCGGCCGTATGGTTGATCTATGCGCGAGAAATGCGAGACCAACTTCGCGATCGCCGAACGTTATTCACGATCGCCATTTTGCCGATCCTGCTTTATCCGCTTGTCGGGACGCTGTTGCTGCAGATCGCACAATTCACACGGCAACACCAAACGTCCGTTTGCGTCGTCGGAACCGACCACCTTGAAGACGTGCCACCACTGATCGATCCCGAATCGCGAACGTTTGCGGAAGGATTGACCGACCATGACGAACGCTTGGAATTGATCACGTTCCATTGGAAAGAAGCTTCGATCACCGGCGATCTTGACGAAAAAACCGCAGGCTGGGTTCGCGACGGCGCGTTTGATGTTGTGTTGGTCATTCCGCCCGAATTTGCCGACGCCGCAAAACGCTCAAGTGATGAATTGGCGTCCGTGCGATTACTCTACAACGTCGCATCCGACCAATCGATGGTGGCGCGCGACCGTGTGACACGCATCCTGACGAACTGGCAAAGTGGTTGGGTCAAGAATCGGCTGGTCGACTCGGGCATCGACATCCGGATGCTTTCGCCCTTCAAACTGTCCGACATTGACATTGCGCCCGAACGCACACGAGAAACGGCGCTGTGGAGCAAACTGCTGCCGTTCATCATGTTGGTGTGGGCGATGACAGGAGCCTTTTACCCGGCGATCGACTTGGTGGCCGGCGAGAAAGAGCGTGGGACGCTGGAAACGTTGCTGTGCAGTCCTGCACTGCGAAGCGAAATCGTGTGGGGGAAACTCGGCGCAGTGACCACCTTCAGCATGCTGACCGCGATTTTGAATTCGCTCAGCATGCTGGTGACCAGTTCGTTCGTGTTCAAACAGATCGGCGTCGGCGGAACCATCGGCGCACCGCCGATCGTGCCAATGCTGTGGTTGTTGGTTGCGCTAGTGCCGCTGTCGTCGTTGTTCAGCGCTTTGGCGCTCGCCGTCGCCGCGATGGCTCGCAGCAGTAAAGAAGGCCAATACTATTTGATGCCGCTGATGATGGTGACGTTGCCCTTGGTGATGTTGCCGATGTTGCCCGGCACCACACTGACGGGCGGAACCAGTCTGATTCCGGTAACCGGCATGTTCTTGATGGTTCGCGCCTTGGTCGAAGGTCAGTATGCCCACGCACTTTGGCACTTACCGATGGTCGCTTGTGTGACCGCAGGATGCTTGTGGTTGGCGGTATCGTGGGTTCGGCGGCAATTCGAAGACGAAGCTGTCCTTTTTGGCGGCAGCGACCAATGGGAACTTCGCGGCTGGGTTCGTCACCTTTGGCGGGATCGACAAACCGCGGCGACTCCGGCGCAAGCGTTTGCTTGCGGTGCGATGATTTTGGTTGCGTTGTTTTTCGGAAAACTCGCCGTCACCGAAATGCCGACCACGATTGCCGGATTTTCCAAACTGATCCTGTTGCCACAAATCGGCATGATCCTGGCGCCGGCTTTATTGATGGCGACCATGATGACGACGTCGCTGCGGAAGAGTTTGCGAATTCGCATGTCACACTGGACAACGCTGCCGATGGCCGTGTTGTTGGGAGTCACGCTACACCCGTTCTATGTGATGCTGGCCCAATGGATCAGCTTCACCTATCCGATCAGCGAACAAGCCATCGAAGCGATGAAACCGTTCACCGATCAAATCGCATCAGCACCTTGGTTGACGGTCGTGTTCTTGATGGCGTTCGTACCCGCCGTGTGTGAAGAACTTGCGTTCCGCGGATTCATTTTTGGCGGGCTGGTTCGTGAACGTCACCACCTACGCGCCGTGATGATTTCGGCATTGATGTTTGGGATTTCGCACGGCGTGTTACAGCAATCGATCGCGGCGACCGTGATGGGATTGCTGCTGGGATTCATCGCCCTTCGGACGGGAAGCGTCCTGCCCGGAATTTTGATTCACTTCACCAACAATGCGTTGTCCGTTTCGATGGAACGAATCGCGGACGGTTCCTGGCAAGGCGCGTCCATCTTTTTAACTTCGACGGAAACGGGACCGGCCTATCAGCCGATTTGGATCGTCTGCAGTATTGGTATCGCGATCACATGTGTCCTGTATTTCGCTACCCTGCGTCCCGATGCTCATGATGCGGAATCCGATGGGCTGGAAAGCGACGCCGAAATGATCGATCCGACAGCCCGCTTGCTGGTCGGATAATCGCCGGAACATTAGGATACGGACTCTGGTGCGAATGGGCGGCACGCCCATTTTGCAATCCCTTGCCTTTAAATGGGTCCGTCTTGATGAATGAGTCCTCGCCTGCCGCACGTCGGCGCTTCTTGCAAACGATTGCCTTTGGCGCCGCCGGACTGTGCGCATCGCCATTGGGATGGTCCGACGATGCTGTCGATTCCACGGCCCAACCGTGGCTTCGCAAAACGCTCAAGGTCGGAATGCTCGGCAAGCAAGGCACGTTGGCCGAACGATTTGCGAAGGCGAAGCAAGCGGGATTCGAGGGCGTCGAACTGAATGTGCCGGGCATCGACGTCGACGATGCAAAGGCCGCCGCTGCAGCCACCGGGATCATTTTGGATGGCACCGTCGGCGGATACCATTGGCAACAGCGTCACAGTGACCCCGATCCCAAAGTTCGTCAGACTGCGCTTTCCAAGCTAAAACAAGGCATCGAGGAAACTGCGGCGGTGGGCGCCGACACGATGCTGTTGGTACCCGCACATGGAAACGACGGAACCGAGGCCGAGGTGTACGAGCGGGCGATGGCGGCGGTTCGCGAAGCGATTCCAGTTGCCGAAGCCAACGGGGTTTCGATTCTGATCGAAAACGTTTGGAACCATTTCCTTTACCAGCACGACGGCCCGTCGGACCAAACGGCGGATGCCTTGGCGTCGTTCATCGACGCATTCGATTCGCCGTGGGTGGGCGTCCAATTCGACATCGGCAACCACTGGAAATATGGCAACCCGGCCGATTGGATTCGGACTCTCGATCATCGCATCAAGAAGCTCGACATCAAGGGCTTCTCGAGAGCCGAAGACAAGTTCACTAAGATCACCGAGGGCGACATTGATTGGCCGTCGGTCGAAACAGCACTGCACGACATCGGATTTACCGGATGGTTGGCAGCCGAAGTTGCCGGCGGAGACCTGGATCGTCTTCGCGAGATCAATGATCATATGGAAGAGTCCCTTCACTGCAGCCAAAGTCTTTCGCGTGTCAACTGAATCGCAAGGCGTCGTCGAAACCGTTCACGTCCCCGTCATGCCCGATGAAGTGGTTCATTGGATGACGGAGCATGCGCCGCGAGTGATGGTGGATGGAACGTACGGCGGCGGCGGACATTCAAGCCTGCTGATAAAAAAATTGCCGCCCGGTGAAGGGTTCATGATCGGACTCGATCGCGACCCGGCGGTCAGCGAGCGCGTGGACACCGAGTCACACGACCCGCGATTGACCGTTTTCTTGGGCAGCTACGAACGAATCCCCAAAGCGCTCGAAGCACTAGAAATCCCCAAGGCCGACGCGATCCTGTTGGACGTGGGTTTGTCGAGCGATCAGTTGGCTGATGCCAATCGAGGATTCAGCTTCACCGTCGACGGCCCTCTGGATTTGCGTTTCGATCCGGAATTCGGAGATCCGGCGTCGGACTGGTTGGCGTGGAAAAAAGAAGACGAGATTGCCAACGCGATTTATCAGTACGGCGAAGAACGCTGCAGTCGCCGGATCGCGAAAGAGATCGTCACGCGGCGGCGCAAAGAGAATCCGGTCAAGACGGTCAACGACCTGGTCGAAATTTGTCGTCGATGCGTGCCGCCGAGTAAGAATCACAACATTCACCCGGCGACGCGAACGTTCCAGGCGCTGCGGATCGTTGTCAATGACGAACTGGGAATTATGGAACGGACATTGAAAGCTGCACCCGAGTGGTTGGCGCCCGCCGGACGCTTGGTCGTGATCAGTTTCCATTCACTCGAAGACCGCATCGTGAAGAACGCGTTTCGCGATGACGAGCGGT
The DNA here is from genome assembly GCF_007860125.1 of Rubripirellula tenax. Lineage (NCBI taxonomy): Bacteria > Pseudomonadati > Planctomycetota > Planctomycetia > Pirellulales > Pirellulaceae > Rubripirellula > Rubripirellula tenax. The sequence continues at coordinate 1,232,057 of NZ_SJPW01000001.1, forward strand.
GGAACATTCTGACCAAAAAGCCGCTGCGACCGACCGACGACGAAGTTCGCATGAACCCGCGATCACGAAGCGCAAAGATGCGAGTGGCCGAATTGGCGTGAAAAAAGAGAACGGGACGCGAGCGAAATGTTATGCGTCGTCTTTCAGTCGCGCGATGATCTTATCGTCTTCGACTCGGATACTTTCGAAGCGACGGATTGTTTTCGCGTTCTTCTCGTCCTTGTAAATATCTTTGGCCAAATTTTCTTTCTTCATCGCGTCCATGAAGACATCCGGCAAGGGTTCGCCTTTGACTTCGGCCGTTACCAAACGCACAATCAAGACGCCGTCTTCCAATGAGACATCAAACGTGCCAGAGCCGTTTAGAAAACGCCCTTTCGATGCGGGTAGGAACGATTCGACGGGGATACTGATCTCTCCCTTGATCATGCCTTCGTCGATGCTGACAAGCAGTTTGCCACGCAGTTTTTCTTCGCCGTTGATCAACGCGTTGATGTCGTCCGCCGTCAGTACCAACTCGCGTACCGCCGCCGATTTGACGGCATCCGATTCGGTCAGTTCCGCTTGGGAAGAAGAGGTGTCGACCGTGGAAGCCTCTGCGGAAGCCACCGCGGAAGAATTTTCCGCCAAGTCGGCTTCTTCGCTGGCGCCGTCCGCCGTCGTCGTGCCTTCGCTGTCGTCGTCGAGCGACGCTTGGAAACTCTCCAGACGCGTTTCCAATTCCGCCATCTGGTCGTCCGAGTACTCGACCACCGGCAACTCAAGCGGCGCGGTCGCCGTATATTTCTCGACCTGCTTTTTGTAGGCCGAGTACGTCGCAAAACCGGCGCAAAGAATCAGCATCAGGCCGCCGACGAAAACGCCGACACAGCCCAGCACGAGGCAGCGGCCGTTCTTTGATTCCGCCGGGGGGGTGGGATCCGGGACCGTCCTTTCGAAGGATTGATTCGAATCGAACGGATTGGGCGGCGGGCTGGAGACGGCTTCCGTCACGGCAGGACTAGCCCACCGACCACATGTTTTGGAACCACTCTACCCGGTCAATTCGTCGGGGGCTGTAGTTCGTGGTGACATTGAACTTCTGGTTGGCCAGAAAACCGATAAACGCTTTGTAGGGCACTTCGGCGTGCTGGGCGACCAAATCGACCATCTCGCTGTCAGGTTTCCAGGCGTACAGGACTTTGTTGTCCTTCTCGAACTGGCTGTCCAGATATTCCGCATTCGTGCTGCTGGTGACGACGAAATCACAGCCTTTTTTGCACAAAAACCCCAGAAGCGAAGCCGACAACGCACGCGTCATGGCGAGGTCTTTGTCGCAGGATGCCGAAGCGATATTCCAGATCGAGATGTAACCTTCCTCGTCCAAATCCTCAGGCGCAACCTTGATGGCGACGTCTTCTAAACCTTCTCCGACCGACATAGATGTTCCTTCGCAGACTTGATAACCGAGATCTCTAGCGATCTCATTATAGCGTCACAACGGAGCGAAGATAAGGTCCACAGGCACGGACCCAGGGCAACTGTCTTTTTCAAAATGAGACCGCAGGTGCCAGCCAACCTCGCGTCACTTTTTCTGCTGACGCGACTGCATCCACATCGCATATTCCTCGACCGTGATCCGTCCGTCCCGGTTCGTATCCGCCGCAGCGGGGCTCATCAGCATTTTTTCCCACTCCGACGGAGTCAGGGCACCGTCGCTGTTTTTATCGTATCGTTCGACGATTCGGCGGACGACTTTTACGTACTTTTCGTCGGCCTTCCCCCCCGAAGCAGCGGCAGCCGCCGAGGGCGCGGCGGAATTAGACGAAGCGACCGGACTGGCCGCAGCCATCAACTGGGATGCTGTGCCTTTTTCGACCGCTCGCATGGCTTCGTCGGATGTGATCACACCGTCGCGATTGAAGTCGGAATCGAAGAATTGGGCCACCAGTTCGTCGTTCCATTCGCTCGCGAATTCCGCCATCGACACCTGTCCGTCTCCGTTGGCGTCTTTGTCGGTAAAGTATCCGGGCAATCCTTCTGGCGCCGAACGCCCGGCCGTATCCCGATAGGACTGGCGACCCGCGAAAACATCGACCGTTTCGGTGGCCGAACCGCTGTCACGTTCTCGCTTTTTCTCGCGTTTGACCTTCTTGGCATCCTCTTCCCCCTCGCGCCGTCGTGCATAGCGAACAGCCAATTCGTCGAGCGTCAGTTTTCCGTCGCGATTGCGGTCAAAGTCCATCGGATTTCCCGACATACGGCTGCTCAGTTCATCCTTTTCAATGAAACCATTCCCGTTGCGATCGTACCGACGCATCGATTCACCGGCCTGGGCGCGGTCGGCGTCAGTGACTGGCACGGACAACATTTCGGCTTTCGGGCCAAAACCCAAAATCGGTTCGGCCAGCGATTCTTCGCCAAAACCGGGAACCAACAATTCGGCCATCAGCGCCGCATCGGCCGCATCTCGGCTGGACGTTCCGCCGCCCCGCGACGATGAATCGTCACCGCCACCTCGCATCTTATCAAAGCCCTCTTTGACCTTTGCGATCGGAATCGGTTGACCCGCCTTGATGCTGGGGTCGGATTGCTGCATGCGGCTGATCAAGAATTGAGCCGGTCCCTGTTGTTCTTCGGGATCGAGCACGCCGTTTTTATTGGTATCCAGCCGTTCCAAGAATGAGCTCGGATCAAAGCCGCTGCGACCGCCACCACCACCTCGGTCGCCGCCACCGCCACGATCACCACCTCCGCCGCCCCGGTCGCCGCCGCCAAAGCCACCGCCCGGCGGTCCGCCGCGATCGCCGCCGCCAAAACCGCCACCGCCTCCGCGATCGCCGCCACCGCGCCCTCCTCGGTCGCCACCACCTCGGTCGCCACCGCCCGGTGGTTGAGCAACAAGGGTGATCGTCATGGCAAGGGTCAGGGCCAGTGAGGCCAAAAAACGTGTGTTCATGTTCAATTGAACCAACCGTCGCGATCGAAGTTTCGTGGAAAAGCGGGCCACCGAGCTCATTGTAGTTGGGTTAGCATAGAGCCCGAGGTATCTATCATCCCCGATTTGACCTCAATTGAACACAAACGTGGAGCAAGGATTTAATGCGGTCGAATTTCGCAGTTGTATTGGTTCTGTCGGTCTTATTCGTCTTAACGTCTGCCATAGCGGGTTCCGCCGAACTGCCCGCCACGCCGACTCGCGACGGGATCAAGCCACGCAACGTGATCTTTGTCCTGACCGACGACCATCGCTATGACGCAATGGGATTCATGGGGCATCCTTTTTTGGAAACTCCGAACCTAGACAAGTTGGCCTCCGGCGGCGTGCATCTGAAGAATGCATTTGTGACCACTTCGCTGTGCTCGCCCAGCCGCGCGTCGATTCTGACAGGACTGTACACGCACAAGCACCGTGTCATCGACAACAATCGCTTGGTCCCCGAAGACACCGTCTTCTTTCCGCAATACCTGCAACGCGCCGGCTACTCGACCGCCTACATCGGCAAGTGGCACATGGGTGCCGCCAACGACGACATCCGTCCAGGATTTGACCATTGGATCAGCTTCAAAGGTCAAGGAAACTATTTGCCGCCGGGACCGAAATACACATTGAACGTTAATGGCAAGCGAGTCAAACAGAAGGGATACATCACCGACGAAATGACGGACTATGCCGTCGATTGGTTGGACGAACAAAAGGACACTGGCAAACCGTTCTTCATGTATTTGTCGCACAAAGCCGTCCACAGCGACTTCACGCCCGCCGAGCGTCATGCCGGTCGGTATGCGAACGAAGACCTAAGCTTCCTGCCTCGGGGTGAAGGCGTCACGGCCGAAGCAAACGCACCGCGCTGGGTCCGCGATCAACGAAACAGTTGGCATGGCATCGACTTCAGCTACCACAGCGACAACGGACTCGATTACCTGTATCGAAGGTATTGTGAAACGCTTCTTGCAGTCGACGATAGCGTCGGCCGCGTGATGCAGAAGTTGAAGGACATGGGCGTTCACGACGAAACACTTGTCATCTACATGGGCGACAACGGTTTCATGTGGGGCGAGCACGGCTTGATCGACAAACGAGTTTCCTACGAAGAGTCGATGCGAGTTCCGATGATGGTGCATTGCCCCGAACTGTATCAGGGTGGAACCGTCGTCGACCAAGTGATCGGTAACATCGATGTCGGCCCGACCGTGCTGCACGCGGCCGGATTGCAAACACCCGACTACATCGACGGCACCAGCTTTTTGGATCTGCCCAACCAACCGAAGATGGATTGGCGCGAAAACTTCCTTTACGTGTACTACTGGGAGAAAAACTTCCCGCAAACCCCGACTCAGTTTGCCTTGCGTGGTGACCGGTTCAAGTACATCACGTACTACGGATTGTGGGACGCCGACGAACTGTATGACCTGACGACGGATCCGGGCGAAAAGAAAAACCTGCTTTACGATCCCGACTATGCGTCGGTCGCTAAGGAAATGGAAAACGAGCTGTACAAAATGCTCGGCGACGCCGGAGGAATGGACATCCCGATGAACCAACCCCAAGGCAACTCGCAAAACAAACGCTGGGTCGACAAAGGTGGAAAAAATGCCGCCGAGTTCCCCGCCGCGATCGTCGTGGACGAACCGCTGAATAAAAAAGCGAAATGACCCAGTGACACGAGAAGCCGTTTTTTTCGCATTGCCGTCGCGTTTGCAGGCGGCGATGCGTTTATACTTCGGATGCGGCGACCGGCGACACTTCCTTCTTCCTGATCATTTGGAATCGACCCATGGCATCAAATCTCTCTGGTCGATTGTTGATTGCATCACCTTATCTCGATGACGGGAATTTCCTTCGATCGGTCGTGTTTATCATTCGGCATGATGCCGAGGGTGCGTTCGGATTGACCATCAATCGCCCCACCGAACGCCGATTCCGTGATTTGGTGGAGATGTCGCCCGCCGAAGGCCGGCCTCGCGAGGACGACGATATTTATCGCGGTGGTCCCGTCGATGGACCACTTTTGGCGCTGCATGATCTTGCCGGTGTCGGCGAACCGTGTGGGCCATACGATGCAGCGGGCCAACCGCTTTCACCGGGCCAAGTGTATAGCGAAGGTTCGAAATTCACCCTGCATGATCATCCCGCCGAACCGTGGGGTTCGATGTCCATCGAATTGGGGAATCCGCCAGCCTGGATCACCGGCGACGACGACCATTTGCGAATCTTGCTTCGTCGACCTGATGCGCGGGTGCGATACGTGGCGCACTACAGCGGATGGGGGCCGGGGCAATTGGACGAGGAGCTGCGAGTGGGCGGTTGGCTGGCAGGCGACGCCGATCCAGATATCATTTTCGGTGACCCCGATCTATGCTGGGAACGAGCGGTGCGGCAATGCGGTCACGATATCCTGACCGAGATCGCGCCGGGCGTCCGATTCGGCGACCCCGAATTGAACTAACCAACGCCGTGGACGATTTGTGATGCGAAGATTTGCGATTGGCGACATTCACGGCTGTGCCAAGGCGCTCCGTGCGCTGATTGAAGCGATCGAACTTGACCCCAAGGACCAACTGGTTTTCCTTGGCGACTATGTTGATCGTGGTCCAGACAGCCGCGATGTCATCGATCAGATCATTGCGCTGAAATCGCGATGCGACGTCATCACGCTTCGTGGCAATCACGAAATCATGCTGCAAGGCGTCGTGTTGGGCGGACTGGATGATCGGGTCTGGCTTGCCAATGGCGGCCAAGCCACCGTGACTAGTTACGGAGGCACGACGAATAAGATCCCAACCGATCACTTGGAATTTTTTCAAGACTTGAGAGCGTATCACGAGACCGAAACGGACATCTTCGTCCACGCCGGTTATACGCCTGATGCGCCAATGGTGTCGCACGACGACATCACGTTGTATTGGAACCACTTGCCGACGCCGCTTCCGAATCCCCATCAAAGCGGTCGTCGAGTCATCGTCGGTCACACGCCGCAGCCCGACAATCGAATATTGGATGCCGGACATCTGGTTTGCATTGACACGTACTGCTTCGGTGGTGGTTGCTTGACCGCGATGGAAGTCACAACCGGGCAAACGATCCAGATCAACCGGCACGGTCACCTGCATCGTCCACCCCTGGTTTCGGCGGCCCACCATTTGAAGAAAATGGGGAAGAACTTTTCGGAGTTCTGTCGGGCGAAATGGGGCGGCAGCGGCGCGACTCGCTTGACCGATCCGTCTCAGTTGGCGGACCTGCAACGTTCGGTCGGCCCATCAAAACTGGCCCAAGATCCCGATCTCTGAACGCCGAACGATTCGGTAGCGGATCCCGATGACCACCCATTCAAGGTCGGCAAGGATCGACTGGTCGAAATGAGGGCTAGAAGTAGTAGATGCCCAAACACGTCGCCAGCAGCACCGTGGTCCAAAATGCCATCGTTCCGCTGGACCATGTTCGACCCAAAATTCCGTTTTCATCGAACGTTGATTTCGCGTTTTGATAAAAGCTTTGCAGGACCACGTTCGTGTCGCCACGCATGCTGCCGCCGACAGTGTCGACCGTCACTCGCAAGCCTCGCACAAACTTGGGCAGCGCCCGGCGATAGACCCAGTCGGTGTCCAGCACCGTCGCTCGCTTCTCGTCGGGATACAAACCCGATTTCATCAGAAACACGAACGCCAAGCCGGCGAACATCAACAACTGCAATTGGGTGACCACGTGCGTCACCGTATACGGATGGTAGTCGACGTCGAACGGAAGGATCCGGTACAGCAGCGGATAGGCGACGCCCAGCCCGATGCAAAACGCAGCCGCAATCGCCATCGCGACCAGCATGTTTAGCGGTGCTTCGTCGACCCGCTTGCCGCTGTCGTGGGCAAAGAACGCGAAGAACGGAATCTTGATCCCCGAGTGCTCCATCACGCCCGCCGAAGCGATCAGCAGCACGATCCAGACCCAGAACAAATGGGCTTCGCCGGCCGCCGAAATGATCATCGACTTGCTGATGAATCCGCTCAACAGCGGGAACCCCGAAATCGCGCCCGCACCGATCATGCAGTACGCCGTCGTCCAGGGCATCGATTTGTGCAATCCGCCCAACTCCGTCGCCTTCGTCGTCCCGACGCGCAACATGACCGCGCCCATCGACATGAACAACAACGATTTGTAGATGATGTGACAGAACGCGTGTGCCACGGTGCCATTGAGCGCAAGCTCGCTGCCGATACCGATGCCGACAACCATGAACCCCAGTTGGTTGTTCAAGCTATACGCCAAGACTCGCCGTAAATCATTTTCGATCACCGCAAAGACGATCGGAAACAACGTCATCGCGCAACCGATCCAGATCAACGGTTCGTATCCGGCGAAACCGCGAATTAGCGAATAGACAGCCAGCTTGGTCGTGAACGCACTTAGAAAAACCGTTCCCGTCGGCGTCGCGTTGGGGTACGAGTCTTGCAACCAATTGTGCAACAGCGGGAATGCACACTTGATTCCGAAAGCCAACAGAACCAAGATTCCCGCCGGCGAAAGCGATTGGCCGTCGACAACGAAACTTTCGAACGCCAACGATCCGGTTTGCACGAATTGGAAAATGGCACCCGACAACAACAGCACGCCCGAGGCGACTTGGATGATCAAGTACCGCATGCCCGATCGGTAGGCCGTTTCGGTGTTGGTCGCCCAGACCAAAATGACGCTCGAAATCGCCGTCAATTCCCAATAAACGAACAGCGTCACCAGGTCGCCCGCGCAAGCCGCGCCGATCGCGGCGCCTGCATACACCATCGCAGCGATTGACTGTTTCGTATCGCGAAGATGCAACGCGTAGATCGCCGCAACGATCGCCGCGATGTGGAACACCAACGCAAAAACGCGACTGAATTTGTCGACACGAACCATCTGCAGCTGGGCGCCGAACAGTTCGATGTTGCCAAACGTGACGTCTTCGGAAAACGAAAAACGGTACAGAAAGCTGACCAGACTGATCGCCGAAACGACCAACACGCCCAAGCTGTGCATCGTGCGGGGCACGGCCAACAAGAGTACCAGCGCGCCGGCGATCATGATCCATCCGGGCGGCAAGTTAGCGACGACGTTCATAGTAGTCCTCTGGCTTGCTGACGATCAACCGAAGCAATCGACCCAAAAAAACGATCACCACAAAGGCGATGAAACCGAACCACGCTTGAAAGCCGAACGATGTTTCGAGATCGAAATGCGGATGCGGGTTTTCGTAAAACCCGTCGGCGATCACCAAAACGACGCACGACACCACCAGTGCGCCGGTCAACTTTTTGATGTTTTGCGGTCGTTCGAACCAGCTTGGTTCAGAATCGGTGGATGGATTTGTCATAGTTGGATTCAACGCCAGATGCTTCACTGAGTGATCGGCAGCAACACTTTGTAGATGGATTCGGCCGCAAAGAACAACCAAACGCTGCCCAGCGCCGTGATGCATAGCGGAAGCACGCATGCGAGCGGCGCTTCGTGGATTTCATCAGTTGATTCGGCGTGGTGGTGATCGTCGTGCTTTTCTTCGTTGTGCTTTTCTTCGTCGCTGCGTTCAAGCGGTGACATAAACGCCAACACGGGAATCGGCACCAAGTACGCGATGTTCAGCAGCGAACTGATCATCAGCGCGGCCGTCAACGTGTAGTGCCCGCTTTCGACGGTGCCGACCGCCAAGAACCATTTGCTCCACGCGCCGCCACCGGGCGGCAATCCGATGATGCTGATCGATGCGATCGCAAAGGCCGCGAAGGTGTACGGCATCTGGCGACCGAGTCCCCGCATCTCGCTGATATTTTTCTTGTGAGCGGCAACGTAGATCGCCCCGGCACAAAAGAACAACGTGATCTTGCCGACCGCGTGCATCGCGATGTGCATCCCGCCACCGACGACGCCCGACGGATTCGCCAGCATCGCCCCCAGCGTGATGTAGGCCAGTTGTCCGATCGTTGAATACGCCAAACGGGCTTTCAGATTATCTTTTGTCATTGCCACCAGCGAAGCCACCAGCAGCGTGTAGCCCGCCACATACATCAACCAAACGCTGACGCCGGTCGATTGCAGCAGGTCGATCCCGAAAATGTAGACGGCGACCTTCATGACGGAAAATACACCGACTTTGACGACCGCCACCGCATGCAGCAGCGCGCTGACCGGTGTCGGCGCGACCATGGCGGCCGGCAACCAGCGGTGAAACGGCATCAGCGCCGCTTTGCCGATCCCGAACGCGAATAGACCCAACAGCACGCCAAGACCGGTTTGCGAAATCTTGTCCGCTTCGTAGGCCGATTGCAAAATGCCGCCCGGTCGAAAATCCAACGTTCCCGCGACTGACCAAGTCCACGCGATCGCCAACATGAAGAACGCAACCGACGTCGAAAGCAGGATGCCCAAGTAGATCCGTCCGCCGCGGCGGGCGTCTTGGTCACCGTGATGCGTTACCAACGGATACGTCGACACGGTCATCAATTCATACGCGACAAACAACGTAAACAGGTTCGCGGCGAACGCCGACGCCATGGCCGCAAAGATTGCCAAGGCGAAACAGCCAAAGAATCGCGTTTGATGTTTTTCGTGATGTCCCCGCATGTAACCGGCGCCGTAGATCGTGGTCAGAATCCACAATCCCGATGCAACCATCGCGAACAGCATGCCCAGTGGTTCGACTTCAAAGCGGATCGCAAAACCGGGCAAAATTTCGCCCAACGCCCATTCGGGGCGCGCTCCGGCAAACACGGATCGCGACAGCATCGCAACGACAACGAACAACACCGATCCGATCACCACGGTGCTGGTTTCGCGCAGGTTCGGGATCTTGCCGAACGCAAAGTTGAAAGCGAACGCAACGAGCGGAAGTGCCAGTGCGATGATGATTTGATTCTCAGGCGTCATTGGGTTGGTCCTCCCAACAACATCGTCGCCGCTTCGGCAGCCAATCCGGCCGAGTATGTCGTCCAGACGCCAAACACGATCACCAGACTGAGCACGAAGTAGGTCGGCACCAGCATCTGCAGCGGCGCTTCGGTTGCTTGTTTGACTCGTTCGGACGGTTCGGCAAAGTACAACGTTTCGACGACTCGCCAAACGTAAATCAGTGCCAGCAGAGAACTGATCAGCATCAGCACCGCGACCGGCCATCGGTTTGATTCCAGCACCGCGGTCAACAGCAACCACTTGCTAATGAACCCAGCCGTCATCGGGACACCGATCAAACCCAAACCGCCGATCGCCCACGCGAACGCGGTCCACGGCATGACGCGTCCGGCGCCCTTCCATTCACTCAACTGAACCGATCCCAAACGGATCGCGAAGCATCCAACGACCATGAACAGTCCGCCCTTGATGATGGCGTGGTTGAACATGTGAACGATGCCAGCGGTCAAACCGGTTTGGCTGTTCATGCTGATCCCCAGCAACATGTATCCGATCTGGGCGACACTGCTGTAGGCCAATAGTCGCTTGACGTTGTCTTGAAAAATGGCGGCCATCGAAGCGGCGAAGATGCCCACCAGCGCCAGCACTCGCAGTGCCGAATCGAGCGGCAGGATGTCGAACGCGAACTCGGGCGTGATGATGCCGTAGATCAATCGGATGAACGCGTAAACGGAAACCTTGGTCGCGGTGGCCGCGATGAAAATGGTGACCGCCGACGGGGCATACGTGTACGCGTTGGGCAACCAGGTGTGCAGCGGAAAGACCGCCATTTTTACGTACAAACCGATCGTCAAAAACGCCAACGCCACCAACATCGTTCGTGGTCCGTCGGTCGTATCGATCCGCGAAGCAATGTCGGCCATGTTCAGCGTGCCGGTCATTTGATAAAGCAATCCGATGCCGATCAGAATGAACGTTGCGCCGATACTGCCCAGGATCAAATACTGCAGCGCCGCAAGTGGCGCCCGCCGCGTTCGACCGAGCGAAATCAGGGCGTACGACGAAAGCGACGAGATCTCTAAAAACACAAACACGTTGAACAAGTCACCGGTCGCGACCATGCCCAGAAGTCCGGTCACGCATAGTAGAAACGTCGCGTAAAACAACGTTTGCTTCGACTTTGGAATCTCGCTGTCGACGCTGTCGGGGGCATAGACCAACGTGACGACGGCCATTCCCGAAACAAATAGAATCACGAACGCGCTAAGCGAATCGATGACGTATTCGATGCCGTAGGGCGGTTCCCAGCCACCGATGTCATACCGAATGACTCCGGTATTTATCACTTGCGCCATCAACATCATCGCGATGGCAAACGTTCCGATCGACGCCATCAGCGCGATCACATGGGCAACGTATCGATTGCCGACAAGCACGCAAAGCGGCGCCGCCACCATCGGCAAAACGATCAACAATACTGGCAGGTTCGGTTCCATCACGATGCCTTGTCCCACTCGGTGCGGTCGAGTTCAAGGATCTCGTCTTCTTCGATCGTTCCGTAGTCTTCGCGGATGCGAACGATCAGTGCGAGCGCCGTTGCCGTTGTTGCGATGCCAACGACGATCGCCGTCAACATCAATACGCTGGGCAGCGGATTGGAATAGATTTGTTCGGCGACGTGTGACGCCGCGTCGGACGATTCATCGTGCCCGTGACCGTGCCCGGCCGCCAGCGCCGGTGGGATGATCGGCGCCGTGGCACCATCGATCTTGCCCATCGTGATGTACAGCAAGAACACCGACGTTTGGAAGATGTTCAAACCGATGATCGTTTTGATCAGATTCTTGCGTGCGATCACGATGTAAAACCCGGTCATCATCAAGAAGACGACGACCCAGTAGTTGAACAAATCGCGAAACGTTTCGAGTGTGTCCGCCAGGATCATGTGGTCTGCCGTCTTCCCGCGAACGCATAGAAAATCATGACCATCACCGAAGTCACGGTGACTCCAACACCCAATTCGACCAGCAGAATGCCCAAGTGTTGTCCGCTGGGCACGTGCCACTGGGGCATGAAATGATGTTCAAGGACGTCGTAGTCGAGAAAGTTTCCGCCCATCACGACCGTTAGCAAACCGGTGCCCGCGTAGATCATGACGCCGGTGGCCATCAGTCGTTCGATGATCCGCGGCGGTGCCACCTTTTTGGCGGAATCGAGTCCGAAGACCAAACCGTACAAAATGATTGCCGATGCGAAAATCACGCCTGCTTGGAATCCGCCACCGGGCCCATAATCGCCGTGGAATTGAACGTACAACGCGAACAGCAGGATGTACGGAATCAGCAGTTTGCTGACAACGCGTATGATTGGAAATTCGGTCATTCGTTCGACTCCGCTGTGCCGTCCGGCTTTGCTGTGCCGTCAGTACTGCGACGCAAGATCAGTAGCACGGCCAATCCGGCGGTGAATACCACCGTCGTTTCGCCCAGGGTGTCATAGCCTCGGTAGCTAGCCAGCACTGCCGTCACCACGTTGGGAAGCCCGTGCATGTCGGCTTGCGAACGTTCGACGAAACCGGGGTTGGGGTGCAAGTGAATCGGATCATCGGCCGCGCCCATCGGTGGCATGTCAAGCGTGCCATAGACCAGCGCGCAACCGGTCACGGTGACCACCAACAAAGGCATCGGCGAAAATCGCGTGGGTGCCTTCTCGACCTTACCCGTCAACGCCAACGTGCTTAGCATCAACACCGTCGAGATGCCCGCGCCGACGGCGGCTTCGGTGAACGATACGTCGGGCGCATCCAGCAGCAACATCCAGCTGGCCGACAGAAAACTGTAGATGCCCGTGAACATGATCGCGGCCCACAAATCGCGAATCCGCGCGATCGTAACCGCCGTGGTCGCCAACAGGCCCAGAATCGCAAACTCGATCAAGTTCATGCGTCGGTCTCCATCGCGTCGGCCGACGATTCATCTCGCCGGGGCGTCCGAACATCCAATTCCGGTTTTAGTCCGTTCGCCAGTGCCGAGTGGGCCAGCGCGTGACAGGAACTCGGGCTCGTGACCATCAAGAAAAACAGAATCGCCAGTACCTTGAACGCGACCAGGACGGAATCGGATTGGAACACCAACCCCAACATGATCAAACCGGCACCCATCGTGTCGGTGATGCCCGCGCCGTGCATTCGTGAAAAGAATTCGGGCAATCGCAAAATGCCGATGCCACCGATGACCGCGAACGCCGATCCCGCCAACAACAGCGTCCAACTGATCGTGTCCAGCGCGATCGGAATCCAGCTTTCGATGCCGCCGGGTTGCAACGTGGCCAAAAAAATCACAGCGATTCCTCGCTAAACGTGCCCGTTGTCGTGAATCGCAACAGCGCCACCATGCCGATGAAATTCATCAGGCTATAGAGCAGCGCCAGGTCAAGAAAATCGGTACGGCCACTCATGAAGCTGACGACCGAAATCAACAGCACTGTTTTTGTGCCGAACATGTTCAGCGCCAACACGCGATCGAAAACCGTCGGGCCAAGCATCGCCCGTGTCAGTGCCAATGTCATCGTGACCAGCACCGCAGCGCTGGCGACGGCAAACATGCTTGGGAAGGGAAAGACAGTCGCGGAATCCGTCGCGTGGGTGATCGGTTGGGCGCTGGCGATCAGCATTGAAAACGGATTCACTCTGAACGCTCCAATCGACAGATCCTTCGATCGATGTCACCGGACATGTCTTCGTCAGCGTCGGAGATGGACAACGCGTGAATCATGATTTTGTCTTCGATCAAATCGACCGACACCGTACCCGGCGTCAGCGTGATCGAATTTGCCAGGATTACACGACCGAGTGCGCTCTTTTGGTTCGACTGAATGGTCACCACGTTGCGGTTGAGCGGCATGTCGCGCGACAAAATGATTTTGGCGACATGGACATTCGATTCAACAATTTTGAATGCCAACCACGGCGCGAATTGCGTGAAGGGACGCAAGCCGAGTTGAGCCGGCGCGCCTTCTTCGTCGACAATTCGCATTCTCGCCGACAACCAAAGACTCAACACACACGACCCAAATCCCAGTCCAAGCAGAAAGGGATTGTCGAAGTGCCCGGACCACAACAGCCAGTTGGCCAGCAGGGCGACGCCGAGGGAAATGGTGTATTTCACGCTACTCGTTGCGGTGGGATATCTCGAATCGTCGATCCATTCGACGGTAACACGACTGCCACGAAGTCGGGATCATACAAAGATTCACCGGTTCATGGCGAGGCGAGATTCGAGGGATGCCAGCGTCGCTGTCAAACTGCCGCAGCAGTCAGCAGATCCTGGAACCGGTCGAACAGATAATGACTGTCGTGCGGTCCGGCGGCCGCTTCGGGGTGATACTGAACACCGAATGCGGGATGGGTTTTGTGGCGCACGCCCGCAACCGTATCATCGTTCAAGTTACGGTGTGTGATTTCAAGGTCTGCGGGCAACGAGTCGGCGTCGACTGCGAAGCCGTGGTTTTGCGTGGTGATCTCAACCTTGCCCGTCGTCAGATCCATCACCGGTTGGTTCGCACCGCGATGGCCGAACTTCAACTTGAAGGTCTTCGCGCCACATGCCAGTGACAACAACTGATGACCTAAGCAGATTCCAAAAATCGGTGTCTTCCCCAACAGCTCGCTGATCGTCTTGATCGCATAGTCAAGCGGCTCGGGGTCGCCGGGACCGTTGGACAGAAACACACCGTCGGGCGACAGTTTCATGATCTCGGCCGCTGTCGTGTCGCCGGGTACGATCGTGACCTTGTAACCACGCGACGCAAAGTGTCGCGGAATGTTCCACTTCATGCCAAAGTCCATGCAAACGACGTGGGTGCCGCCACCTGAATCGACGGCCGCACCGATTTCACAAGCGGTCCAATCGTCAAGTTTTTCGTCCCAGGATGTGACGGACTTGCTCATCACTTCGCGAACCAAATCGCGTCCGACCAGGCTGGGTGCGGCTTTGGCTTTGGCAATCAACGATGCATTGTCGGCGTCCGTGGTCGACAAAATACCTCGCATCGCTCCGGCGGTTCGGATGTGCCGCACCAACGATCGTGTGTCGATACCCGACAACGCGATGACGTTGTGCTTTTTCAAATAGGTGTCCAGGTCGCCGCTCGCGCGATAGTTGCTGTGGATCCGGCTGAGCTCGCGAACGATAAACCCGGACAGCGACGGAACGCGGTGTTCGACATCGATTTCGTTGACGCCGTAGTTGCCGATTTCCGGGTACGTCATCGTGACGATTTGGCCGTGATAGCTGGGATCGGTCAAGATTTCTTGATAACCGGTCATCGACGTATTGAAAACAACCTCGCCGGTCACTTCGCCAGCCGCGCCGAACGATTGGCCAGGGAATACGGAGCCGTCTTCAAGAACGAGTTTTGCGGGAGTCATGGAAAATCAGCGGGAAACAACGGGGCAGGGTCAAACCGAGGAATTTACAACGCTTTTAGCTTATTCCAAACGGCGTTTTTAGGTAAGGAGCGGTGAAATTACCGTGTGTAGACGTCTGGGTAGACAAATTGCGGCTCGTCGTGAGGGCAAAGATACGAGAAGGTCTCCGAGACCGGCTGCCCGCGGTGACGCAGCGTTGCCTTGATCTCCATGGGTGCCGGTTCCGAGGGCGTTGCGACCATTTTTAGCAGCCAGTCGCCGGTTTGCGTCTTGGTCAGCTTTTGTTCGGAAATGGCACCGCGAACCGTGGCGATCGCGACGTCGATATACGCGGTTGCGGGGATTTCGCGGATCACTTCGCCCGCAAAGCGGACCGTCAATGCAATCGACTCGGCGCCGCGTTTCAGTTCCAGCGACGTCGCCCGAGCGACGTTGGATTGCCCGCCATGGTCGCCCCCGAAAAACTCGACCGTGTATCGAAGCCGCAGGGGGGCATCCGTTGTGGGGGGTAATTGGGGGATCCAGTAGGCACCAAGATTGTCGATGCCTTCGTGAGCACCGGGCAATTCCAACAGCTCGATGCGGCCCGCACCCCAATCACCGTGCGGCGTAACGAACACACTGGGCCGTTTGTTGTACAACGCGTTGTGATCGTCGAAATGAAAGAACGAGGTATTCCGCTGCATCAAACCAAACCCGAGCAAACGATCGGTCGGAAACGAAGTCACCGAGGGATACGGCGGTCGGGCGATCGCTCGCCAGGTCCAGTCGCTATGGGCCGCCTCGCCGGTGCGAATCAATAGGCCGTCGGAATCATGAACCGACGGCCGCGCGTCTTTGGGCGGACCGCGCAAACCATCGCCCCAAATCCACATGCTGGTCAGCGGTGCGATGGCCAGCTTCTTGGGGACTCGGCGAAAATGAAGTGACGATCGAACGTCAATCGACGTCGTCGTCGCGCCGGGCATCAATTCGAACTGGTAAGCGCCGCAGACGGTGGGGCTATCCAGTAACGCACGCACCGTGACGGACTTTGCATCCGGGGTGGGTTCGTCGATCCAAATCGCACGATAGAACGGAAACTCTTCGGCACCCTCGGTTGCAATGTCGATCGCCAAACCACGTGCCGACGCACCGTAAACGTTGGATTCACTGCGGGCGCGAAAATAGCTGGACCCCAAAAACGTCAAGAATTCTTCTTCGGCGCCCCTAGGAAAACGTCCGGCGATTTTGATTCCCGCATGACCGGCATCAGCGATGGATTTCGGATCCAAGCCATGAAGATCATAAGTGAAGTCGTCCGTCGAAAACGGGATCAACCGGTTTCGATCGTCTTCGCGAACGAACAACCAAACGCGGTCGCGCTGTACAAACCCTTGGTGGAACGTTTCGATCCAGAAAGGCCGATCCGTTCCCCACCACGTCGCATTCTCGATCTTGTATTGAATCTTGACGTATTGGTCATACACCATTGCCGCCAAAGATTCCGGCACGGCACGCCGAGGTACAAAATCCGACGATGCGGTCTGTTTTGCTAACTGATCCAAGTCGTCAAACGTTTCGACTTGCGAGTATCGGGCGACGGCAACCAACGCCTCAGAATCCTCCGCCCCCGCAAGCGAAGTGAACGTGAAAAACAGTACGACACTCAAAAAACGCATGAGTTCCTATCGCCGATTCGTTTCGAAAGACTATTCGTAGATTGGGAAAAATGTGTTGAACGCAGCTTCGCAAAAATCGCCGGGGTCATTGAATCGACGATGACGGTCGAGTCCTGCGATTCGCTTCATGTGGTCATCCGACAACGTGAAATCGAAGACCGCCAAATTCTCTTTCAAACGATCAACGTTCGAAGTCTTCGGAACCACCGACGTGCCTCGCTGGACACCGAACCGCAACAACACCTGTGCCGGGCTTCGACCAACGTCCGTCGCGATCGACTTGATCGTGTCGTGTTCCAACAGCGATTCACTCGCCTCGGCCATGTTCAACTGAAAATACGACTGTGCCCCTAGCGGCGAGAACGCGGTCACGGCGATGTTGGACTGGTCACAAAACCGCAGCAGTTTTTCTTGGGTCAGATACGGGTGCATTTCGACCTGCAACATCGCCGGCCCAATTTCGGCTTGATTGTCCAAATCGCGAAGCAACGAAACACCGAAGTTGCAAACCCCGATGTCACGCACCAATCCGTCGTGAACCAACGCTTCCATCGCCCGCCACGTATCGATGATCGGGATCGGCTGCGTTTGGACGGTCGGATTCGGCGCATCGGGATCGGCAAACCAACCTGGTGGATAACGTTTCTCGATCGGCACAAAGGCTTGTGCGATCGGAAAGTGGATCAAGTACAGGTCCAGATAATCGACCTGCAAGTCTC
This sequence comes from Rubripirellula tenax, assembly GCF_007860125.1. Taxonomy (NCBI): domain Bacteria; kingdom Pseudomonadati; phylum Planctomycetota; class Planctomycetia; order Pirellulales; family Pirellulaceae; genus Rubripirellula; species Rubripirellula tenax. The sequence continues at coordinate 1,249,718 of NZ_SJPW01000001.1, forward strand.
GCAACGACTTTTCCAAAGCCGGCCGCACGTGATCGGGATGATGAAACGTGTTCCACAGTTTGCTGGTGATCCACAGGTCTTCGCGAGCGACGGCGCCGTCGCGAAAAGCAGCCGATAACCCTTCGCCGGTTTGAATCTCGTTGCCATAATCGGCGGCGCTGTCGAAGTGACGGTAGCCGCAATCGATGGCGCTGCGAACGATGTCGGCTGTGATCGCGTTTTCGATCTTCCACAGGCCAAGCCCGACCGAAGGCATCTCTCGGCCCGTCGCCAACTGGATCGTTTCAAAGCTCATGCAGTCTTCCCAAGTTTGTTTTCGCAGTGACGGTTGCGGCGCTGAACATCCGCAGTAAGCAGCGTATCAGTCGACCGTCAGCACGATCTTGCCCATCAGTTCACCGGATTGCTGCAGTGTCGCTTGTTCTTGCAAACGGTGTGCTTGGGCGGCTTCGCTAAGTGGTAGCGTTCGGCCGATGGTGGCTTTCAATTTTCCCATCGCCAACCAATGGTTGATGTCCTCAGCGGCTGCTCGAATTTCGGACGCCGTCGCTTTGAACATCGCAAACCCGTGTAGCGAACATTCTTTGACATAGAACGGGCCGACCGGAAACGACGGTCGGGCATCACGACCGGCCATCAATACCATCCGGCCACGGCCCGCCATCAGGTCGACGGCCAAATCAAAATCGGGTTCGCGGCGAGTCTCCCAAAACACGTTGACGCCCTTGGGGGCTTCGCGTTTGACCGCTTCGGCCAAGGATTCGGTTTGGTAATTGATCGTCACGTCAGCGCCCAGGTTCTTGACGGCTTCGCATTTCGATTCGCTGCCTGCGGTGGCAATCACCGTTGCGCCGGCCACGCGCGCCATCTGCACGACCATCGAACCGACGCCGCCGCTGCCGCCGATCACCAAGATGGTTTCGCCGCCTTGCAAATCGGCTTCGCGGAACAGACCCAAGTGAGCCGTCACGCCCACCAGGGCGCACGCGGCCGCGTCGACGAACGAGACTTCATCGGCCAACGGATAGCACCAGTCTTGTGAGATCACGATCTTCTCGGCGAACGTTCCTTGTCGCCCCAGCAATCCTTGGTTGGTACACCAAACTCGGTCGCCCACTTTCGCGTGATGGACGCCTTCGCCGACGGTTTCGACGACACCGGCCGCATCGCAACCGGGGATGTAGGGCTTCGGCAAATCGAATGCGACCACGCCGCTGCGGACGTAGGTATCGATCGGGTTGACCGAAACGGCATGGACGCGGATCAGCACTTCGCCGCGGCCGGGCGTGGGTGTATCGAGGTCGCCGAATTGAATGACGTCGGGCGCACCAGTCGCGGTCAGATAGGCAGCTTTCATGAGATTCGTTCGCGGTTCGAGTAGCTCGGGATGACCACACGTCAGTTTACGGCTTGGCGACGGATTTGTCGTGTGAGCTACTTCCGTTTCCAGATCCAATCCGTTTTTGAAACTGGGTAGTCCGGATTGTCGTGGATTGCTCCGCAATCCAACGAGTTCCAGGTGTTGGTTCGGCGGAGCGATCCACGACGATCGTTGCCTAAGTTGTAGAACTGGCTAGCTCTACTTCTGTTTCAGAATCGCATTCATGATCGGCGGAGCTATGCGGTCGGCATAGACGAGTGCTTTGCCGCCAAGGCTGAGGATGACTTCGCTGCGGCGTGCCAGAATCGCCGCCATTGCCGCACGGGCGACGCGGTCGGGCGTCCAGCTGCCGATGCTGGACGACGTTTGGTCGGCGCCGGTGTGAACCAACGCGTCGAAAAACTCGCTGTCGGTGGTGCTGGGGCTGACCAGGGTGACCTGGATACCGCGCGGTGCCAGCTCGGCTCGCAACGAATCGCTCCATCCGTGCATCGCAAACTTGCTGGCACAGTATTCACTTTTGTTCGGCACGGCGCGGTGGCCCAACACGCTGCTGATGTTGGCGATCACGGCGGCGGGCGATCTCGCCAGATGCTTGATCGCGATTCGTGTCAGTTCGGCGGGCGCAAAAAAGTTGACTTCCATCACTTCGCGCAGCCGGGCCGGCGAAGCATCGGCGAACGGACCGATCGCGCCGACGCCCGCATTGTTGACCAGCAAGTCGACCGCGCCGCCACGCACGTTTGCTGCGACATCGATGATCGATTCGCGCACGCCGCCATCCGTAATGTCGCCAGCAACGGGAATGATCTTGCCGACGGTTGCCCGCTGGCGAAGTTCTTCCAATCGCTCGCGCCGCCGGGCAACGGCGACGACCGTTGCGCCGCGGTCCGATAGCATTTCGCAAAGACAGCGTCCGATGCCGCTACTGGCGCCGGTCACGATGGTGACGGCGCCGTCGGGATTCAATCGCACGCGATCAAGCCACTTCGCTGGGCGCGTCGCCCATCGGCAGATCACCGACATCGACATCGTCGTGATGGACCGTGCCCATTGGCATTGTCCGCCGTGACGGATCGTCGATCGGGCGAATGTCCTTGGCCGATTTGTGAACCGGCCCCATCGCGGCGACGGGCATGCGGACGTGGACGGTGGTGATCTGGTCGCCGAATTCTCGCGACAACACTTCGCCTTTGGCTGACAAGTACGACAACAGTTTCCCGTCCGTCACGGCGACATCGACTTCGACGTCCAAGAATTCGCGTCCAAGTGCTTCGCCGACCGCTTCGGTCAACATCGTCAAACCTTTGTTCGACTGGGCGCTGACGGGAATTGCGTTGGGGTAACGGTCCAGAACGCGGTTCAACACCGCGGGGCTTTCGATCGCGTCGATCTTGTTCAGCACCAACAGCGTGTCTTTTTCCTCGATGCCCAATTCCTTTAGCACTTCGTAGACCGCCGCGATCTGTTCAAAGACAGTCGCGCTGCTGGCGTCGGCGACGTGCAGCAAGAGCTCGGCTTGGCGAGTTTCTTCAAGGGTCGACTTGAAACTGGCGACCAACGAGTGCGGCAAGTTGCGAATGAAACCAACCGTATCGCTTAACAGCACCGTGCCCCAGCCGGGCAATTGCCATCGTCGGGTTCGCGTGTCCAACGTCGCGAACAGTTTGTCTTCGGCCAACACGTCGGCATCGGTCAGCGCGTTCATCAATGTGCTCTTTCCCGCGTTGGTGTAACCGACCAACGACACCGTCGGCGATTCCTTGCGAGCGGCAACTTGACGTTCTCGACGACGTTCGACTTGCGACAACTCGGCTTGCAAATCGTGAATGCGTTTCTGGGCGATACGACGGTCGACTTCCAATTGCTTTTCGCCGGGCCCCCGCATGCCGACGCCCATCGCTTGCCGCGACAAGTGCGTCCACATCCGTTTCAACCGCGGCAGCGAATACTCGAGTTGTGCCAACTCGACCGCCAATCGTGATTCGTGCGTCCGCGCGCCGGCCGCAAAAATGTCCAGGATCAATTCCGTCCGGTCGATGACGCGGGCACCGGTGGCTTGTTCGAGATTGCGAACCTGAGCGGGTGACAGGTCGTTGTCGAAGACGATCAGGTCGGCGTCGTACCGTTCAACCATCAATCGAAGCTCTTCGACTTTTCCTTTGCCCAAGTAAGTCGAATGGTTGGCGGCCGAACGTCGTTGGATCAATTCATCAACGACTTGAGTGCCGGCGGTGGTTGCCAAACCGTGCAGTTCTTCCAACGGATCGGCCTCGACGGGTTCGCCGGGCATGATCATACGTGCCAAGATGCTGCGTTCGGGCGAGTCGTCTTGGACTTGGTGGGGTTCACGCGCAGTGATAGGTGACGCTCCTTATATGAAAAGCCGTGGTTGATTCCACAACTGCATTATAGCTGAGAGAAACCAAAGCAAGAAGGTTCGGCCGGATCGAGCATCAAATCCCCATTACCTAACACCTAATCCCCAACACCTATTCCGCCACCCTTTGACCAGACGTGTCACGGGCTTAGCGAAGAATCGTTTTTGTCGAGCCAACGGAGGCTCGGCGGAAACAAATTTTTGCCGGAGACTTCCCGATGACCCAAATGTTGCTGTTCGATTCGGTCGCTGAAACCACTGCCACCCCGATCGTCCCTGTCGTGAATGTGCCCGTCGCCCAACCGGCCGCTGAGCCCGTTTCGACCTCTGCGATAGCCCAGGTATCAGCCAAACGGTCTGGCGAAAAACGCGAAGAAGGCGGGCTGAACCACATGGGCGATTTGGCCCGATTGGTGCTGCTGCGGTACGACTTGGTCGCCAAACGCCGCGAGCAAATGGCCGCCCGCCGACGTGCAAGGTGAGGCTGCGGCGAACGTCCGGCTTAGGTGATTCAGTTTTGGCCGTGTTTTACAATGACTTCACTCTCCCTCGGGAGAGTCGAGCCTAAGCGAGGAGAGGGGGAGCGTCTGCTCGAATCCTCCCCTCGCTTAGGCTCAGACTCTCCTTGAAAAGGTTGGTAAATCTAAGTCGGACGCTCTCGCAAGCGGCCGGGTTACCTGAGCGGCGACGTGTCCTGGGAAGCTCCTGTTTTGCCGGCGTCCTTTTTGGATTCCACCACGACGACTTCCTTTTTCGTCGACTTTCGGTTTCGCAGCATTGACGCGGTCACCAACGCCCCGAACAAGAACCCCACCGCCGTGGAAACCACCAATAACACCGATAACGGGAACGCGGCGTCCATCCAAAGCAGCCGCACGTCCGTCAAAGCATTGTTCTGGAGCGCCATCGATAAGGCCAGCAGGATGCCGACGATCAGAAAGAACCAACGAATTTTCTGCATCCGAGTTGCCTAAAAAACCGACTTAAAGATACTGTACGCAGTTACACCAAGTTGCTAGCATTGGGTGTTCTGCCGTCCACCTGACTTTAATCCAACCGAGCTCGACCAGGGAGGTGAACCGAGTGGCATTCCAACAAACGTTCGCCTTCGCCCAGGATTTACCCTCCCCACGGGAGGGTCGAGCGTCAGCGAGGGAAGGGCTAGCACCGATCCCTCCCCGCTCGTTCCTCGCGACCCTCCCGAAGGAGGGTGAGGCAAAACGAGTCGATCCGACCGAAGGGAAGGTGAAGCCGTCCGCTTCGCCCCAACCTGAAGATACCACGCCGCCGAGCCGTGAACAGATTTTACAGCAACTGCGTGTCCAAGCTGGCTGTATCAGCACGGTCGAAGCCGCCGCCGGGCCGACCGTCGAGACCTTTTCGGCTGGCCACTCCGACATCGACGCGATGTTGCCTCGCGGCGGATTGAAAGTCGACTCGGTGACCCACTGGATCGGCGACAATCATTCCAACGCCACCTGCGCTCTTTCGTTGGTGACCGCCGCGGGCCGCATCGCTGCCCACCCGGGCCCCTTGGTGGTGGTGGCGCGCGAAGCCGACTTCTATCCGCCCGCCGCGGTCTCGTTGGGGATCCCGGCGGATCGAATCATTTGGGTCCGGCCCAATTCGCATGCCGACGCGGTTTGGTCGATTGACCAGTCGCTGCGATGCGAATCGGTCGCGGCGGTGTGGTCCGTCGTCGGCGCCCAATTGGATGACCGCGACGCACGACGATTTCAATTGGCGTCCGAAACCGGCGGTACGCCTGGATTGTTCGTCCGCCCGATCGTGACGCGCGGCCGGCCCAGTTTTGCGGAAACGTCGTTCCACGTCGCCATGGCCCGAGACGTTCGATTCGAATCGAAAAAGCAAACCGCCTATCCGGCACTGCGGGTGACACTAGATCGCTGCCGAGGATCAGCCGGCGGTACAGCGACAACGGTGTTGATCGACGATGGCGGTCGCTTGATCAGCCTGACCCAAAACAGTGCCGCCCGCGACACAACGAACAAACACCTTCGATCGGTTCCTTATCATGAAACGGCTGCTGTGCGTTTGGCTTCCGAATTGGCCCATCCAAAGACGAAGACTCGCCCAGCCGAGCGCCGCCGAGCCTGAGTCGGCGACTGCAACAGGGTCTGAGCCTGAGTCGGCAACTGCTTCGGTTTCACCCGATCCGCTGCTGCTTTGGGACGATCGTTCGCGGCGAGGCCGGTTGGTGGTGGCGTGTTGTCCGCGAGTTCGGTCGGCGCGAGTTCGTGTGGGGATGTCCATCGCCCAGGCACACCAAATGTGCTTGGCGGCGGAGCTGGATGATGTCGTCGTCCAGCGCCACGACGAACACCTTGACCGACAACAACTGGACCAAGTCGCATGGTGGATGCAGCAAACCATTTCGCCGATGGTCGCCATCGAGTCGCTGGACACGCACCCATGGGCCGGCCATTTGCGGCACCAATGCGAATCGCTGATCTGTGACATCGCCGGCATCGCCCATCTGTTCGGCGGCGAAGCGGGCACGCTGGACGCGGTCACCACGCTGTTAACATCGATGGGCTTGGCCGGTCGGTTGGCGATCGCCGATTCGGTCGGTGCGGCTTGGGCGGTCGCCCACACGCGGATCGCCAAATCGCACGCCGCCGAAGACCGCTGCTTCATCGTGCCACCGGGCGACGACCGCGCGGCGATCGAAGACCTACCCGTGACCGGACTAAGGATTGCACCGGAGACTGCCGAGACGCTCGGTCGACTGGGTGTCGAGACGATCGGCCACTTGTTACGGTTACCACGAAGCGGGATCGCGCCACGACTGGGCATCGGTTTGGTGAGGCGAATCGAGCAGGCGCTCGGTGAAGTCGACGAACCCGTCGGGGTATATCACGCCGAGGCCGAGCACAGCGAAACGTTGTCGATGGAGTATCCGACAACGGACTCGCGAATTTTGGCCGATCGAATCGAGCGGCTAACCGACCAGGTAAGGGCGGGCTTGGCGACACGCCAGCGTGGGGCACTACGCTTAACATGTCGCCTGGATCTTTCGATCCACCCGCCACTGACCCTGGATATCGGTTTGTTCGCGCCGTCGGCCGACGCGAAACATTTAAGTGGTCTGTTGGTTCATCGTTTGGAACAAATTCGTTTGCGATCCGCTGTCGAACGGTTAACGGTTTCAGTCACGTTGACTGGTCCGCTTCGTACGGTGCAAACACCGTTGTTCGAGTCGGCGTCGCCGACCCGATCCACCTCATCCACTCACTCGCTAAGCGGTTCGTCAATCAGCCGACTGATCGATTCGCTGAGCGGTCGACTCGGGCGTAATGCCGTTGTCGAACTCAAACTGACGGGCGATCCGTTGCCCGAAAACGCTTACCAAACTTTTCCTATGGCCGGAAATCTCATCGGCGATTCGAATCGATCCGGTCGACACCGGCGAAGTCATGCGACTCACCGTCGTTATTCCTCATTCCATCCGTCACCGACCGACGCGATGCGCCGGCCTGTGGCCCTGCTAAAAAATCCGCTGCCTTTGTCGATCGCTTGGGCGGACTCATCATTCGCCTGCGATACGTGTCTTCCTACATTGCCCGAGCGATTGCGAATCCACGGAGTGACCCATCGCATCGTCCGCCATTGGGGACCAGAAAGAATCGAAACCGGATGGTGGAAAGGCCCTTCGATCAACCGCGACTACTACCGGATCGAGACCGATCGCAATCAGTGGTGGTGGATCTTTCGCCAAACCATTTCAAAAGTGGCCGGACAGCCATCCGACGCGACGTATCGCTGGATGCTGCACGGACATTTTTCCTAGTCAAGTGATTCTCTGCTGGCAAAGGGCATCGCCGAAGCGACCCTATGTCATCTTGTGCCTCTCATGTACTGCCCTACGGGACCAAGTTTCGTGCCTCAAGCATCAGGCGGTTGTCCGCGGAAATCAATTGGCGAACACGGTACCCCTACCTGTTCACCCACGCCCGGACAAGCAACTGCTCACCCGTGATCGGTGAGAACGCTTTGACAACGATTATCGCCGACCGCTTTCGGTCAATCGATGCTCGCAGGTTACTTCGCGAGAAAAGAAAAGGTTTGGATGAGACGAAATTATCTTTATTTTCATATCGAACGTTTTTCACAAGATCTTAACAAAGCAAAAAACCGACTCCCAAGACCCGCCTAAGGGAAAAGATTTCGGCATCAGTAGCACCCTGGACAGCTCAACTGCCTCATAGACATTACGCGACATTTTTGCGATTAGCCGCAATGAAAAATCAGAAACTGACCCATTTTTCACCAAAAGTCACTGCTCAGTCGCCGATTGGGGGCAAACAACACACATCCGCCAACGCCAAATCTGGATCAAGCCAAAATCGCCTCTACGACACGTGCCTCTTTCACGCCAGTCAGCTTTTGATTCAGGCCTTTGAACGGGTAGCTCATCTGTTGATGATTGAAACCCATCAAATGCAGTAGCGTCGCATGCATGTCACGTACTTGCACCGGATCGACGGCGGGCGTGTAACCCACCGCATCGGTTTCGCCATGCGTGTAGCCCGATTTAACGCCCGCGCCGGCCATCCAGATCGTGAACGCGTCGGGGCTGTGATCACGCCCCATGAAAGCCATCTCTTTGCCGCCGCGATTTTCTCGCATCGGCGTCCTTCCGAATTCACCGCCCCATACGACTAGCGTGTCTTCCATCAATCCGCGACTCTTCAGGTCAGCCAACAACGCTGCGATCGGCTGATCGGTTTGTTTGCACTTGTCGACCAGTCCGAACTCGAGTGCTTCACTTTTGCTGGATCCATGAGTGTCCCAGCCCCAATCGTAAAGCTGAACAAAGCGGACTCCGTTTTCGACCAACCGGCGTGCCAACAAGCAATTGTTAGCGAACGACTCTTTCTCGGGATCGGCGCCATAGGCCGCCAGCGTCTGCGCAGACTCGTTCTTCAGGTCCATCACCTCCGGTGCAGATGCTTGCATGCGGAACGCCATCTCGTATTGGGCGATCCGCGTCAACGTTTCGGGATCACCGAACGATTCGTGCGAATGCCGATTCAATTCGTCTAGCGTATCCAGCACCCGTCGCCGTTCTTCGCGAGTCACTCCGTTGGGATTCGACACATTCAGCACCGGATCACCCTGCGATCGACACTGCACGCCCTGGTAAACCGATGGCAAAAAACCGGCACTCCAAAGCGCCTTCCCGACTCGCGGCAACCGCCCACCCGATAACAGCACGATGAAACCGGGCAAGTCGGAATTCTCGGTACCCAGTCCCCACGTCACCCAAGAACCGATCGACGGCGACCCCATTTGCGAGGTCCCGGTGTGGACCATCAATTGGGCCGGCCCGTGGTTGAATTGGTCCGTCTGCATCGTCTTGATAAAACACAGATCGTCCGCGTGAGAAGCCAAGTGAGGCATCCGATCTGAGAACCACGCACCGCAGTCACCGTGCTGTCGAAAGGGGAACTGCGGTCCGAGCATCTTGGGCGTTCCGTTGATGAATGCGAACCGCTTGCCGTCCAAGAAAGATTGTGGACAGTCTTTCCCGTCAAGCATCTTCAAGTCGGGCTTGTAATCGAACAGTTCAAGCTGGCTGGGCGCACCTACCATATGCAAGTAGATGACTCGTTTGACCTTTGCCGAAAGCGGCGGTGCCAGGGGGCTGAGCGGATTGTCGCGTGCATGCTTTGGCAACACAGCAGCATCGGTCGCAGCGGATTGCGACGCCAGCCATAACGCCCCCAAGCCGGTCGTCGAGTCTCGCAGGAAATGCCGTCGCGTTCGATCTTCCAGCGATTGACGAAAACACTGTTGCCCAATCGTTTCTTTTCGTTTCATCATTTGCTCATGATTTCATCAAGGTTCATCAACACCGAAGCAACGTCGCGCATCGCGTCGCCGCGACTGGATCCGTGATCGACCGATTGTTGAAACAGGTTCTCGATCGCTGAACTTTCCGCCGCATCGGGCTCTCGACTCGCCACCGCCAAAAAACCGAATCGGATCTTTTGGTTCAAATCGCTTCCATTCGATTCCATCCGTTGGGCCAATGCGTTCGCACATTCAACGAATGTCACATCGTTCAAAGTTACCAGCGCTTGCAGCGGAGTATTCGATCGCAGCCGCCGAGGACTACAAAATTCTCGCGACGGTGCATCGAACGTCGACGTCATCGGGTACGGAATGCTGCGTTTGGTGTAGGTGTAGATCGTCCGCCGATACCGGTTTCGGTCGCCCGGACCAGCGGTTTTCCATTTGTCAGCGGCAAACGGTTTCCAAATTCCATCGGGGATGGGCGGAAACACGGGCGGCCCACCAAAATCGTCGGACAACAAGCCCGACGCTGCCAGTGCCTGGTCACGGACCATCTCTGCAGGCATCCGGAAACGCGGACCACGAGCAAGCAAACGGTTCTCTGGATCGTGGTCCTGCACGTCCGCGCGGATGGCGGCCGATTGACGGTACGTCCGGGAGAGCACGATTGATCGAATCAGTTTCTTCGTACTAAAACCCTGAGTCGTAGCGAACTCGATCGCCAAGTGATCTAGCAACTGGGGATGCGAAGGCGTTTCACCGCTGGTGCCAAAATCTTCCTCGGTCGCGACCAACCCGATCCCGAACAGGATCGACCACACGCGGTTGACGGCAACCCGCGCGGTCAGCGGGTTTTCAGGCGACACAAGCCACTTTGCCAACGCCAAGCGATCTTTCGGCGCGTCGTCGGGCAGTCGACCGAAGGCAAGTGGTATCTGCGGCACAACTTCGTCACCCTTGGTTAAAAACAGGCCGCGGATGAACACGTGGGTCGGTCGCTTCAGATTGGCCGGACGTTCGGCCATGACCGGCGTTCGGCTCGATGCAATCGATCGGCGTACGCCCTTGAGCTTCTTGAGGTGATTTCGGCTGGTGATCAAATCGTCGGCGGCCAGTTTTTCCATCAGGTCCGGTTCACTGGAGGCCTCGAAATATCCACGGCGGGTAACCAGCGGGAACGCACCCAGCATCTGCGCCTTGTTGGACCACTTCAGCTCTAAGTGTGATTTGGCGGTTAACGATAGGGGGCTGCGAAGCACAAACACGGCGGATCGGGCGTGGTGAATGCGGGAGTATGCGGCAAATCCGTCGCTGTTCTTTGCATTGAGGCTCTGCTCGGGATCCTTCATCGGATGCGGTTCGTCGCCGATCACTCGCGTGAACGCGACGGGCGTACGAGTCCCGTCGGCAGCGATCAACGCGGCTTCGAAGTGCGAGACCATGAAACCCCATTCCGAATCCGCTTTGGCCGTATCCGGATGGCGAGGCAGGAACGTCGCACGTATCGCAGAGATCGTTTCATGCTGACCCGGCAAACTCGCGTCGATGGTCATGGCGGTACCCACCGAAAGGGTATCCAACGTTACGAACTCGGTGCGTCCGTCGCGTGTCTCGGTCTTGACCTTCGTTTGTTCGGTTGCCGCAGCGGTGAAGTCATTGATCGGCCACCATCCGTCGTCTTCGTCCGCAACGATGGCACGTTCTCGCGCCCAAAGCGATTCTTCGAGGGCATTCACTTGGTTGTCCATTTCACCGGCCCGGGCAAAGTCTCTGTCGTCCAACGGTACGCTCAACAGCGGGTACTCTTCGTTCAAATCGCAATCGACGGTGTTGTTGAAGAACGCCGCGAACTGATAGAACTCTTCGTGGTTGATCGGGTCGTAGGGATGGCTGTGACACTGAACACAACCAAACGTGATGCCCTGCCACGTTTGCCAAACGGTGCTTACGCGATCTAAGACCGCGGCGATACGAAACTCTTCATCATCGGTACCACCTTCTTCGTTGGTTTGCGTCAATCGATTGGCGGCGGTTGCAAGCCGATCGTCGATCGTCGCATCCGGCAACAAGTCGCCGGCGATCTGTTTGATGGTGAACTCGTCATACGGCATGTCGTCGTTGAAAGAACGGATCACCCAATCGCGGTACTTCCAAATTTCGCGGCGGCCGTCTAAACCGAGACCGCGCGAATCGGCATACCGAACTTGGTCCAGCCACACCGACGCCCAACGGTGTCCGAAACCGGCACGACGCAGCAGGTCATCAACCTTGGTGCGGTACGCCTTTTCTCCCGAATGCTCGGCCGCGGCGATGAAGTCGTTATGCTCGGACGGTGTCGGCGGAATGCCGGTCAAGTCCAAGGTGACTCGGCGCAACCATTGGGCTGGCGACGCATCTGGTGCTGGCGCAATGCCTTCGTTCTCTAGCCTTGCCAAGACGAACGCGTCGATCGATCCACGGGGCCAACTTACATCGCCAACTCGCGGCACCTCGATCGATTTGGGAACTTCATAGGACCACGGTTGTTGCCACGATGCACCTTCGGCAATCCAGGTTCGAAACAACGCGACGGCTTCGTCCGACAACGGATGTCCGTGTTCGGGCGGCGGCATGACTTCGTATTCGTTGGTCGACGTGATGCGCTGGATCAACAATGAATCGTTGGGGTGCCCCGGTTCGATCACCAAGAGTGCTTCGTCGCGATGGATGAACGAAATGTCAGCCGCCTTCTTCACTCCACCGTGACAGGAAACGCAGTGCGCGTTAAGCAGCGGGCGAATATCCCGGCCAAAATCAACCGTTTCGGCTGAACCGACGGAAACGAACGAGAGCACCAGGACAAGCGGCCCGAGTGGATGAAGCGTCGTCGAGTTGCTCGGAAAGGTCAAAGGCATTTTGATTCGCATGAAAGCTGTATTGGGACACCGTGTGAACACAGTCTACGTCGATTGCGATTCGAGACCGAAAACGCTGATGTCCGAGAAAAAGGCTTCACCACCTTCCGCCGCCAGTCGAAGCACCGGGGTGGATTCCGCAACGACGTCGAAACTGCCCAGCAGCTTGCCGTCGTGATAGGCAAACCATCGCTGGCCAAACTGACTCCATTGGACGTCTTGCCAGACCGGCGATTCGGAATCTGGGGACTGATCCGCCGCATGTCCCGCGTGTTTGACCCATTCGCCATCGATGCCGGCGCGACGACCCAATTGTGCCTCGCCGCGAGTCAGCCGCACGCACCACTGGATGGTTTCGTTTGGCGATTCGGCCTCGAATGCCAGCTGGACCTCCGCCGCGCCCGCTGTACTGGTGTCGACACGAACGCGAACGCCGCGTCCAACGGCGGGGCCACTCAATTCCGACGGCAATTCCGAAATGGGATGCGAAATCAAACCTTTGCCGGCCAGAACTCGAGACCCTTCGGCATCTGCTCGCACGCTCCAGACGGATTGGTGATTCGTCCAACCGGCGAGGGACTGGCCATCGAACAGCGGCTGGGACCAAAGCGTCTCAATCGACCTCGGTGGCTTTACGTCGGAATTTTTCTTTGAAATCAGCAAGCCGCCGACGCCAACGATGCTTACGATCCCCGCGACCAACGCGGTGATGACGGTTCGGCGATGGAGTCGCGACGGTACGATCGACGTGCCCGACTTGGCTACACTCGACTCCGGTGCATGCACTTGCGCATCGATGCGGCGAATCAGAGTCGCGTAGTCCGCGATGCGTTTCGACGGATCCGGTTGGATCATGTCGACGATCAACTCTCGCACAGACGTCGGCACAGTATCCGGAAACTGTTCCCAACGCGGTGGCTCGCCAGTCACTTTGGCCAACACGAGCGAGTGAATCCGCACGGAATCGTACGGTGGTACGCCCGACAGCATCGTGAACAACGTCGCGCCGAGTGCATAGATATCCGCGCGATGGTCGACCGGATCGCCGGTCAATTGTTCCGGTGCACAATACATCGGCGTTCCAAGTGTGGCGCCGGTCACGGTCAATTGATCGTCTTCGATACCGCCGGGGTCGTTGAAGCGAGCCAAGCCAAAATCCGCGATTTTGACCAGCGGCGCCCCGGGTGGAAGATCGTAACCGGCCGGGGCATCGGCCAACATCAAGTTGGCCGGCTTGATGTCGCGGTGAATGATGTCGTGAGATGCGGCGTAGGCCAATCCCATCGCGGCTTGTTTGACAATCGATAAGGCGTGAGCCAGCGGCAGGCGGCCACGTTCGATTCGCGATCGCAGATCGCCGCCACGCACCCACTCCATCACCAGATAAACGCGACCGCGATGCGTTCCCGAATCAAACGCCGAAACGATATTGGGGTGCTGCATTCGTCCGATCGCGGTGGCCTCTTTTTGAAAACGCTGCAATACACCCGACTGGGTCGACCGGGCCTGTAAAATCGCTTTGACAGCGACATCGCGACGAAGCCGTTCTTGATGCGCGCGGTAAACGACACCGAGGGCTCCTTGCCCAATCACATCCAACAATTTGTATCCCGGCGCCAAGTCCTCCGGCGACATGAAAGCTTCGGTGATCTCGATCGCCGTCGGCGACATCCAACCGCCTTCCAGTGCGATTCGCTGGGCCGGCCCGTCACCGACCGCCAACCGCGCGGTGATTTGTGTCGCGCCGTCCTGACTGACCAGGGACCGATCCACCGCCGTGCCGACGAACTTTTCATCCGCCTCGCGATCATTCACGGAACGCATCCGAGTCCGCGTCGCTGGGCATTCGCCAATCGCCACGCGGCGACAGACTGACCGAGCCGACTTTTGGGCCGTCGGGAACGCAGTTGCGTTTGAACTGGTTGATAAAGAATCGCTTAAAGAAACCGTCTAACGTCGTTGCAATGGTTTCTGATTCATAGGTTTGATCGAACTTCGCATGCGAAGCTAAATACAGAATCTTGTCGCGATCAAAACCGTTGCGGACAAAGTGGTACAAGAAAAAGTCCAGCAACTCGTAGGAACCCACCGTCGCCTCGGTCGCTTGGCGGATCGTCCCGTCCGATCGCGGCGGCAACAACTCGGGCGAGATCGGCGTGTCGGCAATTCGGTGCAGTACTTCTCGCAGCGGACCGTCGTGATCGTGGTCGGCGGCATACCGCACCAAGAAACGGACCAAAGTTTTGGGAATCGACGTGTTGACGTTGTACATCGACATGTGATCGGCGTTGTAGGTTGACCAGCCGAGTGCCTGTTCGCTCATGTCGCCCGTGCCCAGCACGAAACCGCGGCTCATCAACAGCATCGTGCGAATCCGCGCCTGAACATTCTCGAACGTCAGATCCTTGGCGTCGTCGGAAACTTGGTTCAGCGTCGATTGCAATCCGTCGACTTTGGTTTCATCGTTGATCGAGATGCCGAGCGGTGAATGCGCGAGCGATAGAAATGTGTCGAGACACAATTGACGGATATCGATCAGTTCGGGACGAATGCCGGTCAACTCGATCAACTGATCGGCGCTGGCACGGGTGTGATCCGTCGTACCAAAACCGGGCATCGTGATCCCGGCAATGTCCGTTCGCGGTTTCCCGATCGCATCACAAGCTCGGATTGCGACCAGCAGCGCTAGAGTACTGTCCAGTCCACCCGAAACGCCGATCGACAACGTCGTATTCTTGCCCAAACGCGACAATCGCTTGATCAACCCGGCAGTCTGAATCGCAAAAATCTCGGCACAACGAGCTTCCAATTCGTCGCTTTCGTCCGGCACGAACGGGTGCGCATCTAAGTGACGCAGCAAATCCATTCGCGGCAGAGGCCCCCGATCTTCATCGACTTCGGGAAGCTCGATCGTCACCGTACGAAAGTCTCGGTGAGCCCGAGTCATCGCATCATCGAACGATCCGATGACGCGCCGGTCGTGGGCCAGACGCTGCAGGTCAACGTCGCGCGTCACGATCGTTTCGCCGACGTGCGAGGGATCTACACCATCGCCAACACGGCGAGATTCACCCAGAATGCCGCCGTTTTCGGCGATCAAGCAATGGCCGCCGAAGACCAAATCCGAAGTGGATTCGCCTGGACCGGCCGACGAATAGACGTAAGCCGCGATGCATCGGCCCGATTGACTTCGTACCAAGTCGCGGCGCCACGACGCTTTGCCAATCGTTTCGTTGCTGGCCGACAAATTCACCAGCACATTGGCGCCCGCGATCGCGGCGTGCGAGCTGGGCGGAATCGGTGTCCAGAAGTCCTCACAGATTTCGACCGCGATGACCGCATCACCCTGACGCACCAAAATGTCGGTTCCGAAAGGAACGTCATCCCCAAACAATTCGATCGTTTTCGGATCGGCCCCCGTCGAAGCTCGAAAATGGCGCCCTTCATAAAACTCGCGATACGTCGGCAAGAACGTCTTCGGTATCACAGCCTCGATGTTGCCGCCTGCCATCACCGCGGCAACGTTCATCAGCGAGTTGCCGACGACCATTGGCAATCCGACAATCACCACTTTCCGGTGCAAAGATGTGTGCGCTGCAATCTCGGCAAGTGCATCCATCGCCGATTCGATCAATGCATCCGACGCAAACAAGTCTCCGCACGTGTAACCCGTTAGACCCAGTTCGGGCAGAACGACAAGATCTGCGTCGACCCCGTCGATCATCCGCATCGAAGCCGCGGCGTTGGCCGCCGGATTGGCAATGGACATTGCCGGCGCGGCGGCGGCGATACGAAAGAAACCGTGATTCTTCAAGGGACCGAGTTCTGGGGTTAAATGGCGTAAGGAATGGGATTCGGCCGAAAAGTTTCGAAGCAAGCGATGTTAAAAGTCATCGGATTTGCGATAGGCCGCGATGACGGCCTTCTCGCCTTCGACGCCGTTCTGGCTATTGCCGTGCTCCATCCCGATCACGCCGGTGTATCCCTTGGAGTGAATGTGAGCGAAGACATTTTGGTAGTTGATCTCGCCCGTGTAGGGTTCTTTTCGTCCCGGGTTGTCGCCCGATTGGAAATACGCGATCTCGGACCAACACGCGTCGATGTTGGGGATCAAGTTGCCTTCGGTGATCTGTTGATGATAGATGTCAAACAGAATCTTACAGGACGGGCTATCGACGGCCCGACAGATTGCAAACGCCTGATCGCTGCGTTGCAGGAATGTTCCGCCGTGATTGGCGTATGGATTGAGCGGCTCTAGCACCATCACCAAGTCGTGTTTGTCGATCACGTCGACACATCGCCGCAGCATGTCGATCACGTTGGCCGTTTGGTAGCCTTCGGCAAGTAGCGCCTTGCCGTATTTATTCCACTTGTCATCGACGTGTTGTTGATCGATGCTGCCGGGCACGACGGTGAACCACGTTGCGCCGACTCGCTTGGCGACTTCGACGGCGTCGTTCATCGCCTTCATGATTTCGGCGGTCGATGCGTCATCAGGTCGAGTAAACGTTGGCTTGTCAAAGTTCGCGTAGGCAACGAAGACACCCATATGCATGTTCAATTTGGCCAGCGTCTCGCCAATCTTGGTTTGCATTTCGGGCGTTTCGGTTAGCAGGCCGTTGTATTCGAGCGCCGTGAATCCTTGGTCGGCACAGAACTTGATTTGGTCGATCACATCGTTACCGGCCAGGACCTTGAACATCCCGGGGTGTGGCGCGTAGGCGAGCTTGAACTTCGTTGCTCGGGTGGCGGCAGCTTCTTGGGCGAGCGCCGGCGTGGACAACAAAGCGGTTCCTGCGGCGATCGTTTTGATCATGTCGCGGCGTTGCATATCGGTGGTCTCGGATGAGGGATTCGCCTGAAGGATGGATATGACGCCAGTATAGCTGAATTGGTCATTCTCACTTTACCGAACTCACTTTACCGATCGGCGAAACTCGGTCGGCGTCATCCCCATCCAACGACGAAACGTTCGCGTCAGATGAGCTTGGTCGAAAAAGCCCGTATCCAACGCGACTTCGCTGATCGGTGCGTCGGTTTCGGTCAGCAAGCGACTGGCTTGGTGGATGCGAACACGCTGCAGATACTCCGACGGGGGAATCTGAAACTTGGTTCGGAAGCGGCGGTTCAATTGGCTTGATGACAATCCGACCGCCTTGGCGATCTCGGCAACGCTCAGCGGGCCCCCGTACCGCCGCGCTATCAGCGTGGTCGCTCTGCCGATCGGATCCGGTTGGCCGGTGCTGGCGTCGTTGTTGTCGGTCGAATACATGACTCCGGCGATGCCAATGACGGCGCCGGATTTGTCACGCAGCGGGATCTTTGTGCTGATGAAGGTGCTCAACTTTCCGTCGCCTGACGGCACCAGCCAGACTTGTTCGGCCAATTCGCATCCCGAATCGATGACGCGGCGATCCTCTTCCTGGTACTGCAGTGCCCAGTACAGCGGGTGCAGTTCTCGGTCGGTCTTGCCCGTCACTTCGTCGACTGACGTGAAACCACGCATTTTCAGCCAGGACCGGTTGCCGGCGACGAATTGGCCGTTGGAATTCTTGGCGTAGGCGTAAACGTTGGGCAAAAAGTCGAGTAGCCGCATCAACGTGGCTGGGTCGTCCAAAGAGGCAAAGAAATTCGCTCGCAACTGAAGCTTCTCGGTATCCATGCGCGATTTGTACAAACAAATGCGCGATCACTGCAATCCGGCTTGGGAAGCGACATGTACCATGGGGTCTTCCGAAGGTGAGGATTTCCCCGTCGCTTATGAGTCTGTCCCGATGCTGAATTTGACGTCCCGCGGTTCATCGCACACCTGCAACGGCACTCGTCGTCGCGATTTTCTGCAGATCGGTGCTCTTGGGGCGATCGGGCTGGGGCTGCCCGAATTCCTGGCCGCGGCCGAACGAGGCGTTGTTGATCCGTCCAAGGACAAACGGTCCTGCATCATGATCTTCAATCTGGGCGCGCCCAGCCAATTGGACACGTTCGACATGAAGCCGAATGCGCCGGCGGAAATCCGCGGCCCGTTCAAACCGATTTCGACCAAGGGAGATTTCCAAGTCAGCGAAATCCTGCCCGGTCACGCCGAGGTTGCGGACAAGTTTTCGATCGTCCGTTCGTGCTATCACACCGCCGCGGCCGTCCACGACGCGGGATGGCAGATGATGCAAACGGGCCGGCAATTCAATGGCGGCGTCAACTATCCGCATGCCGGCGCGGTGCTGCAATACATTCGAGGCCGGCGCAGCGACTTGCCCGCCCACGTGGTGCTGCCCGAAACGATGGGGCGAGGTGGAGGGAATCTTCCCAACGGACAAGCGGGCGGTTTTCTGGGCAAGGCGTATGACCCGTTCTCTTTGATGGCCGACCCGAGCGTCGAAAACTTCAAGGTTCCCGACCTGCTGCCGCCGAAGACGTTGGGTGATGTACGGATCGATCGACGGCGTCGAATGCGGGCGGCGATCGAGAGTCGCATGGCCGAACTGGAAGCGACTGAGTCGGCCAAGATGTTGGACAAGAACTTCGAAGCCGCCTACCGATTGATGAACAGCCCGCAAGCTCGCGAGGCTTTTGATTTGACGAAAGAACCTACCGCCGTTCGCGAACGCTACGGCTTGAATCGGTTCGGCCAGAGTTGTTTGTTGTCACGACGTTTGATCGAAGCGGGCGTTCGGTTTGTCACGATCAACACGTTCTTGACGGTGTTCGGCGAAATCACCTGGGACATCCACGGCAGCAAACCGTTCACGACCATCGACGGCATGAAGAACATCGTCGCGCCGATGTACGACCAAGCCTATTCGGCATTGATCGCGGACTTGGATCAACGTGGATTGCTGGGCGATACGTTGGTGTGCGGATTGGCCGAGTTCGGACGGACACCAAAGGTGAATCCGGCGGGCGGGCGAGACCACTGGCCCCAGTGTTTCAGTTGCACGTTTGCCGGCGGCGGTGTTCAAGGCGGTCGCGCAATCGGTGCAAGCGATCCGATCGGCGCCGTGCCGGCAGATCGACCAACGAACCCGGGCGAGATCATCGCCACGATCTTCAAGAGTCTGGGCTTGGACCTGCACGCCGAGATGCCGGGCCCCGGCGGACGCCCGTTCCCGTTGGTGGATTTCGGTGTTCGCGAAATCAAAGAACTGTTCGCCTAACAGCCTATTGAAAAAGGGGGCTGACCCTCTCCGACGTTTCGAATTCACAATGTTTCAGCAACGTCTCCAAAGGGTCAGACCCCTTTTTCAACAGGTTGCAAAGCCGGCCACCCTGTGTGGACCCGCGACTCCGCTCGCGGGACGTGAACTGCAAAGCAGTTCACACCAAAAGTCATGACTATCAGAGCACGCCCTGCGAGCGGAGTCGCGGGCCACCGAGGGTTACCCGTTGATGCATCGTATCACCACCTGCGTTTTTTTCCTTGCCGCTTGCATCACTGCTTGTGCCGATGACGCACATCCCATCAGCTTTCGTAACGACGTGCAAAGCGTCTTGACGAAAAGCGGCTGCAATATGGGCGCGTGCCATGGGGCGCTCGCCGGCAAAGGTGGGTTCCGATTGTCTTTGAAGGGCTACGATTCCGACGCCGACTATATCGCCATCGCTCGCCAAGCCCGCGGCCGACGCATCGAGATGGCCGACCCAGGCCGTTCACTGATTTTGGCGAAACCGACGGGCGCACTGCCTCACAAAGGCGGCATCAAACTGCAAGCAGGATCGGCGGACTACGACGTGCTGGCCCAGTGGATCGCCAACGGCGCCGCGCCGCCGACCGACGCCGATGCAAAATTGGTACGGATCAGCGTTTCGCCGGAAAACGCCCTACTTTCACCCGGCGACACGTCATCGATCGCGGTCACCGGGCACTACGACGACGGCACCACCAAGGACGTGACGCATTGGTCGCAGTTCACCGCGACGGACGAAGCCGTTGCCAGCGTTGACGGTGACGGAACGGCGCTAGTAAGAGGCAGTGGCGAAGGGGCGGTCTTGGTGTGGTTCGGCAGCAAAATCGCGCTGGCTCGGATGACGGTTCCTTACCCGTTTGACGTCCCCGAATCCGTTTTCGCCGATGCGCCGCGAACCAACTTCATCGACGAACTGAACCTAGAGCAACTCAAGACGTTGCACCTGAGCCCGTCGCCGCGTTGCGACGACGACGAGTACCTGCGACGGGCGACCGTGGACACGATCGGACGACTGCCCAACGATGGCGAACGCGAAGCCTATTTCGCCGACACTGCCGACCAACGTCGGGCGAGGTTGACCGATCGATTGCTGGCCAGCGAAGACTATGTCGACTACTGGACCTACAAGTGGTCCGATGTGTTGGTCATCAACGGAACACGGCTTCGCCCGATCGCCGTGAAGTCGTACTACCAGTGGCTGCATCACGCCGTCGAACAGAACCAACCGTGGGACGAGATCGTTCGGGAAATCCTGACTGCGAAAGGGAAAAGCGACGAGCACGGGGCAACCAACTTCTATGCGCTCAATCAATCGCCCGAAGACATGACCGAAAATGCGTGCCAGGCGTTCCTTGGGTTGTCGATCGGATGCGCGAAATGCCACAACCACCCACTCGAAAAATGGACCAACGACCAGTACTACGCAATGGCCAACTTGTTCGCACGGGTTCGGGCGAAGGGCTGGGGCGGCGATGGACGCAACGGCGACGGGCTGCGAACGGTCTACGTTTCGGCCAGCGGTGATTTGATTCAACCCAAGACCGGCAAGCCTCAACCGCCGGCGCCGTTGGATGCCGAACCGCTTGCTTTCGACGACCCGAGCGATCGTCGGGATGCGTTGGCGGACTGGCTAACCGATGCGGACAATCCGTACTTCGCCCGCGCGATCACGAACCGCGTTTGGGCGAACTTCTTCGGGCGTGGCTTGGTCGAACAGGTCGACGATCTGAGGGCCAGCAACCCGGCATCCAACGAACCCTTGCTGGCCGCAGCAGCCCAGCATGTGATTGACGCCAAGTTCGATTTGAAGCAATTGATGCGAGCGATCCTGGCGAGCGAAACGTACCAACGCAGCAGTCTGCCGCTTCCCGAGAACGCCGACGAGCAGAAGTACCTCAGCCGCTACTACCCACGCCGAATGATGGCCGAAGTTCTGCTCGATTCGATCGACCAGACCCTCGGGACGGTGACGTCGTTCACGCGATTGGCTTTCCCGGGTGCCGATTTCCAGGACACCGACTTCTACGAGAAGGGAACGCGCGCAATCGAACTCTACGACTCATCGGTCGATTCGTACTTCTTGCAAACGTTCGGACGTAACCCGCGCGAGATCACGTGCGAGTGCGAACGCAGCAGCGAACCCAGCATGGTTCAGGTACTGCACCTGTCCAACGGAAACACGTTGAACGGAAAACTCGAAGACAAAGAGAATTTCATCGGCAAACAGATCGAAGCGGGCGCCGATGACGCTGCCATCATCGAATCCTTGTTCCAGCGAGCGCTGGTTCGATCGCCCACCGCGGATGAAATGAAGTCGCTTTTGGATGTCGCACGCGAATATGGCGACGACCGAGCGACGGCGCTGCAAGACGTCGCCTGGAGCATTCTGACCAGCACCGAATTCGCATTCAATCATTGAGTATTCCCCTATGTCACCGATCACGCGTACGCTCCTGATCCTCCTGTTCGCAATCGTCACGCGGGACGCCACGTGGGCCGTCGCCCCGGTCGATTACGCCCGCGATGTATTCCCCATTTTTCAAACCTATTGCATCGGGTGCCATGCCGAAGGTGACGAAGAAGGCGGGTTCGTGATGGAATCCCATGCCGGGTTGATGGCCGGTGGGGAAAACGGCGCGGCGATCACGGCGGGCGAACCGAACAGCAGCCGCTTGTTCTTGATGGCGACTGGCAAGTTGGAACCAGTGATGCCGCCGGATGGTGAAGAACGACCCAGCGAAGAAGAACTGGCAACGATCGCGGCGTGGATTGAACAGGGGGCGATTGAACAGGGTGCGATCGGGCCCGACGGTGACGTGCCCATCAAGCGTGAACTGCGGACTCCCAAGATCGCGACGAACGAAAACGTTCGGCTTCCGGTCACGGCCATTGCCACGTCGACCGATGGATCGCTTCGCGCGGTCGCAAGATTTGCGAAGATCGAAGTGATCGACAACCACGACAAAGTCATTCAAACCATTTCGGGCGCGTTCGGCAAAGTCAACTCGCTCCACTTTTCAAACGACGCGGCTCGGTTGCTTGTAGCGTCCGGTACGACAGGTGCGTACGGGGAAGCGTTCCTGTTTGACGTCGCCACCGGCACGGTGATTTCTCAGTTGGTCGGGCACCGCGACGTTCTCTATTCGGCCGAGTTTTCGCCGGATGAATCGATCATCGCAACCGCAGGATACGACCGGACCATCATTTTGTGGGATTCCGAATCGGGTGAAGCGATTCGTAAGTTGACCGGGCACAATGGGGCGATCTTCGACCTGGCGTTTTCGCCCGACGGTAAGGTGCTGGTCAGTGGCTGCGCAGACGACACGGCCAAGGTTTGGAACGTCGCGACGGGCGAGCGTTTGGATACGCTCAGCCAACCCGAAGGCGAAGTCTTTGACGTTGCCGTCACGGCCGATGGCAAGTTCGTTCTCGCCGCCAGCGCCGACAATCGGCTGAGAGTTTGGCGCCTGAGGTCGATCGACAAGCCGCGGATCAACCCGATCGTGGCGACACGCTTCGTCGACGAAGCGCCGCTGGTCAGGATGGCGATTCTGCCGGACGGGAAATCCGTTTTGGTGATGAGCGAGGCGGGCAACATCAAAGTCATTCGCACGTCGGATTGGACACAAGTGGCATCGTTGGAACCGGTCGGTGCGGGCGTCAGCGATTTGTCGATCACCGGCGACGGCACGATGGCTTGGGTCACAACGATGAACGGTGATGTTGTTCGAAGGGCGTTGCCGAAAGTCGCCGACCAACGATCTGAATCCTCGGAAACCATCAAGCCGGTCTACCTGGACTTGGGCGAGTTGACGAAATTGAGCGAGGCTGGCGAAGCGGACGGATTGCGAACTGTGACCGACGTGCCGCGAGGTGCGGTCGCGTCGGGAAAGATCGAATCGGCCGACGATACGGACTACTTTCGTTTCACTGCCCGCGGCGGCGAAGTCTGGGCGATCGAGACGGATGCGAAAAAGGTCGGCGATAACGAATCGCGGATCGATCCCATCGTTGCGATCCTGGATGACGGGGGTGCGCCAGTTCTAAGGACGCGACTGCAAGCGGTTCGTGATTCGTACTTTACCTTTCGCGGCAAAGACAGTTCGCAAACGGGCGACTTCCGTGTCTTCAATTGGGAAGAGATGAAGTTGAACGAGTTTCTCTATTCGGGCGGCGAAGTCACTCGGTTGGCGGTCTATCCTCGTGGGCCGGATTCTGGATTCAATGTTTACCCGAACGAGGGTTCTCGGTGGACGTACTTCGGGACGTCGCACACGACGCACGCATTGGGGGAACCGGCCTTTGTCGTCCGCCCGTTGGGCAAAGGAGAATCGCCAACGGCTAACGGGTTACCCGTGTTCGACATCTACTATGAAAACGACGATGACCCAATGCGATTGGCAGGATCGTCCAGTCGAATTCTGTTCACCGCGCCGGCCGACGGGATGTACACGATCCGTGTCGGTGATACTCGAGGTGAAGGCGGAAACGACTACACCTACGAAATGACGCTTCGTGCGGCCACGCCGTCGTTCGATCCCAAGATCGACATGATCGATAAGCCGTTGAAGCGCGGCGCAGGCCGTGAAGCAACCCTGCGAATCGATCGCCTGGACGGGTTCGATGGCCCGGTCACGTTTGACGTTTTGGGAATGCCGGATGAAGCAGTCTCGAACTTTCCAGTCACGATCGAGTCGGGCCAGCGTTTTGCCCACGCCGTCGTCTGGATCGCCGAAAACACGAAAGGCTGGGACGGCGAAGTTTCGCCGCAAGTCGTCGCCCGGGGAAGGGTTGCCGGTCGCGTGATCGAACGGCAAGTCGGAACACTCGGCAAGTTGACAGTCACCGATCGCCCCAACGTCATCCCCACGATCGTGCCGATCGGCGAACCCACGATCGTGCCGATCGGCGAACCGAGTTCGGGTCACTCGTCGAATTGGACATTGTCGGTCCGGCGGGGCGAAACCGTTGCGGCGAAAGTGGTTCTGGACCGTAGAGCCGACTTCAAGAACGAGGTCAGCTTTGGCAAGGAAGAATCGGGTCGCAACGCGGCTCACGGCGTTTACGTTGACAACATCGGCCTGAACGGGCTGTTGGCATTGGAAGGGATGACGGAGCGGGACTTTTTCATCACCGCCGATCCGGTCGCCAAGCTGGGAAAGCGGACATTTTTCCTCAAAGCCAACGTGGATGGTGGATTGACCACCCACCCGATCAACATCGACGTGCTGCCTTAGGGGGAGCCAACGAACTGAGCCCAAAATGATTGGGCCCGAAATGATTGGGCCCGAGGCGTTGGCGGTCCCCCTTGAGAATTTTGGGGACGTTCGTTATCCTTGCCGCTCTCACCCAACAAATTCAACGTTTTTTACGATACAGGACGCCTCGAAATGGCACACAAAAAGGGACAGGGCTCCAGCCGTAACGGTCGCGATTCGAACGGTCAGCGCCGCGGAGTCAAGAAGTTCGGTGGTGAAGCTGTCATCGCAGGCAACATCCTGATCCGCCAGGTCGGTACCAAATGGCACCCCGGTCGAGGCGTCGGGCAAGGTAACGACTACACGCTTTACGCGTTGATCGATGGCAAAGTGATGTTCGACCGAAAAGGTCGCCGTATCAACGTGGTCGCCAACGAAGCTGTCGCAACCGCTTAGTCTGCGATCGCCCGATCTGATTCAAATAAAACGCCTCGTCATTGAACGAGGCGTTTTTTTGTTTGCCCGTGTCGCTGGATGCACAGTCTTTCGAAAGGCCGTCGATCAGCGAACCAAATTCGTCGCACCTTGGATCACCGGCCGCGTTGCGATCGCCGGGACGGCGTCATCCAATTCGGCTCGTGCCAGCAATTTCGCCCCCGCGTCGCTCGGCTGGTCATCCGTTGGCGGCATCCACTTAGCGACGGTTTCGATCGCGGCCTTGGCAACGGTCCCCGTCGACTTGAACATCGACGCCAACACTCGCCCGATCGCGGCGGGGCTTTCCAAGCTCGCGACTTCGAATGAACGAACGGCGGATTGGAAGTTGCCGGCGACTTGGTCGATCAAGCAATCCGGAGATGATTGGATCGACGATGCGGTCGAAGCAAAGCAGGAGTCCATCAACTCGTCCGCGAACGCTTGCTCTAACATCGAATCGACGGTCAAGGCTTTGTCGTTGCGTAGACAAAACGAACGTGACGTCGCTGCCGAAAACATGCTCCATCGCTTCAGGTCTCGTTTGGACCAGTCGTAGGCGAAGTAGTCTTCTTCGATCGTTGCGACGAAAACGGATCCGCCGATCAGCGGATCGATCGGCTGGATTTCGATCGCGGGTGACTTAGGAATGAGCGGAAAAGAAGTGTCTGACCCCTTTTGTGCGAAGCACCCGAAGGGCCGGTTCCCGGCAAAAGGGGTCGGACACTTTTTTCTCGCAAGGCCTTTAGCGGCCACTGCATCGGCCAGTGATTGCGATTGAGCGTCCGACACGAAATCACTGAACCAAGCCTGCAGCTTCTCGACACTCGCGAGCGACCCTTCGACGTAAGGGCCGACCATGGCAAACGGTTCCACGAACTGTTGAACCTGAATGCCGGTTGCCGCTACGGCGGTCGTCGCCAGTGCCGCAACGGTCAATCCGCTGGTTTCTGTCACGGGATCCGCTTGGCGAGGGACGGGGCACGAGTCATGCGTCGCGAAGTCTCCCGCCGGTGCCTCAACCCAACCACACAGCTCTTCGGTCCCACTCAGCTCGACGGGACAGCAAACACTCGGCTGCCCGATCGACGCCGCTTCGTCGTCATCCAGAGAATGGTTCGATCGATCGGTATGCATCATGCCAGGGACAGGGACTTTGTATCCCGAGTCGCTGAATTGGTCAGCGCGGGCAACATCGCCTGCAGTGGCGGCGACGGTCGAACCGGCGACGAGAGCAGCAAGTGCGATGCGTCGAATTCGTTGACAGATGCGATGGATCATGATCGGACGTTCCTGAATATTTGAACGCGGGCGAGGCAGCCGCGGTGAGGGACCGACCGCAGGACCGGGGGGCGTCCGGCGGCATCGGTGCTTGGTTAATTTGGCGGGGGACAACACAAGCGAGCAACCTATCGTCCGGTAACGCGTCGCACTGCGGTGACAGAAGTGCTATCGGCGACTTTGACGCCCAGGCTGGCCTTTACGAGCCGGAAAGATGCATCGAATATCGATGACCGGTTCGGTTGTGCCGAATGATCGACCATTGCGTGAACGGCAAAGTTGCTTCATTCGCGAAGCAGTTCGCGCAACACCGCGAGCGCGCGATCATAGATCCCCGGCGCCGACTGGCTTCGCGAACCGGCGATGTTCAACGTCTTGGGGCGAACCCTTTTCAGCCACCTTTTGGCCTCGTCCAATTCATCGGTATCGATGCGAACGACGAAGTACGGACGACGGTAACGTTTGCAAACCTCACGCGTCAGCAGCGTACCACCCTTCAAGACGCGTTCGTGAAGTATCAGCGTCGCATCGCTATCGATCACGTTCTGGGCTGTCCTTGGCGGATACTTGCGTGACGTATGTTCGGTCAGTTGATAGCGAGTCGGAATGCTACCGTCTTCTGCCAACCGGCCTTTCGGACACCACCCGCCATGCTCGATCCCGCTTTCGATGGCAAAATCGAGACCCGCGCGGTCCACGCCCGTTTGACCACCCGACACGATCCGCGTCGGACGATAGGGCGAGTCATCGATCGGACCGTCACTCGGTTCGACATCTTCGTCAAACAAGCCACTTTCGTATTGGTCGTTTTCGTTAGGATCGGGCACAGAACGTCGATTCGATTGCAACGCAGCGGATTCGATCGGGTCACAGATTTGCGACCCGACTTAAATCTCAAAGCTACGTTTTACCCGATTCCAAAGCGTCTCGGGTTTTCCGAGTATCGAGGCCCACGTGTCCCAAGAATCTGGAACGGGAGAAACAAATTCCATCGTCGTCTTCAGCGTCGGATGATCGACCTGCAATCGCCAACTGTGCAGTGCGATGCCGGGTGCAAATCCTCGACGCCCACCGTATTTGACGTCGCCGAGGACGGGGAATCCACGATCAGCAAACTGGACGCGGATCTGGTGCTTGCGGCCGCTGATCAGTTGGATCGCCAGCACGGTCGCTGATTCGGTTCGGCCTAGGACCAAGTATCGCAGCGCCGCTTCTTGTGTGTTTTTTCCGTCCGGAACCACGCGCATCCGCTTGGCCGGTTCGTCTTTGCGAACATGGTCGACCAAGAAGCCCTCGTCGCCTTCGATTTCATTGTCGACACCAAAACCGCCTTCGACGATCGCCAAGTAGATTTTGCCGGCGCCGCCGCCAGATTTGTCAGCGAACTGTGGCGTCAATCGCGAGGCCGACTTGCTGGTCCGCGCCAACACCAACGTGCCTGTCGTCATCGAGTCCAAACGGCTGACGACGCCGATGAAGACTTTGCCGGGTTTTTGATGCTTGATGCGAACATAGTCGCACGCCATTTCATGCACCGTCGGCATTCCCGGTTCGGCACCCATCGTGGCGATGCCAGCCGGTTTATTGACGACCAACAGGTGGTTGTCCTCGAAAAGGACGGAAAGGTTACTCATGGCGGTCTATGCCAATCGGTCGCTGGCGATGTGATATTGCGGATCTTCGGAAACGTTGACTTCGACCAAATCGCCGGCATTGTCCAACAGTCCGCGACACTCTTCGCTCAAGTGTGTCAGGTGCAGTCGCTTGCCAGCGGTTTGGTACTTTTCAGCCAACCCGTTGATGGCTTCCAAGCCGGACTGATCGTAGACGCGTGTGTAATAGAAGTCGATGACCACGTCGTCCGGATCGTTGGCAACGTCGAACATATCTTTGAACGATTGGACCGACGCAAAGAATAGCGGCCCGTGCAATTGATAGATCTTGCTGCCGAATTCATTCATCTTCACGTCCGCACCCATGTGCGTCGCGTGCTGCCATGCGAACACGAGGGCCGACACGATCACACCCAGGATCACGGCCGAAGCCAGATCGTGCATGAACACTGTGTATCCGGCGACCAATACCATCACCAACATGTCCGAGGTCGGCATCCGGCGGAACATCTTTAGCGACGCCCACTCGAACGTACCGATCACGACCATGAACATCACACCGACCAGGGCCGCCATTGGAATCTGTTCGATCCAGGGTGCCAAAAACAAAACGAACAACAGCAAGCAAACGGATGCTGTCACGCCCGACAATCGACCGCGTCCGCCCGAATTGACGTTGATCAACGATTGCCCGATCATCGCGCATCCGCCCATCCCGCCAAACAATCCGCACGTCACATTCGCGACGCCCTGGCCGATACATTCGCGGTTACCTTTACCGCGTGTTTCGGTGATTTCATCGATTAGCGTCAGCGTCATCAGCGACTCGATCAAGCCGACGCCGCAAAGAACAATGGCGAACGGCAGAATGATTTTCAGCGTCGTCCAATTCAGCGGCACCATCTCGTAATCCAGGAAGAACAAACGGGGCAGCCCGCCGCTGATCCCCGATCCACCGTCGTCGGTCGATGCGATCGCGGCTGCAACTTTGTTCGCGGCTGCCTTCACGTCGTTCGTTTCGTCAACCAAGCTCGGTTTTTGAGCGCTGACCAACGTCGCATCGGTACCTTGCGACAAGTCGATTTCGAGTGCCGCATCACCTTGTAGCATTGCCAAGTCAGCTCTCGCATCGGCGACGGCTTTGGCTTTCGTGTTGGTACGAAGCATGTCGCCGACGGTTGCCAGTGCATTGGGTTGCCCCGGTTCGACGCCACGATTGATTGCGATCGAGATCAACGTGATCGTCAAGATTGCAGCCAACGACGGCGGAACTGCTCGCGTCAATTTTGGTAGCCAGGCAATGATCGCCATTGTCAATGCGACCAGCCCTAACATCATTCCCAGTCGACTGCCCGTCAGATACACCAAGTTGCCGTCATCAGACAACGTTTTGAAACTGCCCAACTGGGCAAGCCCGATGACGATTGCCAATCCGTTGACGAAGCCCAGCATGACCGAGTGCGGCACCATGCGAATCAGCTTTCCTAGTCGCCCCATGCCGATCGCGATCTGGAAAATGCCACAAAGAATTACCGTTGGAAACAGGTACTCGACGCCGTGGGTCGCAACCAACGCGACGACGACAACAGCCATGGCGCCGGTGGCTCCCGAAATCATTCCTGGCCGCCCACCGACAACGGCGGTGATCAAGCCCAAAAAGAATGCCGAATACAATCCGATCAGCGGCGAGACACCCGCCACAAAGGCAAATGCGATGGCTTCGGGAACAAGCGCGAGGGCAACCGTGATACCGGACAGAACGTCGTTCTTGATCGAGCCAGATTGTTGACGAAAAAAATTGAGCATCGGGTCGCAGGGCAAGGAGGGAGTTCATCTATGGCGAAAAAGAACTCTAACACACCCACTAAAAAACGATAGTTCTTCAGACATTGCGAGTGCTTTCGCCCCATTAAAGCAGCCGGGCACCCCGATCGGCCCCCACAATCGGCGATCAACGATACGCGTCGCGAAGCACCTGCATCGTGTGCTTGACCTCGATTTTCGATCCGGTCTGTTTCAAGTGAATGGCCAACTGCGTCATGCATCCGATATTGCCGGTTGCAACGACATCTGCATCCGTCGCGATCACGTTGGCGGCCTTCTGCTGTCCAAGCGACGCGGCGATTTCGGGCTGGTCCATGTTGTAGGTCCCCGCCGAACCACAGCACAAATGCGAATCGGTAATTTCAAGAAGCTCCAGTCCAGGAACCATTCGCAACAGCGATCGGGGTTGCGACCGCACCCCTTGAGCATTCGACAAGTGGCACGCGTCGTGATAGGCGACTCGCAAAGGCAGACGCGTGTCGGGACGTTCCGCCAAGTCACCCAACGATACTAAGAACGCCGAAACATCGACGACGCGATGACGAAACGCATCGGCGCGAGACTGGTCGGCCGTGCCTTTTAGGATCAGGTGGTATTCATGCATCCCGCTGCCACAACCGGCCGCGTTGGTCACGATCGCATCGACGTCATCGGGAAACGCATTCAGATTTTGACGTGCAAAGTGTTGCGCCGCCGGAAGGTTCCCGACGTGCCAGCTTAGCGCGCCACAGCACGTTTGATTCCGCGGCACGATCACTTCGACACCGTTCCGCGTCAGCACGTCGATGGTGGCCGTGTTGATATCAGGATCCAAAACACTTTGCGCGCACCCCGTCAGCAGCGCGACCCGAGCCCGCCGCGTGCCGATCGCCGGATTGACCTCGGCCCACGTTTGCTTGGGCGGCAATCGGTCGGGCAACAGTTCCAGCATCACGCGTAGAAATTCGGGCATCAGCGACTTGGGCAACATCGACGCAAACGGCTTCACCAGCCGCCCCGACATTGCGGCCAAACGAAACCGAGTCGGGTAGGGCAGCGTCATCTGGGCAATCGTTCGGCGCATTCGATCGGCGATCGTTCGCGTTCGCTTCGGTTCCATGATCGCGCGAAAGGGACTGATCAGATCGCGATAGGGAACGCCCGATGGACACGCCGGTTCGCACGCCAAGCATCCCAAGCACGGATCCAAGTGTGGCGTCGCCTGGTCGATCGTCAAAGTGCCCTCGAGCACTTCTTTCATCAACACGATTCGGCCGCGCGGCGAATCGGCTTCTTGACCGAGTTCTTGATAGGTCGGACAAGCCGCCAAGCAGAAACCACAATGAACGCACGTGCTGACCGCGGCGACCATGTCCGGCCCCAACGCTCCGTGATCATCAGGTCGGATGTTGTGGAGCATCGGGTGTTACTTTCGGGCTTTGGTTACAGGTGCGGATCCGCGAGCGGCGTCGCGGACCGGACACAGCTTAACGCGTTTACTCGCCGAATCCGATCGGCAACATCACACGCTGGTTGCCTCGGCGAACGATCAGCCTCAGGATTTGGCGAGACTTTTCGGCTTGTGCAAAAATCTTTGCCAATTGAGGCACCGACATCAGGTCGGTACCGTCGGCTGATTCGATCACGTCGCCGGCTTGCAGTCGCGCGTCCGATGCGATGCCTTCGTCACGCACGCTGCTGACGATCAAGCCGCTTTGCAGACCCGTGTAACCATATTGCTGGGCCGTTTCCGGCGTGACCGGCACAAGCTCGGCACCGAACTGCTCATCGAAGCCGGTGAACATTGCCATCGCTTCTTCGGTGCGTTCACCCAGCTTGACCTGCAAGTTCAACATTTGCCCGTTGCGATTGACTTCCATTTTCACGGTCGACCCCGGCGCCCGGCTAGCCACATAGTTCTTCAACTGGGTACCGCCCACGATCTCGCGACCGTCCAATTTTGTGACCACGTCGCCTGGTTGCAAACCGGCTTTCGCGGCCGGCTGGTTCTCCAGCACGCCGCCGATCAAGCCGCCGATGCGAACTTTCAAATCAAAGCTATTCACGCTCTCGGGTGTCACGTCGACGACTTGGGCGCCCAAGAAGCCGCGGTGGACCTCGCCGGTTTCAATGATCTGGTTCAAGACCGGCGCCGCCAACGAAACGGGGATGGCGAAACCGATGCCGGCGCTGCCGCCCGATCGCGACAGAATCGCGGTATTGATACCGACCAACTCGCCTCGCAAGTTCACAAGCGGACCGCCCGAGTTGCCTGGGTTGATCGCCGCATCGGTTTGCAAAAAGTCTTCGAATCCTTCGCCGTCGGCAATGATCCGTTGGACGCGGTTCTTGCCGCTGATGATCCCAGCGGTAACCGTTTGGTCCAACCCGAAGGGGCTGCCGATCGCCAGCACCCAATCGCCGACGCGGATGTCATCACTGCTGCCCATCATCGCCGCACGCAGGCCCGTCAAGTTCACCTTCACGACGGCCAAGTCCGATTGGGGATCCGTTCCGACGATGGTTCCCGTTTCGATGCGGCCGTCGGAAAACTCGACCGTCAATTCGTCCGCATCTTCGATGACGTGGTTGTTGGTCAAGATGTAGCCATCGGCGCGAACGATCACGCCGCTGCCCATGCCGCTGGACTCGCGTTCTTGCAATTGGCCACCACCGCCGCCAAAGAAGTCCTCGAACCCGGGTGGCAATCCTTGGGGACTGCGGCGGCTGCGCGTACGGACGATTTGTTTTTGCTTTGTTTTGATGCTGACGACACTCGGACGCATCAATTCGGCCACGTTACGAAACGCCGTCGAAAGGTTGTCAGCCGTCGTCAGGTTTTGGCGTTGAACGGCTCGAGCTTCCGGCGGCGCATCTTGCCCAATCGCTTCATTTTGCAAACTCTGGGGCAGCGACATGACGACGCCCGTGGTCAAGGACCCGACCAACATGGCGGCCAACGCAAACGAAACACTCTTCCAATAGTTGGGCATCAAGAAGTTCTCCTCAGGAGGTAGTTTTAAAGTCAGTCGCGTGGATGGGGCATTCATAGACCCACAACCGTATGGCCGAACGCCCGACGCATCCACCTATTCATTTATTTTCATTCCAACTTGGTCCGTCAAGCAAACGTCAACCATTTCTTTTTTCTCGCGTCGCACGAATCGCTTGCCGTCTGCTACTCTTAATGACTGCAATGCCATCCAGGGACTGCTCTCCTCTTTGGCACGAAGACTCGAAGCGAAACCATTGGATGGAGTTCGATCTAAAATGCGCGACACTTTGACAGTGATTCTGGCTGGCGGTCGTGGTTCAAGGCTAGAACCGCTGACCCGCGATCGGGCCAAGCCAGCCGTTCCATTCGGTGGCCTGTACCGGATCATCGATTTCGTGCTCAGCAACTGTCTTAACAGTGGCATGCGCAAAATTTTGCTTTTGACGCAGTACAAGGCACAATCGCTCGATCGTCACATCCATTTGGCGTGGCGATCCTATTTTTGCCGGGAACTGGGCGAATTCATCGACGTCGTTCCGCCACAGCAACGGTTTGCCGATAACTGGTACGTCGGAACCGCCGACGCGGTTTACCAAAACATTTACGCGATCGAACGGGAACAACCACGCGACGTGGTGATCCTGGGCGGCGACCACATCTACAAGATGAACTACGGGCCGATGTTGGAATTCCATCGCCGGATGGGAGCCGACATCACCATCGGTGCCCTACGTGTGGACCGTAACGAAGCGAAAGAGTTCGGCGTGATCCAGGCCGACCTTGACCACCGCGTGATCGGGTTCCAAGAAAAACCGACCGACCCCATTCCCACGCCCGATGACCCCGAAGTCTATATGGCTTCGATGGGGATCTATATTTTCAACGCCCGCTTCCTGTACGAACAGCTTTGCAACGACGCGACCAACGAAGCCAGCGACCACGACTTTGGCAAGAACATCATTCCCGGCGCGATCGAGAACTTCAGCGTCTATGCGTTCCCGTTCTTGGACGAAAACCGAAAACGCGACGCCTACTGGCGTGACGTTGGCACGATCGATGCCTACTTCGAAGCCACGATGGATCTGATCGGTGTCGATCCGCAACTGAACCTGTACGACGAGCATTGGCCGATCCGTGCGTTTCAGCCGATGTTGCCACCGCCCAAATTTGTGTTCGGCAGCGAAGGCGGACCTGCGACGCGACGCGGCGAAGCACTCGATTCACTCGTATGCCAAGGTGCGATCATTTCCGGCGGCAGTGTCGCTCGAAGCGTGATCGGACCGAACGTGCGAATCAACAGCTACTCGCTTGTCGAAGACTGCATCTTGTTCGATGAAGTCGTCGTCGGGCGCCGTTGTCGATTGAAGCGTGTGATCGTGGACAAGGGAGTCTGTATCCCCGCGGAAACCGAAATCGGATATGATCCCGAAGCCGACCGGGCTCGAGGTTTCACGGTTACCGAGAGCGGGCTGGTGGTGATCTCGCGAGGCGACGAATTGTCGTTCGCACCCGATCATGCCCACGCATAAGACTCGGCCGATTCCAGAAATGTAGCGTGGACTGCAGACACTTTTTTCAAAAATGACGCGGGCCGGAGCGCCGCGTTCCTACGATTTGAAGACGCCCATGCCGTTCGCCATCAATTCTCCTCTGCTCGTGGGCATCGCCCTGGGCATGATCGTCTTGGCCGTCGGCGCCGCGATCGGCTATCGCATCGGGCGGCGTCGGCAATCCGGTGACGGTCATCAGATGACCGCGGAAGAGCGACAAAAGATGCTGCAACTGCTGCAAGAACTGGGTGCCTGGACCCACGAGTACTCGGGCAATGTGTCGGAATACCAAGACCAACTTGGTCGGCTCAGCGCCGCGGTCGAAAAGGGCGGTGTCACGTCTCCGTCGGAAGTCCGAGTTTTCACCGTGCTTCAGCAGATCATGGAGAGCAACGAGCACCTCAAGTCGCGTTTGGATGAAGCCGAAGAGCGACTTGAAAAACAGACTCGCCAAATCGCGTGCTATTTGACCGAAGCGCGAACCGACGGTCTCACGGGGCTGTTCAATCGCCGCGCCCTCGATCAACGCCTCGACGAATTGATGACCGGCTATCGTGCCGGCGGCCGATCGTTTGTCATCGCGCTAATCGACATCGACAAGTTCAAGGCCATCAACGATGCGCACGGGCACCCCGGCGGCGATCAAGTGCTAAAACAATTGGCGTCGCTGATGAGGACCCAACTGGATGGCGCGATCATGGTCGCCCGATTTGGCGGCGAAGAGTTCGCGGCCATCTTGGACGGACCTTTGAAGGTGGCCGCCGATCGCATGAATGATTTGCGGAAAACGGTCGCTGGGTACGAAATGCTGGCGGGCTCCAAAACCATCGATGTGACGATCAGCGTCGGACTGAGCGAGCCGCGTGAAGACACCATCGTTGCCCCCGTGCTGCGCCGCGCCGACGAAGCGCTTTACACCGCCAAAAACATCGGCCGCAATCGAGTCTATTACCACGACGGCCGCGATTCGATCTTGGTCGGAGCACCCGAAGTGGCGAAGCAATAGAGCCGCATTCTCGACCGACGGCTGCCAAGGCAGGAACCGGCAACGCGCCGCGCCGCTATAAATACCAGCGATCAGCCGGCCGACGCCCTTTGAACTCAAAGACTCACTCTCACAAACCACTAGCGTCTCCAGAGCATCCGAACAAAGACTTCCGCCATGAGCAACACGACGAGCGCCAGCAATACAAGTTTGAACAACAGGATCGATGAACAAGCCTTGTTGTTCGGGCACCCAACCGGGCTTTACACGCTATTTTTCGCCGAGATGTGGGAACGGTTTTCGTACTATGGCATGCGAGCCCTTTTGATCTTTTACATGATCAAGGGATTCCTCGGCTACGGCGACCAGCAGGCTTACACCGTCTACGGTGCCTACACGGCGCTGGTCTACATGACTCCGTTCATCGGTGGAATGCTGGCCGACCGGATCCTTGGAAAACGGATTTGCGTGGTCATCGGAGGCCTGCTGATGGCGGCCGGCCACTTGCTGATGACGATCGAATCGGAATGGCCCTTCTTCTTTGCTCTCGCGTTATTGATTTGCGGCAATGGTTTCTTCAAGCCCAACATTTCGACCACGGTCGGATCGCTGTATCGCAACGGAGATCCGCGACGCGACGATGGTTTCAATATCTTCTATACGGGGATCAACCTGGGTGCATCGATCAGCCCGCTGTTGTGCGGATACGTCGGCGAAACCTACGGTTGGCACTACGGATTTGGCTTGGCCACGATCGGAATGCTGATCGGGTTGGCGGTGTTTGTGATGCCCAATCTGATCACGTCAGTCTTGATCTTCGCCGGTGCGTTGGCATCCGCGGCTGGCTTGTTGCTGTTCCGACCCGACAACGTCTGGGCAATTTCGATCAACATCTTTGTTGCGTTCTGTTTGATGACCGCCGCGGTGATCGCGTGCAAGGCGTTGTCGCGTGGCGGACTGCCCGCGTGGGCCGGCGGACGCCCCGAAGGCGTGACCGGACGAAACGATTGGAAGATCTATCTGGGCATTGCGATCGCTGTTCCCGTCTTTGCGATGTTGGTATCCGGATTCTCGCCGTTCACCCAACCCGTCGGCATCGCCGAAACCAAAGCGGAACAATTGAACAGCCGAGTCGAGCTGCTGAAAAAATTCGATGTCCAGCCGGACATCATCACCGAAGTGGAAAAGATCGGCATCGATGGTGAACCGAAGCTCCGCGGAAAGTCCTTTCAATTTCTGGATGCCGAATGGATCGATAGCATCAGCGCGAAGGGCGGCTTGGGCGCAATCGCGGGAGTGTTTTTGGCCGAAGTCAGCAAGCCAGCCGGTCTTGTTCTAACGCTTCTTGGCATCCTGGCGTTCGGTTACTTGATTCGCGAAACGGTTCGACTTGAAAAGATCGCTCGCCAGCGAATGACCGCGGCTTTGATTTTGATTTTCTTTCAGATGCTGTTCTTTGCCTTCTTCGAACAGGCCGGCAGCAGCGTTAACAACTTTACCGACCGCAATATCGACCGAGTCGACGAGGTCGATGTGGTGACGCCCGACATCGTCGGCCAAACAATTCGGTTGCAGCCGACCCAAGCCCAGTTGGGCTACACGCGTGGCGATGAAGTGTTCACGCTGTCGGATCTGGATGGACTTCGCAAATACGTTCAACCGACGCAAAAAACCGACTTTGAAATCAGTTGGAACGTGACTGAGGACAACATCGGAATGGGAATCGCAAGACGCATCGACGAGCTTCCCGCTTCGATATTCCAATCCTTCAATGCCGTTTTCATTTTGATCTTTGCATTGGTATTTAACTGGATTTGGTCAACGCTGCGGAATAGAAAACTTGACCCCAGCGCGCCGGTGAAATTTGCTCTCGGTCTGATTCAATTGGGGCTCGGTTTCGGCGCGTTCTATTTGGGCGCCCAATCGTGCAACGAACAGGGAATGGTAACCATCGCGTGGCTGACCCTCGGAATCTTGTTGCAAACCACGGGTGAACTATGCCTGTCGCCCGTCGGATTGTCGACGATGACGAAACTGAGTCCGAAGGTCCTGGTCAGCACGTTGATGGGAGCATGGTTTCTGGCCACGGCATTCAGCCAATACTTGGCCGCGATCATCTCGCAATTCACCAGTGTTGGCGGGCACGGCGGCGGTTCAGAAGGCGATTTTCCATCGCCGCTTGAAACGGTCAATGTGTACGGCGATGTGTTCAAGCAGATTGCTTTCACGGCAATCGCCAGCGGCGTTGTATGCCTGCTGCTAGCCCCATTGCTGACCAAGTGGATGCATACGGATTCTGTTGAACCGGCCGAGTAATGGTGCGGCCCGTATCGTTGCCCGGACTGCTCATTACCCCGGAATGCGTTGTGCCGGACGACTAGAACTAAAACTGCCAAGCCGCGCGGATTCCGACCGCGTCGGTCAGGTCAATTTCAATGTCTTGACGGTCGTATTCGATGCTGCGACCGAATGTGTAATGCGTTTCAACGGCGAAGCCGCGATTGCCGGCGCCGATGACTTCGTAGCCGCCCAGAATTTCAAAGCCGCGAACAGTCAATTCGTCCGACTCCCCGCTGTCGCGTTTGACAGCCCACGTGTTGCCGCCGATTCGGGCACCGACGAACGCCCATCCCTCGGCCTGTCCACCGTTCTTCCACATGCGGCGGGCGATGCGGGGACGCGGCATCGTAAAATCAAACTTCCACCAAGGCGTCGGCTGATAGACCACCCCGAACGCTGGCAGCAAACTGAAGTCGTTGCGATCGAAGTACACGACTCCCGCCGAAACGGTCCACTCTGGACACGGTTTCCAATTCAGGAGCGCCAGACCGAAAAGTCGAAATGCGTTATCCGAAGTTTGGAAGTCGCTGCGAATCGACGGGGAAACGATCAAGGTGGTCGAGAAAACTTCGGACCATTTTTTCTGATTCAATAGGGTCACGCCGGTGTCGTAGACGCTTCCGGGAACATCGATGTCCGACGGCAACCCGAGACTGGGATCGCTGAAGTCAGGTCCATCAAAATGGTCAACGCGAAAGTAGGGGCGCAAACCAATGATGTTGTCCATCGAAACCGGTCCGCCCGTCAAAACGTCAACCGGTATCCCGAAGCTAACGCGGGCTTCTTCAAACGTCTGGTTCATGCCGGCGGAATTCCCGCCAACGTCGGCCAAATATCCGCCAAGAACTTCGGCCCCTTGATAGAAGCCGCGGCGAAATTTCTCGACGGGGACTTCGATCGCTTCGGATGGCGAGTAGATGATCGGTGGATTCAGTTCGAGCACGTCGCCGGACTGAAAAAGCGGTGTTGCAGAAGCACCTGTTTGACCGAAAGCTCGCCCCGTTGCCATCACGAATGAGGTAACGCCAACAGCGATAGCAACCGCCCGAATGATTGATTGACTCATGTATCGCATGACAGCCCTGTCGTACCGTAAATCCGCTCCGCTTGCAGTCTTCGCTTCGTTCCTACTGCTATCAAATCTAGGACACGACAGGCAAGTCGAAACCATGCGAAGGCCGTGGCTGTGGTTGCGCGATGTACCCTGATGAGAGTTCTCAGTCAGATTGCTGATGCATCGATGGCACGGCTGTTAATTTTTTATTTTTTCACAATCCATCTGTACACTACGCTAAGATGGGCTTCCTTAGGGAAGAACGGGGGTGACGATCCCGACACATGAGAGGGAAAAGCGAAAAAACTTCTGTTCGACGACAGTTTCCGATGCGGGCATGGACTCCGAAGTGCGATACTATTTATGGAATTGCAGGACTCGCTTCTGCAATTCTGAGAACCTTGCCAGTGCCCCGGCAAAGTTCTCTGTGGTGCTCGGCAGGTTTGGAACTGCCCCTTTCGGCCTGTCGCAGCACTACTTTCTTCGCACTCTCTGCCGAACTGTATGCATCGCCAATCATCCATTCGATGCCTGGCAAGTTCACTTCAATGACGGGGTCCAAGACGCGTGAAAACGTATCAATCTTACGGCGGATTCGAAAATATCACAGAGTTTGTCGCAGACTGTCGCGATCTTCGGAATGACATTGTTGAATCGTTGCAACGTGACTCGTCCGTTTCGACCATATTGGAAGGCATGGCCGATGCTGTGTACATCAAATCGTCCGATGGAACGGTTTTAGATAGCAATCAAGCCTATCGGTCCGCGTTCACACCTGGGATCTCCCCGACCGGGCGACAAGGTTCCGCGTATCTCGATGAAAAGATTGCAGCCGTATCAAATGCTTCCGACCAGCTGATCATGTCGGGTGCAGACACACTCATTTTCAACCATTTCGGCCACGACGCGGCGGGGAAAGCGATTTCCATGCGGACGTTCAAGGCTTCCCTTTTGGGACTTGGCCAACCACGACATTGCATTCTTGGATTGACTCGCATCCGTTTCATGGAAACCACCGATTCCCATTTACGATTGATGCCGCTCTTCGGTTACTGGGAGATCTTCAGCAAGCTGAAGATTCGGGACCAGAAGATCGCGGCTGCAGTGGCGCGAGGGGAAAAGACGAAGCACATCGCCGATAGTCTATCGGTTTCCGAAAAAACGATTGAAAACGCCCGCAACAGCATCTTGAAAAAGCTGCAACTTGACCATCCGATCGATCTGATCAAGTTGTTGGTGCGGTTGCAGGACAGCGGGTTCGGCGACTTCGGGGTTTGAGCGGTTGGTCGGCAATCAGTTCAGAAATCGGCAATCAGTTCAAAAACTGTGCCAAATTTTCAGTCACTTGCGCCCCCTTCAGCTTTCCGATGGCCGCGCGTTCGATTTGACGGACCCGCTCGCGGCTCAATCGAAACTCTTCCGCGACTTCCGCCAAAGTGTGTGGGAAGTGCGTCCCAAAGCCGAATCGCATCAGCAAAATCTTACGCTCGCGATCGCCAAGCATGCTCAGCAGTTCGGTGCAACGCACTTTCAAATCGTTGGCATCGGCCTTTTCCGGCGGAGTGTCGTCGGCACGATCGGGCAGTAAATTTCCGAACTCTTGGTGCGTGCCACCGGAAACGGATTGATTCAAACTTACCGGCGTTTCCGCAACACGTTCGAGAACCGACAACCGTTCGGTCGACGTGTTGGTTAACTGGGCAAGTTCGTTCTTCGACGCCCTACGTCCGGTTTGCTGAAAAAACTTCGTCTTCACTCGCGACAGCTCGTTCAGCTCGCTGATGACCTGTGCGGGCACCCGAACAGCACGGCCTTGCTCGGCGACGCCGCGTCCGATCGCCTGACGAATCCACCACGTCGCATAAGTCGACAACTTAAATCCGCGACGGTACTCGAACTTCTCCACCGCTCGCATCAACCCGGCATTACCCTCTTGGATCAAATCCAGGAACGACACACCGCGATTGCGATACTTTTTTGCCACTGAGACGACCAGGCGCAAATTCGCCTCGACCAATCTACTTTTGACGTCCAAGTAGCGATTGTATGCGGTCTCTATTTTCTTCATCCGCCGCTCTAACCCGCCAATCGAATGAAGGGTAGGACCGAGCAGCCGGATGTATTCTCGACGCACCTCGCCCGCGATCGCGACGTCACTGTGACCGTGCATACCGCGAATTCGAAAAACACGTCGTTTCAGTTCCCCGTACATCTCTTCCAGCAGAGGCAAGCGAACCTCGAACTCTTCCAACAACTCGATCGAATGCTCACGTCGTTTAACGAATGTTCGGTGCGCAACCTTGCGGCGCCGCGACGATACCGAACGGCTGGATGTCAGGTGAAAATTTTCGCGCATCGACTCCCGAACACCAGCGATCGTTCGAAGGTTTTGGGGCAATCGGTTGACGAGCGACCGCTTCGCTTGTGCATCGGACACCGAATAGTCCAAAGCACGATCGGCGCGTTTCGCACCGCCGGCGACTGCCGAAAGCTCACGAACGACTTCTTCGGCAACGAATCCAATCCGCAACATTTCGCGACGAAAAGCTCGCCGCGCAACGTCCATCTTCACCGCCAAGCTCAACTCGGCTGCGGGCGACAGCAACGGTGTCCGGGCGATTTCTTCGAGATACAACCCGAGCGTATCGGCTTGATCGTCCGCATAAGTGGTACGGGCCGGTGCACGCTCAACCCGATCTTCACGTTCGCGACGAGCAGCGACCTGAGGCGAATGCCCGGGCGTTTGCGGCAAAGTCAAATCAGCTGTGTATAGAGAAACCATTGGCTTACCTGTTTCCAAAAACGAATGTGCGTTTCGAACTCGTCCCGCCCGACCAACCATGGACACATTGAAAATACGGTTGGCAGCTCGGTCGTGTTCGATCGAACTGCGTCGCAAATCCCATACCCATGGACGCCAAAATCGCATGCAAGGTTCCACGCAGCGGGGAACGACTGGGCAAAAAATGACTTTTCAGGTACTCCATCCGCCATTGGAGGAACCGAAATCCGATTCGTGAACTAACTTGATTCCGCGATAAATTGCGGCGGAACACCCCGTTTTGACGCTCCATCGGGGCACAATGCCCCGGCCGGATATTGGGATCACGACTATCCAAGGGTAGGCGTGTGGCAAACAATGACCAGACGGAGACTCACTCGAACTTGGTTCGCGGGGGGTCTTGTTCTGAGAGCTTCTCGTTTGAATGTTTGTCGTGAACTATGCATCGCAAAGATCCCAACCTTAAAAATCTTCACGGCGCTTCCAACGCTGCCGGTCCACGGCGATCCGGCCGGCTGACGTGCAGCACGTGTGGGCAACCGTTTCATATCGATGAATCAACGACTCCGCCGTTTTGTAGCCAGCGGTGTCAGATGGTCGATTTAGGGCGTTGGCTCGACGAAGAAATCAGTGTCCCGCACGAGGGTGGCAATAGCGACGTGATGGGTAATCGCAGCGATCCATTCGCGGAGAACGAAGACGAAGACGATCTTGACGATGAACTGCGAAACGGCTGATCGCCACACGTGTTAAGCGGCTAGCCGTCGATGACCGCGATTCGTTCGATCGCTTCGCCAGCCCAGGGGCTGTCGGGCGCCAGTTCGAGGAAACGTTTCCAATGGTGTTTCGATTCAACGACGCGTTCCAATTGGTCGAGCACACGCGCCAGGTTGTAGTGAACGTCGGCATAGTCAGCGTGCAGTGACAACGCGCCACGAAAGGCCGCGACCGCCAACTCGATTTGCCCGGTCTCACTGAGCACGTTGCCTAGGCTGGCGCGAGCTTCGACGAAATCCGGGTCGACCTCGATCGCGTTGTAATACCGTTCGCGCGCAGCGATCACTTCCCCCAATCGATACAGCAATTCACCGATCTGGAAACTGATATCGGCTCGCGGACCGTCTCGCGCGATGATGGCGTGACAGTAGTCGATGGCGGTTTCGAAATCGCCGTCGTCCTCTGCCGAAAACGCCGCTGCAAGCAGCGCGTCGTCATGCGCCTCGGTCGAATGGCGTAACGAGTATTCATCGGGGACGTTCGCAACGTCCGGAAACATCGACAGCGTCGTTGGCGGGAATTCCAAATCCCCGTCGGCCGACTCTTCGCTGTCGAGTGCGTCGAAGTCGAAACGTAGCTGACCACCCGGTTCCAACAACCCTTCCCCTTGGCGCATCAAAACGTGTTTGCCGACGATCAAGATCGACAACTGATCGAGCGGCCGCTGGATATCGGGCAACACTTCGACCCAATCGACCAACCGTTGCTCAATCGCTCTGGGGCTTGCGCCCGATGCGATCCAATGCGCCAGTCGCCGCGCCGTGGCGACCTCTTGAAAATCAAAGTACGGCAACCGATGCAGCGTCTGGACCGGAGTGATCAATCCACGTCGTTGCCAGCGACGAATGACGCGAACGGAAACGCCAAGCAAGTGCGCCAACATCGCGGGCGTGTAGTAGCGACGGATGGCTTGTTCGACGTCGACCAATCCCAAACGGTGCCACAGGTCGGTCTCGTGCAGAATCTCGATCCGCCCCGCCGCGGCCGCTTCGCGGATCGGTTCTCGCAACAGTTCGGTTTCCGCCAGCGGCGACTCTTCGGCACCGACGACCACCCAATCCAGCGCCGGATCATCGACGTCGGTCACGACCGCCCCGTAGGACCGCAGCACATTGGCGGCTTCGCGCTGGTTCATGCCGCCGAACCGGCCGACCAGGCTGACCCGCTTGCCGCCCACCGATTCGCCGCCACCAGCATCGCTACCGTCAGGATCTCCATCGCCATCAGCCGGGCCGCCTTTCGTACCGGCGTCGTCGTCTAAGTCAGCATCTTCGAACTCGGAAGGATTCATCTCAGTCGGGGAGGACAACAGCAAAACCGCAAATTGGAAAAAACGAAAGAACCGGAACCACGCCG
This sequence comes from Rubripirellula tenax, assembly GCF_007860125.1. Lineage (NCBI taxonomy): Bacteria > Pseudomonadati > Planctomycetota > Planctomycetia > Pirellulales > Pirellulaceae > Rubripirellula > Rubripirellula tenax. Next base: position 1,293,582 of record NZ_SJPW01000001.1, read on the forward strand.
CTCATTATCCAGATCCAGGCCCACCGGGCAATGAAGGCGTCTTTCGTTCGTCGGCACGACTCAGACGCCTGACCGCAACCGTTTTAACCATCTGGACCGTAGGAATCCGAATCGAAAGTGACGGCTCACGAAGCCAACCACTGACGAAAAAGAGGGGTTGTTCAGCTCCTTCGCTTTATTCGGTGATCGACGGTTTGGTTGTTTCATCCACGCTCGGATGGACGAAACATCCAAAACGCGTACGTCGATTCCTCAAATGGAATCGTTGTCGCCCTCGGCTGGCTTCGTGACTAACGACATGCCGGCAAACCAACCGCGACAGCCCCACTCAGGTCGCTTTGAACACTACAAAAACCCATTCCGTCAGCGCGGCCCACAAGTCGACCATCGGCAAGGCAAGATTGGCGCGAACTCACGCGCCCCTTCGGCGAGAATCGCCCGAGGTGGGCGATATCCTAGCGGCTTGCCTAAACCGTCTATTGCTTACGACAGTACTAAGTCTGTCTGTCGCAATCTGCGTCGCTGCAACGGCTTGGATGATGGGGCAACCGAAGTATGTCGCAGAGAGCTATCTACGAGTCCGTGAACAGCAAGACGTCATCTTTTCAGCACAGACCTCACGTTCAGAGGACTCTGCGTTCTTCCGCTCGCAAACCAAGCTGGTTCGGTCGCCCCAAGTACTGGCAGCCGCCGTCAAAGATCCGAGCGTTGTCGATTATGTCTCACCCATTCGAAAGGGGCTTCGCGTCAAGTGGTTAGACGACAAGCTGAAAGCTGAAGCACAGACCGGTTCCGAGACATTAACCATCTCGGTGGAACACCCGGACCCGGTCGCGTCGCAAACGTTGTGCAATGCCGTCACCAAAGCTTACTTGGCTGAAATCGTTTGTCGCCTGGAACACGACCGCACCGAACGCGAAGAACAGCTCGAATTGGCCGCAAAGCAAGCCGACGCCGACCTGGATGCGTCCTGGGAAAAGCTTAACCGTATCGCCGAAGGCCTCGGTTCGGACACATCCCAGTCGTTGACCCTGCGAGATGAAATGCAGTTCCAAGCGTATCGCGACTACTCGCGACGACTGCAAGCGGCCCAGCTTCGCGGCAGCCAACTGCAAGCCCAATTGTCGGAAAAGCAGCACGGTCAGCAACACACATCAACGTCCGTCGAGGCGACGACCGAAGCGTTACTGCATGCAAACCCAGAGGTCGTTGCCGCGAGAAAACGACTGCTTAGCCTGAACCTACAAATCGATGCGATGCGAAACATCGCCGCCAGCGAGACATCACCAAAGCTACTGCAATTGCGTCAACAACAGCAGTTCTTGCTAAACGACCTTGCGGAATTAGAAACTGCGACTCGATCAAAAATCGCGGTGGATCTTCAATCAAGAAGCCAATCCGACTTTCAACATTCCGTTGATCAATTGAAAGTCGAGATCGAACTGAATCGAAGTGAGAAAACGTTTCTGCGTGAACAGTTGTCAGAATTCCAAATCGGGTCGAACGATACTTCGACGCGAACCGCGGTTCCTTTGGACATGTCACGCCACGAAGTATCGCGACAAAGTCATCTAGCAGATCGATTGTGGCAGTCGCTTCAAGAGTTGCAAATCGAGTCGCAGTCCCAACCACGAGTGTCGCTGATCGAATTGGCATCACGGCCGGAATTTGCCAACAACTCCTATCGAAAAAAGTACACCGTATTCGCGGGCTTGCTGGCGTGGGTCATCGTCGTTTACGCCATCGGTGTGATGGAATGGTACGACTGCCGCGTTCGCGATGCTGACGATATTGTCTCGCACTCGTCCTACCCCGTGTTCGGCGCCGCTCCCTATATGAGGCCAGAATCTAGCGGCGGCATCACAAGCTTTTTTAGGACGCGTCAAAATTCGGTTCGCACGTCGGACGGTGTTCGGGAGGCCGTGGCACGAATCATTCTTCGTAATGAAGACGCTTCCCAAACAATTAGCCTGATGATCACAAGTTGTCATCCCAAAGAACCGCGTCACTTGGTCTCGCAGGAAATCGCCATTTTGTTGGCGAGCCATCAGCGGCGGGTGCTGTTGATCGACTGTGATATCGATGGCGGCGTGCTCAGTCGCGCCGCGGGTGCTTCCAACGTCCCGGGCATTCGATCGTTGCCGGTCAACAAGCCAGGTGATCTCTGCAGCACTGTGGCACAGTACATTGTTGCGACACAGCATGACCTTCTAGATTTTCTGCCTGTGGGCACGACAACGACCCCTTCGTCGTGGGTGGCGCCGCATTCGTTGCGTTCAACCATCGCGTCGGTCGGCAGCGAATACGACGCCGTCATTGTCAACGGACCTTCCTTTTTAGGTTCCGCCGAAAGCGTGCTGTTTGCTGCCGAGGTGGATCAAAGTCTCTTTGCCACGTTTGTAAACGTCAGCCGCTGGGACCTGCTTTCACTCTGTGAAGAAGCGGCAAGTGATGCGGCCATTCCAGTTTGCGGCTCCATCGTCCACAGCGGGAAATTCGCTGCTGATACAACCGTTAAGATCAGCAATGTTCCCGGCCGTAAAACGATTCCCTCGCGTCACCGCGTTCAAAATGTAGCGACCGAATCTATCCATAGCTCACAATCCATTGATGATTCTGTTGAACGCGATCTGCGACGTCAAATCCATGAGTTGCGAAATGCAATTCGAAGCGCTCAGCCGGAAAGCCATTCCGAAAAGGTAGCGGAATCAAACATCAACTCACACGCAAATCCGGACACTGCGGAAACATGATGCCATCCCTCACTGCAAATTCGGCATCAGCTCCGTGTTCACCGGCCGACGCTTCGGATGTCTACGTTCATCCTGCGACCAAGAAACCTGTCTCGAATCGTCACAGCCATACGGCGATCGCAGACGAAGATTCGGTTTCGCCAAGCGACGAACGCGGCAACCTGAAATCCGACGATGATCACGTCGATGACCATGTTCAGCCCGCCGACTATTTTCGTGTCAAGACACTGGTCGATCGTTTCATCACCGTCGGACTGATGCTGGTGGCGGTTCCGTTGATGAGCATCGTTGCCGTCGCGGTACTCTTACTGGATGGACGGCCCATTTTTTACCGCCAAGTTCGCGTCGGCAAAGATGGCAACCTATTCAAAATCTGGAAGTTTCGCACCATGCGGCACAACGCCGAGGAATTCTCGGGTGCCGTTTGGAGCAGCGCCGACGACCCTCGCGTTACGGCGCTGGGGCGTTGGCTAAGACGAACGCACATTGACGAACTGCCCCAGTTTCTAAACGTGTTGGCGGGCAATATGAATTTGGTCGGGCCTCGCCCCGAACGCCCCGAATTTGTTGAGCGACTTTCCCAAGAAGTCCCTGGATACCACCACCGTATTCAAGTACACCCGGGCATCACCGGCTTGGCACAATTGAGACTGGGGTACGACGAATCGCTTGCGGGTGTACCCAAGAAACTCGATTACGACCTGGAATACATCCGCAGGACAAACTTCGTCGGCGATCTAAGTTTGATTTCGAAAACGTTGACCTACATCACGCGGCAACTGTTCTGCACGTTCTTGGCGACCGTCGTCGGACCGAAAGTACGAACTTGGAAAGAGCCTGATTGTGAAGACCCTGTGTCGACGATGACTCGTGTGCACGGGTTCGAATTTTCGACCCCAAAAAGCTTACGCCAACGCGCGGAATCGCACGCGATTGCGGTTCACGATGTCGGTGTGGCGGTATCCGACTTCCATGGCGTCGACGTCCCTATTGCAAGTACTCAACCGTAACTTCAACGAGTTGTTTGTCGTGTCGATTCTTGTCTATCCGGTCTTCGTCGGCTTCCGGTTTTTCAAAGGTTGATTCGGCACCTCGCGGTGCTGTTTGCCATTGCGAAGCGTTAGTCTCTTGTTGCGTGCTTCGCGAGAAATAACCTGCTTGTATCACTTCCTGGCCTTCCTCCGAAGCAAGGCGACGGGAAACTTCTTTGGCCGCTTCCGACGCTTCTTTCATTAGGATGGCTTTGCCCACGACGGTCGCTTCGTTCAAGAGAAGTTCGTCATTGTTGGGTGCGACTTTCGAAACAGGAAAATACTCTTCAACGGGAACGCGCGGGTGAGGCGTCGAGGGTTCCCCCCGGCATCCATCCAGTGATGTCCAATTCGTTTCGGTGTATCCGGCGCAGGAGCCCAAACATTGGCACGGGTCGTATTGGTAGGTCGCTTGATGCGGCGTTAACAACGATCCGCAACCGGTAGTCAGCAGCACAAACAAGCCCATCAATGGGATTGGCCAAGCCTGGGCAAGCCAGCCGAAGTCTCGCAAATCTTTTGTCTGTCGATCAATCATGGGTTTGGGCGACTTAGCCGGCCAGCGATAGCGAACGCGTGTTCTTCGTCATCTTACAAGCAAAACTAGCAAGCGATCGATTGCGACGTCAGGCCTTCAATCACTCGTTGTTCATGCTGGTCGTTTGCGCGTGCTATCGATGACCTGTCGAGTCCGTCATGGACTCAAACTATTGTGCGAACCCACCTCCCAAGTTTTTGTTGTCAAGAACGTTTCCAGACAGTCGCGATGCCGTACCGGTTCCCAGTAAAGTGAATCCGAGGATGCGTTCCAAGGGAGACGTGAACTTTGCAATCGCAGAATCGAACGCCACCAATTTGCTGTGGGCGATGAAGACGCGGTCGCCAGGCAGCAATTGGTAATTGGTTCTAACATCAGCATTCTGAGTGATCGCTTCCCAGTCGATCGGCAATCGAACCGGTTTGTCGCTTTCGCGATTGGGACGAGCGATCCACATCTCGCTCGACGAAACATAGCTGGTTCCGTTGATTTGGGCCAACGCATCCATCACGGTCTCGTTGCCCGTGTATGGCAGTCGCACCAATGCATCACCCAACCCGCCTCCTTGCGTTACGACGTAGATCGCTTTGCTGTTGTAGGCAAACACAGAGACAGAAACTTTGGTATCAACAAAGTCCCCCGACAATTGGCTGGCGATCATCCCTCTCGCTTCATCCAGGGTTAGCCCAGCGACTTGAACCGAACCATATTGACCCAGCGTCACCGTTCCGTCCGGGCCGACAATATGTTCGCCCGATATAGGTTGGATGCCGGCGACCGAACGCAGCGACATCGAAACGACGGGGGATCGCAATTGGGATGCGAGATGCTGTTCGACCAGACGGGTCGCTTGCTGAGTCGTTTGTCCAGCAACATGAATCAAGCCATAGGTAAATCCGAGTTCGATTTCGCCACCGACGCCGACCTGATAGTCGCCGAAAATTGGTTCATCTGGGAACGCTCCGTTTACATTCAACGAAACGATATCGCCCGCTTGCAGTTCGTGCTTCGCTTGCGACACGTTTTGCTGAACATCGATCGTTAAAATGTCGGGCGGTTCGATGCGATACATCGACGCAGTCACTTTGTCCAATTCACGCGGGACAAATTGATTTTCGAATGGCAGATGGTCGGCCCTCGCAATCCCTCGGCCGCGACTTGGGGACACCACTTGGCAACCTGTACTTCCCACCGCGCATGCAAACAGCATGACGATGGCGAGTTGACGAAATTGGGCAAGTTGGCGTGTCAAGACGATGAGTTTTTTAAGGGCGAACCGCTTTGCGACGATACCGCCAGCGGACAGATCGGAGGACGTGTTCGGTGGGTCACCGCATCTGGGCGGAATTGAAATCGTAAAAATGCAAATGGTTGTTAAACGATCCGCCTCGACCGGTGGGTAACCTTTGTTGCACGGGCGCCGCAATACCGGGCTGACCAACGGACCTTTGAAGTTGCCGCAACGATGCGGCTTGCTGCCCCAGAGTTTGCTGCAGTCGTTGTCGCGGGCGAACGAACGAGTGGTAGGGACTCAACGCACTGTTGTCGTTGCGAAGCAGATCAAGGTAAGGGGAAAGTGTGTTGCTATAGGGCGATTGGAACGGAGTTCGCTTTCCTCCGGTACTAAATCCGTTTTGCGCCACTCGAAGCTCATTGGTCGTTTTCCAATCGATGGAACAGAGGCAAGTCAGAACAAAACAGACTGCTGCGAAGGCGCAGATAAGATTGGGCTGGGAGTGGTTGATCATTATCAGTCTTCGTTTGAATGGGGCGGACCCTTTTTCGCCATGCTCTTTAGACGCTGTCGGTCGCTTTTCAGTGCTATGGTTGTTGTTTCGTCGAAATCAGAAATAACGGTCGACGGGAGTCTCATGATGCGTCGTACATAAATTTGGGAATAGCAAGCAAGTCATGATCGGATCAACAGACGCTAGCATTGGAAGGAAACGACTTACCGATGAAATCAGTCAATTCCAGGTCAAACCGGCTGTGTTCCCATAAGCAGGCAGCGGCGTGGGCGTATGAGCACAAGGGCGGACGACCGGGGCCGGGTCTGCTAACAAGCGGCTAACCAGGCCAATTGTCCGGTGCATCGGGTTGTTGCCAAACGCTCATCCCGCCATCGACCAACAGCGTCTGGCCGTGGACGTGCTCGGCCGCATCCGACAACAAAAACACCGCCGCGCCCCCGCATGCATCAGCATCGGGAACCCGGCCATTGGGAGTGTGCAATTGCATCCACGCGTTCACCGAACCTTGATCGATCGCCGGACGGGTCAAGGGAGTCTGCACCAATCCGGGCGCCATCGAGTTGACGCGGATCCCGTGCGGCGCCAGCGCGACACAAAGGGAACGCACCAGCGCAGCGACGGCGCCCTTGCTGGCGTCGTAGGCCGTATGATCCGGCTCGGCCAATACGCCATTGATCGACCCGGTGAACAGGACTCGACCGGCGACGTGATCGCGGACCCAACGGCGAGCCAAAGCTTGGGTCAGAAAATATCCCGCCGTCAAATTCAGATGCATTGTCGTTTGATAACGCTCGAAATCCATTTCCAAAAAAGGGACATCGATAAACGTGCCCGCGTTGTTGACCAGCACATCGATGCCGTGCATCAATGTATCAACGTCTCGCACTAGTGCGTCCACGAATCGATCCGGTGGTACGGCCAAGTCGGCGACCAGCAACTCGGCGCGAACACCGGTTTGGCGACACGCCTGCAGCGTCTCTTGCGCACGTTCGTCGTCTCGGAGCCCGACAATGATCACGTCCCCCCCGGCCATGGCAATCGACTTCGCGATCGCAGCACCGACACCCTGCGTTCCACCGGTGACCAGGGCCCGCCGACCAGAAAGTGAGAACGGGTTCGATGCCGGTGAATTCGATGCCGCTAAGTTCAATGCCATTGGGGGCGACTCCTTGAAACGGGCACGCACGCGGCCGCGGTTTCAAGCAGCTTCGCGTTGCGGAGTTTGGGTGATCGACTTCAAACCGCCGATGATACCTTCGATCGCTTCGTCGCGCAGCGAAACATCACGTGACACCCATGCCCGGTTCAACATCACTTCGATTCCCAAATAGGGTGTCCCCGCAAACTCTGCTCGCATGGACTTGGTGATGCTGTCGTTGGTACCGCGACGCGGATAGTTGCGACGGACGCGAAGCATGGGCGCTTCGTCATACATCTCGTCGATCCAATCCAAGCACAAATCGACTTCGTGATCATTCGACGGATCGTAAAGCAAACCCACGTCCGTCCGGCGAATCGTGCCTTTCGTCCGCAGCGCAAACGTACGGATCGATAGATGGATGACATAGGAGTGTCGCAGCAGGCCACCCGCGATCGCACGCCGAACGCTTTCGCGATACGGACGATAAATTTCGTCAACCAACAATTGACGATCCGGCTCGGGCCACTTCCGCGTCCACTTTGGAAACAGTTCGCGGTGATGCAGCGATCTGCCGACATCGATCAGCGCTGGCGAAAAAGCATTGGTGATCAGTGGTGCGTCGAAGCCCGTTGCCAGTCGCTGGGCCACATAAGCAGCCGCGATATCGCAGGAAGGCGACGTGCCCCGCTCCAACGATATCGTCTGCGCCGCGGTCAGCGCCGCAGGGAATCGATCACCCCCCACATCGCAGCTGATCAACAAGCACATCGGTTTTTCCGTTGTATCCGAAACAAGAACTGTCCCACCCAAAACGCTGGCGACGGGCGATTGTAGGGGCTGTTCAACGTCGGGGTAAACGGAGATTTTTGTCGGCTAGCTAGTGTCTGTCCAGAAATCGCATGGCCGCAGGAATTACGACTAATTTCGAAGAAAAGCTCCCCGAAGATCGAACCCGCAAGCGGGTTCGCGCGTTGGAATTGTTGACTAAAAGCAATTTCAAACGC
>NZ_SJPW01000001.1:1301899-1513054 GCF_007860125.1 Rubripirellula tenax
AAGACTCCAGCGATTCGCCATTTTTTCGTTTCAACCAACCCGAGCAAGCTCGAGTCAGCATCACGAGAAATGACCTCGCAAATCTGAACTCAACAGAAGTTTCATCACCAAATTGTCAAAGATCAATAAACCTTCGGGACTGGTTGATTCGGCTCCGTTAAGAACCGGCCAGGGGGCCGAAGGTTGGTGCCGTAGTATCCGGCGTTTTGTTTTTTCGTCAACCGGCTGAAGCGTTTAAAAAGCAAGAAACTTTCGCGTCACTTCAGCTGACTTTCGCTAACGTTGATTCCCCGTTCCAAGTCTTGGCGGCGGGCAACCGGTGTCAGCGAGGCGGAAAGATAGAGGGACATCTTCGGACTCGCAAGAGGCATTGAAGCAATTCTCGCGAATTTTCTAAGAAGACGGTTTTGAAGGCCCATTCCATCGGTCCTGAAGCCTTACAGATCGGTCCGTCAATGGGATGACGCCACAATATTCTGGGCGTTTTGTTGACAAGTCTCGAAGAGAATGTGCTACCGCAAATCGGAGACCGAATCGAGTGCCAACGACAATTGGGTCCACAGCACGGTCAACAATCCGGCGTCGATACCCAAGCGTCGAAATACGCTTTCGGCCGGCGCAATGATCGCGTTTGACCCCGTCGATGCCCAACCGCTTCGGCTGCAAAGGTAGTTGGCAACCGCAACGCAGCCCACGGTGGCGGCGTGTTCGGAATCGATGACTTGTTCAGGGATGTGGTGATAGCGAGCGGAATACTGAATCGCTTCGGGCATCCCCCACTGATCCAAGATCGCGGCGCCGAGTTGGCTGTGGTCCCAACCGAGCAAGTCCTTTTCGACTTCGTGCGTCGGGGACAATTCATCGGTTTGGCTGACCACTTCGCGAAACGAATCGGGGTCGAGTCGTTCGCTGGCGCAAAGTCCGATGTCATGCAGAGCGCCCGCGATGAAGACCAACCCGGGATCGCCGGCGTTGCACGTGCGGGCGATCAACATCGCCACCGCGCCAACGGCGATGCTGTGACTCCACAGCCCTTCGCGACTGTAGATGTCAATTTGGGCATCGGGCAGAAACATGCGTCGGACCCAAGCCAACACAGCCAATCGGGCCAAATCGCAGCCGTCCATCACTTTGGCGGCTTCTTCGAGCGACGGGTAAGGACGCGATAGGTTGTACAGCGGCGTGTTGCACCATCGCAAAAGCCGCTCGGACAGTTCGGGCTCGCTGCTTAGCCAAAGCACCAAGGTCTCGTTGTCACGCCCGTCGAAATCGCCAGATGCGATCAACCGCCGCGCACCATCGGGCAGTGCGAGCTGCCATTTGGCTTGGTCGATTCGCAATCCAAGGCGGGCGGAACTGGAGACGGGCTTCGACATAATTTAGCGGTTGCCGAGGATGAGAGGGCACTAACGGAACTGTTACACACCGTTGGCACCGCGGCAGCCTCGTCTTGCTTCGCTGACCCTCGCGGGGAGACAAAGCTTGCTGGATCGACCGAATCTAACCCCCGTTACGGTTGTAGGGACTGCGTGGGGTGTTACGCCCCGTGGCTTGTCGTCCACCGAATTTGTGGAAACGACGCACCTGCCCGGTCGATGAATCAAGAAGATTCTTGCAACGCGGGGCGGCGTACCGATCACTGAGTCAGCGATCGCATCGAAAAATGGAATCCGTTCACCCTATTCGATAGCTGGTTTTACGAGGCCATCATGAGCAGCGACGTCGACAGCAAGCTCGATTCACTGATTTCTCGCATCCAATCGCTCAGCAACGGCGGCGGAAGTGGGGGCGATGCGGTGGCCAGGTCATCCGCCCCCGCCACAACGGCTGCTACAACCGCTGCCGCGACGGTTGGTCCATCGGCATCCCCGTCCGCCGGTCTGCCATCGCCTGCACCCGCCGGTTCCGGCACCGCGGTGGCCGCGGCAAATCGCCCGAAGGTGGAAACATTGGGGAAGGACGGCGACGACGCATCCGAATCACGGCCGGTTGCCCGCGTCGCGTCGCCGATGGGTTTCAAACCGTCCCGCGACGAACCGTGGCGTCCGGCCGAACCGGCTGACCTGGCGAGCGCCGGCGTCAACGAAACACTGCTGGAAGCAATCATCTATCGCTTCATCCGTAACATCGGGGAAGCTTCCGGTCGCCGCATCTCGGACCAAGTCAAGCTGCCATTCGGCATGATCGAACCGATGCTGACGCGATTGAAGATGGAGCAAAACGTCGCTTACAAGAGTGCGACGACGACGAACGACTATGTCTATATGTTGACCGAGAATGGCCGAAACATCGCCCGCGGTCACATGCAGGACTGCACCTACTATGGTGCTTGCCCGGTGCCGCTGCGTGATTACATCGCCAGCGTGAAAAAGCAAACGATCGAGGGCCAGTATCCTAAGAAAAAGGATCTGATGACGGCGTTCAAGGATCTGCTGATCAATCCGGCAATGCTGAACAAACTTGGCCCGGCGGTCGCCAGCGGTCGCGGAATGTTTCTGTTCGGGTTTCCCGGCAACGGCAAAACGTCGATCGCCGAACGGGTCACGGGCGCCTTCGGAAAGTACGTTTGGATCCCACGTGCGATCGACATCGACGGTGACGTGCTGCGAGTTTTCGACCCCATGTGTCACGAATTGGCAATGCCAGAGTTGAGCACGGGATTGTTGGACGTGGGCGGGTTCGACAAGCGATGGGTGCGCATTCATCGACCCACCATCATCGCCGGTGGCGAGTTGACGATGGACATGCTGGAAGTGCAAAGCAACAGCGAAAGCAACATCAGCGAGTCGCCGCTGCAACTGAAAAGCAACTGTGGAACGCTGGTCATTGACGACTTCGGACGACAACGAATGCGCGTCGACGAACTGCTCAATCGCTGGATCGTACCGCTAGAAAAACGTTATGATTTTTTGAACATGGCCAGCGGAAAAAAGATCCAGGTCCCGTTTGATCAATTGGTTGTTTTCAGCACCAACCTAGAACCCAAAGACTTGGTTGACGACGCGTTTTTGCGCCGAATCCCTTACAAAATCGAAGCCGAAAACCCTCCGGAAAGCGACTTTCGCAAGCTGTTCGAAATCATGTGCAAGGTCGTCAAGATCCCGCACGACCAAGACTCGATCGACTACTTGATCGAGAAACATTACAAGGCGGTGGATCGCCCGATGCGGATGTGCCAACCGCGTGACTTGCTGCTGCAAGTCAAGAATTTCTGCCTCTACAACGACCTACCCATCGAACTCAAGCGTGAGTACATGGACTTTGCCTGCGAAAACTACTTCTCGGTCATGTAGGGGGAAGGGGAATAGGTGACAGGCGTCAGGAAACAGGTTACAGGTTGCTGGTAAAGCTCGGTTCAACTTCGTGCGGGCCGTGTAACCGTTTGGACACGGAGTTGGCACCCTTGCAATCCTCGGGCGTGAAGGACTTAGAAATTCGCTGTTTGAGCGTGAGTGCCAACAAGGACATGGCCGAAAAACATCAAGTCAACGGTATCCCACGCATGATTCTATTTCGCAACGGCGAAAAGCTCAGTGACGTTGTAGGCTTTCAAAGCCAGGACCAAATCCTGCGTTGAGTCTCGGCCCACGGGGCCGCTGGCAAAGATGCCGGCGACGTTCATTCGAACCCTTTTGCTACGTAGAACGCTCGGGGGCGAAAGAGAAGACCGCCCCAGCCTATCGAACGACGTGCGATCGCGAATGACGGAGCAGACGAGGTGGCAGGCAACAGGAGATACTTGCGCGGCATCCCTGCTACCTGCTACCTGCTACCTGCTACCTGCTACCTGCTACCTGTTACCTGTTACCTGTTACCTGTTACCTGTTACCTGTTACCTGTTACCTGTTACCTACTCTCGTTACCTACACTCACGGGGCGCGCATCAGAACGCCGACGGCCTCGAGGTATTTGGCCACGACTTCGATATCGACCTTTTCCCATTTGTTGGATTTGTGACGAAGGATCGCCAACTTCATCATCTCGATCGCGTCGGCTAGGTCATCGGGCAATTCCGGTAAGCCCGCGAACGGTTGCACCAACGAGGGTGCCGCTTCGGCATTCTCAGGCGGTACACCGAGTCCGCCCGGGTTGGGCAATTCGGTACCGCCGGCCAAGGATTGCAGTTCTTCTTCGTCACCGAAGTCAGCGTCCTCGTAAGTCTTGCCCATCGCCGTGCCCGGTTCATCGCCGTACTCGCGAGTGCCACCGGCACCCTGAGCCGGCTCGACGACGTCTTCGTCGGTGTCAACCGAAACGATCTGGCTGGCCGTCGGACGCTGGGAGTCGACGGCGCCGTGAGCCTGCCATCGCTGTTCACGCATACCGGCGACACTCCACCCGGACTGCACCGCGCCTTCTAACCAAAGAGGCGCGTCTTCCCACTCAAGGGCAGCCAGAAAGTGACTCCAGTACAGCCCCGCGTACGTCGTGAACGTTGACCCGAAGTGATCGTACACGCGGCGCAATCGTCCGACGTGTGGCGCCGTAACACCGCCGACTCGGCGAGCCCACGCTTCGTCGCTGTATTGGTCCGATCCGACACCCGAAGCAATCAACGCGCCTCGCCAATCACTGATGATCCGGCCTTTCTCCCAATTCGTCGTGCTGATCAGTTCGTTCCAGCGACCGACGAACGGCGTCGCCAGTTGGGCAAGTTGTTCTTCGGCGTCGTCGTCCGCGACGCTCTCGACGGAACCCTCTTCGGCTTCGCCAACTTCCGAGGTGACAGCTTCGGCGGCGACGGCTTCCACTTCGGTGGCTTCAACTGCAACGGACTCTTGCACTTCGTCGTCGACATCCTCGTATGCATCGTCGTCGGTTTCAAAGGCGTTGCGTGCCTTCTGTACTTCTGGATCGATAGCGGACTTATCCGCCCTATCGATTTCAGGGCTTTCGCCCTCATCGCTGATTGCGGCCTCGGCATCAACCGAGGTAACGCTGTCTTGGCTGGCTTCGTCAAACGGGGCTTCGTAGGAATCGTCGGCGGTCATGTGCATCCATCGCGGAGAAAAAGAATCTGCAAACGAGAGTCACACTACGCTACCGACTGGCCCACCGATTCGTGAAGTCTTGATGCGTCCAGATCGACAATCCATGGCGAATTCCAGGCCGATCAAGCCGCGTGCGGAAAATATGACGTGTGGAAAAGATGTCGGGTCAGCGACTTTCGCCATTCCGCAACCCGTTCACCACGCCAAGCGGTGAAAACGCCTACTCGACCATGCCCTTCACCGCCGCCGAGATCTTGGCAACCTGATCCGCCGACAAATCGCTTAGCATCGGCAGCAGCGGCCCCGTCTTGGCGATCCCCGCCGCTTCCACGGCATGGTGCAGCACGCGGATCGGGTTGATGCCGTTTCGCAAATCTTCCAGCGGCAAGAACCACTTGCGAATCGACTCGGCGGTATCCAAATCGCCCGCGTGGATCGCATGCATCATCTCCATCGACTTCGCCGGCGCGACACAAACACATCCGCTGGTGAACCCGTGCATGCCCATGTGGTGAACATGCTCGATCGCCGGTTGCTCGCCGATGCCCGAGACCATGCGTTCTTTCGGAAACACGTCCATGACTTCCTTGGCGTACGGATCGTCCATCGGATCCTCCAACACCACCGCATACTTGATCCACGAAATCACTCCGTCGGCTTCTAGCGACTTGATGATCGACGGATCAAGCCAACGATCAAACTTCAAGTACAACACGATCGGCTTGCCAAGCTTTTCGGCAATGTGACGAATGCCCGACGCGATACCGGCTTGGTCGACGATGTCTCGCGACGGCAACAACATCACCGTCGGAAAATCAAAGTCATTCAGCACGTCGACTTGGTCCATCGACAATCCGTACGCTGGCCCAACCGAAGGCACCACGACCGTGTCATCACCAGCCGCATCAGCCAACATCGACAAAAGCGCCGCGTACTCGGAAAGCCGTGCGTGATAGAAGACTGCGTTGCCGCCGTACAGCAAGCTACGAACGCCACCGGCTTCGATGTGACGGATGATCTTTGCGTTCTCGGCAGCATCAATCTTCAAATTCGCGTCCCTCGCAAGCGGAGGAACGGCGATCACGGACTCGCGAAGTTGGGCAGCGGAAAAGGGTTGTGTGTTCATGTTTTCAGTTCAGAAGGGAATGGTTTGTTGGCAGTTTAGTGAATGCTCGGTTCCGCGCCGGGGCTGCGTCCGACAAGGAAGTCAAAGTCACATCCCTTGTCGGCCTGCGTCACGTGCTTGGCGTACAAGTGGCTGTAACCCCGCTCGGGCAACGGAATCGACGTCGGCATGGTCTCGCGCCGCAATTCGATCTCGGCATCCGATACGTGCCAGTGAATCGTTCGCTCGGGAATGTTGATCTCGATCTCGTCGCCCGTCTTCACCAGCGCCAGCGGACCACCCGCCGCACTTTCGGGCGCAATGTGAAGCACGCACGTGCCGTAACTGGTGCCGCTCATCCGCGCGTCGCTCATCCGGACCATGTCGCGCACGCCTTTGGCCAACAATTTTTGCGGAATCGGCAACATGCCCCATTCCGGAAAACCCGGCGCGCCCAACGGACCGGCGCTGCGAAGAATCAACACGCTGTTTTCGTCAACATCCAAATCGGGATCGTTGATGCTGGCCTTCATCGCCGGATAGTTGTCGAACACGACCGCGCGACCGCGGTGTTGTTTCAGTTTCGGATCGGCGGCCAAACTCTTGATGACGCATCCGCTGGGAGCCAAATTGCCTTTGAGCAAGCACGTGCCACCGGCCGACGAAACCGGATTCGATCGTGGCCGAATGACTTCGTCGTTGATCACTTCGGCGCCCGCGATCTGCTGGCCCAACGTGACTCCGTTGACCGTTTGACAGTCCGTGTTGATCAAATCCGTCATGCGCAACAGCATCGCGGGCAACCCGCCCGCGTCTTGAAAATCTTCCATCAAAAATCGGCCGCTCGGACGAATATCGGCCAACACCGGCGTGATCCGCGACAGTTCGTCGAAACGATCCAGCGACAAGTCGATCCCAAGCCGTCCGGCGATCGCGATCAAGTGAACGATCGCATTGGTGCTGCCCCCGATCGCAAGTGAAGTCATCAATCCATTGTCGATCGACTTCGCCGTCATGAACGTCGATGGTTTCAAGTTCTCCCAAGCCATCTCAACCGCTCGGCGGCCCGTTCGTGTTGCCAAACGGCAATGTTCCGCCATGACCGCCGGGATCGTTGCCGCGCCCGGTAAACTGAACCCCATCGCTTCGGTCACGCACGCCATCGTCGACGCGGTCCCCATCGTCATGCACGTGCCGGCCGACCGGGCGATGCAGTTTTCGATGCCTTTCCAGTCGCTGTCGCAGAGGTTGCCCGCGACACGTTCGTCCCAGTACTTCCAGGCGTCCGATCCGCTGCCCAGGGTCACGTCCTTCCACAACCCCTTCAACATCGGGCCAGCCGGGAAAAAGATCGATGGAATGTCGGCGCTGATCGCGCCCATCAACATCGCGGGCACCGTCTTGTCACATCCGCCCATCAACACCGCCGCATCGACGGGATGACAACGCAGAACTTCCTCGACCTCCATCGCCAACAGATTCCGATACAGCATCGTCGTCGGCTTCATCATCATCTCGCCAAGCGACATGACAGGAATCTCGACGGGAAAACCACCGGATTGAAGAATCCCACGCCGCACTTCATCGGCCCGGTTGCGGAAGTGCGAGTGACACGTGTTCATCTCGCTCCACGTATTCAAAATCGCGACCACCGGTCGATCAGTAAAGTCGATGTCGTCGAATCCCATCCCCTTCATCCGCGATCGATGCCCGAACGAACGAACGTCGTCCGGCGCCAACCAGCGATGAGAACGTAACTTGGTCGGGTCGCGATCGGGTGAGTTCGTCATGGGAACGGCAATCGAGGAGTCAGGGCGGGTTTTGCGAGGGCAAGTTTAACGGCCTCCCGTCACAGCCGCGATTGCCCATGTAGCTCCATCTCTGCTTCCATCCAAAGTGAGTCACCCTAAGTGGACCCGCGACTCCGTTCGCGGGACATAAGCTGCAAAGCAGCTTATGAAACGAGGGGTACACCCAGCGAACGGAGTCACAGAGCCACAATGGGTGATCCCAAAACGGGCCACCCGATGTGGACCCGCGACTCCGCTCGCGGGACGTAAGCTGCAAAGCAGCCGACGAACTCGGGGTACACCCAGCGAACGGAGTCACAGGGCCACGAAGGGTGATCCAAAACGGGCAACCCTACGTGGACCCGCGACTCCGCTCGCGGGACGTAAGCTGCAAAGCAGCCGACGAACTCGGGGTACACCCAGCGAGCGGAGTCGCAGGGCCACGAAGGGTGATCCAAAACGGGCAACCCTACGTGGACCCGCGACTCCGCTCGCGGGACGTAAGCTGCAAAGCAGCCGACGAACTCGGGGTACACCCTGCGAGCGGAGTCACAGCGCCACGAAGGGTGATCCGAAACGGGCAAACTCCCGCGAAAAACACTTGACCCCACTTTGCAATCAACCTAAAACAGACGTAGCGTCTTTTCTGTGTCAATGCTTCTCTCGGGGGCCGTCCGATGATCCGTACTTACCTGTTGCTCGCCAGCCTCGCTGTCGGGGCGTTCACCTTCGCTGGCGACCTGATCGATTCCGTTGATGACGCGGCGATGGCCAAACTCAACGGCGGCCAGCTGACCAAGTCCTTTGACGTTCGAGTCACCGACGGCGACGGCGAACCGATCGCCGGCGTGACGGTAACGCCGTGGGCGCTGCGATCATCGCAAGGACATGGCCGCTGGCCCGACGGAGACGACCGCGCCGACATGTCGCCTGAACCGGTGACCACGGACGATAATGGCATCGCAACGATTCGATATCCGTTCTATCGCGACATCGCTGAACTCACTCGCGTGTTCAGCGTGTCGGTGAACCTCTCCCACCCGAACTTCACTATCGAAGATTCCGTTGACATCGACGTGCCGATGATGGACGACGGACCGCACAAGATTGAAATGAAGCAAGCGGCTTCGATCGCCCTCGTTCCGCAATCCAGAGCGGCAGACTTTCATATCGACCAGATCCATGTTGTGTCTTCCGACGTGTTGAACACGAATAGCAACTCACCCAAACGGTCGTCTGGGCAGATTGTGCTAGAGACACTCAGTCCCGCTCCGTTTCGTGCGATGTTGGTTCGCCTCGTTGATGGGAAGGCGGTCGAGTTTAGTGATCCGATCGAGCTGACCTTAAAGTCTGGTCGCAACGAGGCGGTCACGCTGGCCATGCACCCGGCCGTCAGTATCCGCGGACGATTCGGCGACGAGGTGCCGCGTCCCGTCGTGGCCGGACGGGTTTGCGCGATCGCATCACCTCGCAAACATCCGCTGCCGAATTTTGATTGGACCCAATGGGCGCCGGTCGATGAGCACGGCGACTTCGTAATTGAGGGTTTCCCGCGGTCCGAGACAATGCAGGTGATCGCGCTTTGCGAACACTTCATTGCGAAGAATGGTTACGAACCCATTGCGGACGCTTCCGCTGCAGATGCGAACCAATCCAATCCGTTGGGCGGTTTGCAAACGATGTTCGAGATGGCCAAAGAACTTGCCAAGCCAACTGCCAAACCATCCACGCGCCCGCAAGTATTCGGGCCGAACCCGGAGCAACCCATCACGATCAACATGTCGCCACTGGTTCGATGTGAGGTTTCTGTAACCGACCCCGATGGCAATCCGTTGCGAAACATCCTTGTCGGTGCTTGCCCGAACGTATTCTGGTGGAATTGGGGATCTCAGCTTTATGGCGTCCAACTGATGCGATCGACCGAATGGTTAATGGGGATCGCTGTCGAAGAACCCTGGGATAGCGATTCAGTTCGCGGCTACGACATACCTTTTTTCGATCATAGCAACGACGATGGGTTCGCGACTCTGTACCTGCCGCCGGGCAATCAAGACATGCTCGCAGAATCCAAGGCCAAGGACTATCGATTGCCGATCTTCATGGGCCGCCGCGACCATCAAGTCACCATCGTCCAAGGCGAAACGTTGGACGTAACGTTGCAGCTCGAACCGGCCGGCACCGAAGCGTTGGGCGAGTACGACAAGCTGGCCGGCGTTGTCTTTGGATGCTCCACCCGCGAAGGCAAGCAAATTTGTGCCTTGCCCGAGGTACGTCAAAAGATGGATGACTTTGCTCGCCGACTGCGTGAGGCCAAGAACCCACGCGACCCCGCCGTGCTTGCCGAAGCTTTTGCCGTCGTTGCCGAAGCATTCGACAACGCCGGCGACGCGAAAGAATCGGCAAAGTGGAAAGCCAAAGCGGACGCCGAAGCCGCCAAGGCGAAGCTTTAACGAGTGGCGTAGGCTTCTAGCCTGCGATTTCCAACATTTGCGCATTGGCAGGCAAGATGCCCACCCCACATTCAAATCTGGATGAAGCACTACGTCGCTTCAAAAACCATCATTCGCCAATGCAGTGCAGATGCTTTGCCCCGCGGATGAAAATTTGATTCCCTGCGATCGCCGGCGTCGCATCGACACCTTCGCCGACCGAATTGACACGGACGACGTTGAACTTCGCCGCATCATCGATCACGACCGTCGCGCCGCTTCGACCCGTCAAATAAACGTGACCACCGGCCGCGACCGGTGATGCGTACGTCGTGCTGATATCGGGCAATCGAACCGTTTGAAAATGCGACTCGCCGGACTTCGCATTCAAGCAAGTCAGCAATCCCGTCTTGGCTTTGAAAAAGTACAAGCGGTCACCTGATAATAGGGGCGATGCAATGTCCGGCGTGTCACGATCGACCGACCAAACGATTGCATCGGTGCCTTCGACATCGCCTCGCCCGTCCGGCTTGAACGCAGCCAAGAACGAACCGCGGAAGCCGCTTCCGACGTAAACGACTCCATCGTGAAAGACTGGCGAAGCGACGGGCCGCTGAGTCTGGCCGCCACACGCCCACAACTCTTTGCCGGTTTCCAAATCGTAAGCCCGAGCCATCGTTTGTCCGTTCATGATCACCTGAGGCCCCGAAGCCGACGGGATCACCATCGGCGTCGCCCAACACGTGGGTTCGTCGCGCGGTGTCCTCCAGATTGTTTCGCCAGTCGCTTTGCTCAGCGCGTACAAGAACGAAGGACCTTCGTGATCCCATGGCACTAAAATCTTGTCGCCAGCGATCGTCGGCGAACTGCCTTCGCCAAAATCGTTTCGCGTGGTCATGTTACCGAAGTCATCTCGCTTCCAAACCAATTCGCCATCCATCGTGTACGCGTACAAACCGCGTGAACCAAAATGCGAATACACATGCTCGCCATCGGTACATGGTGAAGCCGATGCGAATCCGTTGGTTTCATGAGTCGCTTGGTGAGGCGTCGCTGTCGTCGCCGTCTGTTTCCAAAGCAACTTTCCGTCCGCCCGATGGAAACAGAAAGTCACGAAGTCCAACTCGGGCAACCGTCCCGACGACTTTCCCGTCGGCACGCCCGAAGTAACAAACACCCGGTCTTCCCAAACCACCGGTGACCCCGATCCGGCGCCAGGCACTGCAACTTTCCACTTCACATTCTCAGTCGCCGACCATTTCACAGGCGGCGTGGCGTCGAGCGCAACTCCATTCCCGTCGGGCCCCCGCCAATGCGCCCAATTATCAGCCGACGCGGAAACCGAAAAAGCGACCATCAACAGGGTCACACTTACCAAACTTCGCATGTCTTCTTATCCCAAGAAAGAAACTCAAAACATAAACTAAAACGTCCGCTCCATTGACAAACGGCCTAGCACACCGCGTACGTTAAAACTTCGATCGCGACTTGACCAACAAATCCGCCGACAGCAAACGCCATCAACGCCCAGGATGATTGCCATGACGTGATCCGTTGTCAGTCAGAGAGGTGGGAATTGAACGGCTGTCGTACGACGCCAAGTCAACAAGAAACCACACTGACCATCGACAACCAGTCTAAGGCAAAGACCGCACCAGCTTTCGGTAGTGACAGACTTATTTCCTGCATCGCGAAGGCTCCGACTGCCATCCGAGCCCAGAGTCGAGCCGTCAACGAGGTTCGTATCGCAATTGTTTCCAGTGCGTTGTCGGAGCTTGATTTTAGATTTGGCACTTTCGATCGGGGGTAGGCTTCCAGCCTTTTTATACCCCACAACTCGTGCAAGCGATTTGGCTCACGGTTTTCCGGCCCAACGGGCCATTGGTTTGCCTAGCCCAGGCCATCGGCCTGGGAAACGATCGGACCGATACGCCGCCCAGGGCCAAAGGCCCGGCAGTTTGCGATGGATGACGTCACGTTCATCATCGGAAAACTGACGCGGATCAACGATCGATTTTAGATCGCCATCGATTCCTCGTGCAAATCGCCATCTATTCGTTGCGTACCAGACGCATTCCGGTTCGGCCTTGATACGTCATCAGTAGTGTTCCCTTGGCGGTCAGGGATTCCATCAGGGCGTCGAAGGCGGCGCGTTCTTCGGGCCAGGGGTAGGCGAAGATGAAGTGCATTCCAGTTAAAGGGATGCCGATCTGTTCGTAGATGTCGGCGCCTTGGTTGATGTTGCCGGCGGTGTCTTTCATGCCTTGCGGGATGTAGCTGCCGCAGTGGAACTTGGCGGCGCTTCCCAGCTCGCTTGCCAAGCGAACGGATTGCTCGACCAAGATGGGTTCGATCTCGATTCCGATCGCCTCCATTCCATGGATCGTCGCCAGCATCGCGCCGACGCCGAAGCCGGACCCGAGTTCACAAAATCGGTTACCAGCCATCAAATCGTTTTGCACGATCCACGTGATGGCTTGGTCGAGCAAGTGAAAATCACATGCCACAAAGTGCTCGAACTCAGCATCGCTGTTTAGCCAGAATGCTTCGATCGCGTCGTTGGCGACGTCGATCAAATGCTCGGCTTCGGCGCGAATGGGAGTCTGTTTGATCGACGCCGGGATCGGGATCGGTTGCCACGCCATGGATTTCGATTCGCAATGCCTATGTAGGTGTTCAGACGGCGCGGATTCGCGAACCGTCGGCGGTCAATTCAAACAACGGCGGCTCGTGGCCGGCAACGACTTCCGCGACTTGGTCTCGAGTGATCGTTTTCCCCGTGGCGTTGGCTCGCCCCACCAATTCATCCACATTCAAATAGCGATCCGCGTCCAGCTTCAGTCCGATCGAACCCGGCTCGTGACGCAGAATGAAGGTCAAGTACTTGCTGATTTTTGTAAGTCGTTTGTTCATCCGAGGCAGCTTAATCCAAGAATGCTTTTCAGTCGCGGGGATACCGGCCGACACATGCTAGAGTTCCATTTTCCCAATCGATTCGGCCACCCCGGCATCGGTCGTCCAGGCGGTGACATGACGAGTATCAGAATCACGGGTCAGCGAAATTTTGAGCCAGAGGCTTTCATCGGGCAAGCACGCCCGAACTCGATCGGCCCATTCGATGACGGTCCAGGCGTTGTCTTCGTCGAACAATTCTTCCACGCCCAGTTCGATGAATTCGTCGTCGTCGGTGATCCGGTACGCATCTAGATGATGCAGCGTGATTGGGCCCAACTTGGAATGGTTGCCTTGGTGACTTTGCAGCAGCGTGAACGTGGGGCTGGTCACGTCGGCCGATTCAATCCCGATGGCTCGAGCGATCGACTGCGTCAGCGAAGTCTTGCCGGCGCCCAACGTGCCGACCAAACCGATCGTGACATTGGCAGGCAATGCCGTGGCCAATCGATCAGCGAACGTTTGCAGTTCGTCGAGGCTTGCGATTTGAAACTCAATCATTGGGACTGCTTTTGGGTTTGGCGAATCGAACCAGCATCGCGGGCAAAAAGACTAAGTCGGCGAACAGCGCGCTGCCGATCGTCAAAATCCCCATCGACGCAAAAATTCGGTGGTCGCGTGCGTCACTGATCAGCGCGGTGGCAAAACCGACGATCAACACGATCGTCGTCATCACCAGTGCGGTACCGACGCCGATGAAGGCGCGGCGGATCGCGGCGGCTTCGTCATCGCCTCGCGACAACTCTTCTTGGTAGCGCGTCAAAAAATGGATGGTGTCGTCGACGGCGATCCCCAGGCAAACGGTAAAGGCACACACGCTGACAATTTCAAGGTTCATGCCGACCATCCACAACAGGCTGCCCGTCATCGCCAGCGGAAACAGATTCGGCACCGTCGAAATCAACCCCAGTCGCAGCGATCGATAGACAACCGACAAGACACCAAAGATGATCAGGCTTGCCGTCCCCAGACTGAGCGCCAGGTCGACGACGATTTGGTACAGATTCTTCCATCGCCAAACCGCGCCGCCATCTAGCTTGATATTCAGCCGTGGATGCCGACTCTCGATTTCGGCCAACTGAACTTCAATTCTTTCGAAGACTTCACCGTACGCCGCGATGCCAAGGTCTTGCAGCCGAAACCGTACCGCCGCCCGGTTGTTGACGGGGCGATAGTAGGCCTGCTTCAGTGGTGGCGGCAACAATTCGAGCATCGACATTCGCGCCGACGTCTGGCCTTCGCCCGGCAATGCCGCGATTAAGTTGACGATCGATAACGGGTTACCGATCAACGGTTCGCTTAACAAGACTTCGTTAACTTCGTCGGCGACTTGTCCGATTTCGGGATCCCCCGCCGCGACCGATGAGTCCCACGAAATGTCGACCTCGGCGGTTTCCATGCCTCCGAAATCGCGGTCGATCTGGGCCAGTGCCCGTGTGGCTTCGCTGCCGGCGGACAAATTGCTGGTCAAGCGTTCGTCAGGACGCAATTGCAACGTGATCAAACTCAAAACCGCGGTCGCGGCGATGGCAATGATGCTAACGCTGCGCGGCCGGGCTAGCACGAAGTCGATGATGACCGAAATACGACTGAGGTTCTTGTCGATCAGGTTCTTTCCGTATCCCGAATGCACGCGGCGTCCCAGCGGCGTCGCGCACGCCAGAGGGATCACGGTGATCACCGACACGAACGTCATCAGCACGCCGATCACGCAACAGTACCCGAATTCACGAACGGTTTCGTGGTGGGCCAGCGCGAGCGATCCGAAACCGATGGCCGTGGTCAACGAAGTCAGCCAACACGCCAGACCGACTTCGCGGATCGAACGCTTGGCGGCATCACCGGCCGACATCCCATCGGCGCGATGACGACGAATCTGGACCATCATGTGGACGCCGTCGGTGAACCCGACCATGCACAACAGCACCGGCACGATGACGCTGTTGAACGGGTTGTCATCCAGGCCGATTAAGTGCAGCAGCCCCAACGTCCAAAACACGCCCATCGTCGGCGCCAGCGCCACGATGACGACACTGGAGAGACCGCGAAACAGAATAAATGCGATCAGCAGGGCGATCGAGTAACCGATCGCTTGATACTTGCGTTCATTGGACCGCGTGCTGGACGCACGGCTGACCCGAATGGGAACCTCGCCCGTCACCGCAAACGAGATGTTCGCGCCGGGAACCTTCGCGGCGGCCGCCGCCGCGACGTCGCGCAGCCGATCGGTGGCGTCGGCGTCTTCGGTCACAAACAACCAATCGATCGTCACCATCAACAACAGCGTTTTGGTATCGCGTGACATCAATTGGCCGGCAACCAACGGATGATTCAGCGCCCGCTCGCGAGCATCGACGAACCGCGTGGCCGACGCGTTGCGTCCCGGCAGAATCGGTTCGGGCAAACCGAAGATGTTCAGCGGCGGCGCATCGTCCATCCAAAACACGCTTTCGACGTGATCCAGGGACTCGAGCGCCGCAACGGCATCGCGAATGCCTTCGGCTCCGTCGGGCGTGAAAAAGTGATCGCTATGGGCAACGACAATCACATCGCCACTTGCGACACGGACGGGGTTGACGTTCGATCCGACGGATGCAGGCAGCGGTGCGGATTTCGATTGAGCCTGACGACGGTCTGGTTCGAATTTCGGCTCTGGCAAAATCAGCCGCGGATCATAGTGCCCGATCGCCATCAATACGGTCCAAGCGGCCAAGAGCACCGCCGAGAGCCAGCGGTGGTCGATGATCCATTGGGCGAGTCGAGAAAACAAGGGGGAGGAGCAGGTATTAGTGTTTAGGTGCTGGGAATTAGGTATCGAAGACTTGCTCTGCGACGATCGCCGTTCAACTACTGATTTCGCCAGTCCGATTCGGATTGGATTTCATCTTTGGTGATGCTTTGGTCGCGGTTGTGGTCGAAGCTGTGGAAAGCGAAGATTCGGACGCTGTGGGGCAGCTCGTCCTCGTGAATCGCGCCGTCATCGTTTTTATCGAACTTGGCGAAGTAGTCGTCGGCAAAACGAATCGCTTTTTCACGACGTTTCGTCTCGGCGACGGGATCAGGCACCGATCCAGCGACAACCGTCTGCACCGGAGTCGCATTGCGATGCACTATTTGGCGAGGCACAGCGACGGCGACGAACGTGAC
Source organism: Rubripirellula tenax (assembly GCF_007860125.1). Classification (NCBI taxonomy): domain Bacteria; kingdom Pseudomonadati; phylum Planctomycetota; class Planctomycetia; order Pirellulales; family Pirellulaceae; genus Rubripirellula; species Rubripirellula tenax. The sequence continues at coordinate 1,318,314 of NZ_SJPW01000001.1, forward strand.
CGCCATTTCTTGCCACGTCTGATCGCCCCATGTCACGTATTCGGTCGGGTCGGGGTTCGTCGGATTGTCGGTCGAATTGTCGAACGTTGCGGTGAACGACAGTTCGTCGACGTCGGCGAGCTTCACCGAATCGGCGAAAGCGTAATTGTGTTGCCAATTGAAATCGTAGGCGGGAACTTCCAGCAACGTCCGCGACTGCGTCCCGCGAACAACCGCAAACGAAAACGATTTGCCACGCAGGTGCATGTGGGGCATGATCGACAACAATTCTCCGTTGCGAGGAAAATACCCGATGGTTCCGTTCACCGTATAACGAGCTTCGCCGGGTGGAATTTCGAAATCCTGTTCGATACCACCCAACGTGACCACTTCGTGCGTCACATCGGATTCTTCGGCAAACACCAAACCGATGCGAGTGATATCCGTTTCCGGTTTTCCCGTGGGCGTGTAGTGCATTTGGAAGATGATTCGCGAACCAGCGGGAATTCGTTGGGCATAACCATCGGGCAGTTCGCTGCGTCGTTGGCCGGGCACGTACGCGGACAACAATCGAATCTCGCGAAAGTCGGCACCGTCGGGCGGGCGGACGAAAGCGATCGAATGATGCACGGCAGCGCGGTTGCCCGGAATGACTTCGGCGGCTTTGACCCAACGATCGGTTTCAAAGTCAGCGTCGACGACATAGTACTGATACTCAACGGTCTGGTCCGCCGGAATCTCGAACGGCGTTTTGGACATCGCCAAGACCAGGTCGGGTTGCTGCGGCAATTGCCAACCGTCGACATAAGTTGTTGGCTCGGGTCGATCGGCAGCGCTGCCATAGGGCATACCGGCGTCCACCCAGTCCCGCAGCAATTTCTTGTCCGACTCGGGCATCGATCGGGCGTTGGCCAGCGGCGCGTGACCTTCGGCGGCGTGCCATGGCGGCATGCGGTGCTGGTCAATGACTTCAAGCGACATGTCCGCCCAACCGACGACTTCATCATAGTCGTCCAGCGCGAACGGTCCGATCTCGCCGGCGCGATGGCATTCGACACAATGCTTTTGCAGCACGCGACTGATTTGGTCACAGTACGTCACCGACGCATCTTGTTGCACGGTCCGCGGCAATGCGATCAAACAACCGACTGGCGTCGTTGTGGGATCGGCAACAACCTTGCCGGCGACCAACGATTCGATCGCGTCGCGCAAGTCGTGCCTGGTGGCTTCATCGCGAGCGATGCCGGGTTCATATTGGTCGTCGATCCGACCACGATAGCGCACGACACCGACGCGGTCGATCACGATGACTTCGGGCGTGCGTGTCGCGGCGACGGCAAGGGCAACGGATCGGTCATAGTCTTTGGCGAGCGGAAACCGAATCTCGTGAACCTTCGCATAGTGGCGAATCTCGTCCATCGAGTCCTGAATGTTGCTGTTGACGCCTACGAAACGTACGTCGGCGTCTGCGAATTGATCCGCCATCACTTGCAAGCGAGGACCGTACAACCGAGCCAACGGACACTCGGTGCCCAGGAAACACAGCACCGTAAAATCGGCCGCATCGTCCGGAGAAACCGTAACGATCTCACCGTTAATATCGGGCAACGAAAACGGCTTCACCACCGATGGCAAAATGGGGTTTGCGTCGGTTGCGAAAACGGTGGCCGATGCAAGAAGCATCAAGCCGAAGCAAACGAGCGTTCTCATGATGGGGTATATTTGGGGTGCACCGAAAAGGGATTGACCGATGGGACAGGCTGTCCACGCGAACGACACAGAGCAAACTTTTCCCAAACCCTTTGCCGTATTGGACTCTATTGGCATGTCTGAAAGCTTGAAGTCTACCCCGAATACGGATCGCCGTAAGTTCTTAAAATCGGCATCCATCGCCGGTGGCATCTTGGCATCGGGATTGCCGAAAGTCCATGCTGCATCGAGCGAGGTGATCCGCGTGGGCTTGATCGGCTGTGGTGGACGGGGAACCGGTGCGGCGGTCAACGCGATGGAGGCCGATCCGGCGGTCCGAATCGTTGCACTGGCGGATTTGTTCGGCGCCTCGATGCAGAGTTGCCGTTCGTCGCTATCGAAGCGAAATCCAGATCAGTTTGTGGTCACGGACGAAACATGTTTCGAGGGATTCGACGGCTACAAAAAACTTCTCGACAGTGGCGTCGACGTCGTACTGCTGGCTTCGCCGCCGCATTATCGACCGGACCACATCGAAGCATCGGTGGATGCGGGCAAGCAAATTTTCTGCGAAAAACCGGTCGCAACGGATGCCGTTGGCGTTCGCCGAGTCGAGGCGGCTTGCAAGAAAGCTGACGAAAAAGGGTTGAACGTCGTCAGCGGACTGTGTTGGCGGTATGCCCAGGGGATGAAAGAAACGATCGCCCAGATTCACGATGGCCGATTGGGCACGATCGTATCCACGCAAACCAATTACTTGACCAGCCCGCTTTGGATTCGGCCGCGAAAACCAGATGAATCCGAAATGGAGTACCAGTGTCGCAATTGGTACTATTTCAATTGGCTCTCGGGCGACCACATCGTCGAACAACACATCCACAGTCTCGACAAAATGTTGTGGCTGCATCACGATGTTCCGCCCGTCAAAGCGTACGGTTTGGGCGGTCGTCAATTGCGAAACGATGTGACTCAGGGCGACATCTACGATCATTTCTCGGTCGTCTTTGAATGGGCCGACGGGACTCGCACGTTCGCGTACACGCGCCAGATGGCGGGCTGTTTCAATCAGACCGAGGACTTTGTCTACGGGACCGAAGGCGTGGCTCGCTTGGTCAAGCACCAAATCGAAGGCGGCAAAGCGTGGAAGTTCCGAGGCAAGGAAGTGCAAATGCACCAAGCCGAACAGAACGAATTCTTCAAAGCGATCCGCGGCGAGCGTGAACGCATCAACAATGGTGACTACATGTGCCGCAGCACGCTGATGGCAATCTTAGGCCGCGAGGTGTGTTACAGCGGACAGGAACTCGCCTACGAACAAGTCGCCACCAGTAACCAAGACCTTTCGCCAAAACAATACGCTTGGGGCGACGCGCCGCCGGTCGACGTGCCGCAACCCGGTTCGTATCGATTCCCTGGCTAGCGCGGCCGAACGATTACGGCGGGTCGTATCCGCCAGGGTTCCAGGGATGACACCTCAGGATGCGGCGGAAGCCACGGTACAGACCACGCAGGACGCCGAATTTGCGTACCGATTCGATCGTGTATTGGCTGCACGTCGGCGAAAAACGGCAATTCGGCCCCAGCATCGGGCTGATCGCGAGTTGGTAAAACCGAATCGGCGCGATGACCAAATTTGAGAAAACACGTCGGATCACCGCAACATTCCGCTCTTAAAAATTGTTCCTGGAAGTCCCCATCGTACCGCACCCGGCGAAGCCGACTACAATCCTCGATCGGAAACTTATCGTCTCCACCGTGTCCCATTGCTTCTGACCGGAAACATCATGCTCAATCGATCCTTCGCCACCCGTTTTCACTTTGCCGCGATGCTGTGCGCTGGCACATTCACCTTGAATGCGTTGGCCGATCATCCGCCCGCTGGGTTCGCACCGATCTTTGATGGAACGTCGCTGGACGGGTGGCATGCCCAACCGCACATCGGACCGGCCGCGCTTGCAGAGATGGCGGACGACGAACGTTCTGAAAAAATGGCCCAGTGGATGAGCGAAGCGAAGCAGCACTGGAGCGTCGAAAATGGCGAATTGGTCAACGATGGCAAAGGCCCGTACTTGGTCACCAACAAGGACTATACCGATTACGAATTGAGACTCGAGTATAAAACGGTCCCCTTGGCCGACAGCGGCATCTACTTGAAGGGGACGCCCCAGGTTCAGATTTGGGACTACACCGACGAAGCCAAATTCGACATCGGTGGTGATCTCGGCAGCGGCGGACTGTGGAACAACAGCGACCGCACCGACGGTAAAGACCCGTTGCTTCGCGCCGACAAGCCGCTGGGCGAGTGGAACGCGTTTCGCATCGTTCAAGTGGGCGCCCGCACGACGGTGTACTTGAATGACGTCTTGGTGGTCGATAACGCGATCATGGAAAATTACTGGGACCGCAAGTCGCCTTTGTTCCGCAGCGGCCCGATCGAATTGCAGACTCACGGCGGAGAGATTCGGTGGCGTAATTTGGCGGTCAAAGAACTTTCGGCTGACGAAGCCAATGCTTGGCTTTCCGACAAGAAAGCGCAATCCTTCACGTCACTGTTCAATGGCAAGGACTTGACCGGGTGGCAGGGCGCGACCGACAACTATGAAGTCGTGGACGGCGCGATCGTGTGCAAGAAGGGCAGCGGTGGCCAACTGCTTACCGAAGACGAATACGCCAACTTCGTCGCGCGGGTCGAGTTCCGGCTGCCTCCGGGCGGCAACAACGGGCTGGCGATTCGATCCGACGGGAAGGGCGACGCGGCTTACGACGCGATGACCGAATTGCAGGTGCTCGATTCCGAACACGAGAAGTACGAAAACCTCGACTCGCGACAATATCACGGCAGCGCCTACGGGATGGCCGCCGCCACGCGAGGCTTCCTACGTGACGCTGGCCAATGGAACTTCCAGGAAGTCACCGTGGATGGATCCAAGATCAAAGTCGAACTCAACGGCACCGTGATCCTGGACACCGACTTGTCGACGGCCAAGGATTTTCTTGCCGACAAAAAGCACCCGGGGCTGACGCGAACGAGCGGCTACTTCGGATTCGCTGGCCACAATGACCCGGTGGAATTTCGCAACGTATCGATCAAGCGACTGCCCTAGTCAAGCGTCAACTTGGTTTCCGTTCAAGCCACTGCGAAGTCCGTAGCAGCCTGTTGAAAAAGGGGTCTGACCCTTTGGAGACGCTGCTGAAACACTGTGAATTCGAAACGTCGGAGAGGGCCAGACCCCCTTTTTAACAGGCTGGTAGGCCGTTTCTTGGATTGAGCGAGCCGCGACGCGTAAGCGACCGGGTGCCCGACGATACCCGAGGCTTTACGGCCGACGGCTCAATCATTTCAAAAATCCAGATAATTCAACGCACTGGCGTGAACGCAGTCACCACCCTTGCGGCGATCCAGGCTGGGATGAAGATCGCAGCAGCATCGGCGAATCGTCCCAGCGGCGGACTGGTCAGGATCACAAAACCGATCTGGACCACGAAGTACGACAGCCCCACCAAGAACAACATCGCCAAACCGGGTTCGAAACCGGCCGGGATGATGGGCGAGGCAGTCAGCAAGCGAAACGTCTGCCAACAAACGGCCAAGCCGATCGCCAGCAGAAAAATCGGATGCATCACAATGTCAGCCGTCGATGCCCAAGCCGCCCGCCGCGCCGCCATCGCAATCCATTTGACGTACCGCAACGGATACCGCTTGATGATGTCGCGGTTGAGCTCGGCAATCGCATTGTGATTGGTGATCGTATCCGTGCCATGCAACTTCATCGCCGCCGGTGTCACGGTTTGATAGATCAAATCGTTCCAACGTCCTTCGATCGTCATCGTTGACGCGGGGTCACCGTCGGTGAATCGAAAACCTTCGTCGATCTTTGCATCGCGCCAGCGAATGATTTCCGCGGCCAGTTCTCCGGCGCGTCCTTCCGTTGCGATCAACTCGTCGTCGCTGACCAATTGGATCGTGATACCGGCCAAGTTCTGGTGACCGAACGGCAAGATGCCAAAGTCACCGACGCCCCAACCGCGAAGCCCGATCCACGAGATCAACCCGACGGCGACGATTGCGGGTGCGACCATCCATCCGAATCGATGCTTGACACTGTCCCGCGTGATCGGTGCATAGCGAAGTACCAGCCCGACCAGCACCATCCAAGGTGCCAACGCCAAATATGCCGGACGAAACGAGATCGCCAACAGGGCGAGCACAGCAATCGGAATCGCCGCACGTGCGGTTTGCCCCAAGCGAGCCCAACGCATCATCGCGACGGCCGACATGACGCCGATCGATGCACCCGGCGCATCGGTCGCGATCGTCGAGACATGATCCATGAACGTGCATCCCAGCGCCACGGCCAGCGCGGCTGCCGATGCAGCCGCCAGCGCAACCCGCCATCGCCGCAGCTCGATCCACAATGTCCAAGACGCGACGGCATGAAGTGCGATCTGCACCCATGGAATCGCCCCCACGCCGACCAAGGACATGATCGAACGGATCATGAAGGGATAGCCGGGCGTGCGCGTGTCGCGCAAGACAGCATCAAGCGAATCGAAGGAATAGTTGACGTAGCTGGGCGTGTCGTCGACCGAGTGTGGCTGTAGTCGTCCGGTCAGCCCCGCAAGACTGAACATGATGACCAACAGCACAAAAAGTCCCAGTGCAGCCTGCGCAAACGGAACCGCCTGTGCGGGCCGATCCCCACATGGTGTGCTGGGTTGGGTTGGATCGTGAATCAAGGATCCGCCAGTTGAGTTTGGTAGCTTTGTTTGGTTTCGCGAATTTGTCCGTCGTCGGAGTTGGGGTCAAATTCCGGTGGATCAGAAACGTAATAACGCAGCATGACATCGCCAAGACCTCGTACGGCCGGGCTTGGCGAATCCAAACTGCGAAGCATCGCCTGCAATTGCGTCGAGTTCGGTTGGCCGCCCGTTCGAACGAGTCGCATCCAACTTTCGACTTGCGATCGCATTGCGGGATTCGCAACCGATCGCTCGATCGTGGCCCAGACCGTCTCGTAACGAGGATCGTTCTTCGACAGCAAGGCGATCGATTCCACAGCCGCACGACGCACGCCATCGAAACGATTCGCGACCAACCCAAAGATGCGATCGCTCGACAGCGACAGTCGCATCTGGATCAACTTTGCAAGTTCCGTCGTTTGCGAATCGGTCAACCTTGCCGACGCAGAGAGACGATTGATCTGTGTCGCAAGCGAAGCGGCCAAGTCAGACGAGTCGCCGATTTGGCCAAGGTAAACTTTGTCCAGCGTCACAGGGCCTTTTGAAATCCACTCGGCCGATCGATCAAAATCCCCAGCAATTTTTGTCGCACCGGCCGCTGTCACGCGAAGCGCCGGGCCACTGAACCAACCGTCGTCCGTTTTGACCGACGCACCGGCAAGTGATAACTCGATACCACCTGCGATTGCTCGTGCGATCACCATCGCATCGGCATTGAACACGATTGTGCCCAGCGGTGTTGCACCTCGTCGAATTCGCAGTGCGGACCCGAGGGGCACGTCGCGGATGGCGATTTCTCCATGCCCGACGTCCACTTGCATCGACGTTTCGGCGTCGCCTTGACCGATCGTTACCAACGTATCTTCGTCCAACACGATCTGGCCGCCGCCCGGGATTCCGGCAACGGCTCGCGACAACTTCGTGGTTTGAAAACGCTTCGGCGAATCAAACGCATGTTCCGCATCGACCATGACTCTTTGATACTGGGGTACCACAAGTACCGCGAGCGTTTCCGCCGCCCCATCGCCGGCGACGGGCGGCTTGGGATAGACGGCAGATCCGGCCAATCCTGTCACCTCGGACCACTGAACCCCGGTCCAACGGGGCACATCGGCGATCGCATAGTCGGGCTTGGCGAGACGAGTGCCTTCCTTAGGCTCTGATTTCGCCGGAGGCAAATCGACGACACCCACCTCGGGTGCATCCCCATGGTTTTCGGTTGCACCAGGAGCCATCGGCAACGCGACATCCTCGGCCAAACCGACCTTCTCAGAAACGACATCCTCGGGAACAACAGGGTCCGCGTCCGGAGCAGCTTTCGCCGGTTCCATCAATTCGCTTTCCTCAGGTTCACCCGCCAGCGGTTCGCTCGGAAGCAGGGCGTCCGCCACGAGCTCTTCGACAACGACCTCGTCGGTTACAGTAGGCAAAGGGGCAACACGGTCGGCTGAGTCAACGATCGCGTCAGGATCAACTGGATCTGCCACCAAGTCGACCGACGCAGTCTCGACAATGCTCGCGGGCCCCGCGGTCCATTGCTTGAATAGGACGATGCCCGCGATCACCGCTGCCGCCGCCAATGGCAACAACCACCGAAGCCAAAATCGTCGCTCGGATGCGACCGGTTCGTGCATCATCCTTGCGATGTCCTTGGATGAAATCAGTTCCGCCGGATGCGTCGCCATCAATCGTTGAGTCAACGATTCGGGGACAGCGGGCAAATCGGCCATGGGTGTTGAAGTGGTTCGCACCGCCGCGATCAATTCCGCCAACACACCGTTGTCGATCAAGACAGCACGACAAACGGCGTCGATACGTTCGGCGTCTAAATTGCCATCGACGAATGCGGCGACCTGCTCGATGGGTATCACGCGGGCCACCGTCGCGGGATCCGGCTTTTCGCGGCGCAGTTCACCAGCGACACGGACGACCAGATCGCTAAGCGACACAGGACGAGAGGAAGTGGTTGACTCGCTGGCGACTTTTTTTAGTTGTCGTTGGATCGTTTCGATAATCGTTGTGCGTTTCATCAGCCCTGATCCTCCATCAAACGCCGCAAACCCTTTTCGGCTTGTCGCAGTATTGGGCCGATCGAGCCGATCGGAATTTCCAACTTCTCGCTGATCTGGGCATAGCTTTGACCCTGCAAGTGAAAGAGCGACACGACGCTGCGCTCTTTGGGTGGCAAGCGGTCGATCAGTTTTTGAATGCGTTTTTGCTGACCGGCATTGATGACGCGAGCGACGTGATCCTGGTGATCGTGATTTACCCCCGATTCCTGTTCGCCTTCGCTCGTGTCGGGTTCATCGTCGTGTATGACCAAGCGATTGCGAGCGAAATACCGAGTCGCGCTTCGCGTCGCGATAACGGCAACGTAAGTCGCCAGCGATGACTGTCCTTGATACGCCCGCAGCGGAGCAGATTCGTGCGAGACGAGAGCCGCAAACACTTCGGCTGTCGCGTCGTCGATCGCTTCGTCATCTTCGCCACGCCCGAATGCCGATGACACGTCCGCAACTCGCAATCGCACAAGGGATTGGTAACCGTGAACGAATCGCCGCCAAGCCGCCGCATCCCCACTGACCACATCGCCGACCATTTCTCGATCGGCGGAATGCAGTGGTTTGGAAGCGGACCTTTCGGCGGGCGCTGGAGCGGTAGACATAGCAAGGAACTCAGCTGGGGAAGAAGCCGCAGAGACAAGAACCTCATTCTACACCGACCGATCACGGCATGCTCTGAACAGCCGAAAAGACGACGATTTCGCGTCGTCCTTCGGATCCCCGCTCCAACCCACCCGAATGTCCCAGACCGCCAACGCGACCTATTTCAGTACCTCGCTCAATCGGGCGATCAAGGCTTGTCGATCATGGGCCGTATCGGTCGACTGCAACTTGTTGCTGAGGCTCATCATGAAAGCGGCGTAATCATTGTGCCAATCGCGTTCCAATTGAGTCGTATCGATTCGCGGTTCAGGGCGATCGACGGACGTCGTTGGGCCACCGGCGACCAAGTCAAAACTCTCGTCAAATTGTGGCATATAGATTTTGCTGCGGTCATAACCCTTGGTCGCCGCCAAGTCGGCCAACACCGCGCGCGAATCGTCTTCACCGTGGTTCAAGAACAGTCCACCCGTCACCGGCCCTCGCTCGACCAACCATTGCAACAATTCCGGTTGGTCGGCGTGTGCGCTGTAGTTCCCCAAACGACGAATGTCGGCGCGAACTTTGTATTCTTTGCCGTGGATCCGCACGGCCTTCGCGCCGCTGGTGATGATGTCACCGAGAGTCCCGGGCGACTGATAGCCGACAAACAAAATCGTCGACTCGGGACGATGGATATTGTTCTTCAAGTGATGCTTGATTCGCCCCGCCGTGCACATGCCGCTTGCCGAGATGATGATCGCGCCCTTCTTGACGTTGTTGATCGCTTTGCTCTCGTTGACGCTTTCGACGATGCGGAAGTTTTTGTGGCGAAACAGTTCAGCCGGCTTCAACTCGATGTCTTCCATCTGGCCGGCGTACTTGATGAACACCTCGGTTGCTTTGCTGGCCATGGGCGAATCCAGAAAGACCATCGCGTCGGGAATCTCGCCCGAATTTAGCAACACAGCAATGTCGTGCAACAGTTCCTGGCTGCGTTCCACCGCAAAGGACGGGATCACGACGTTTCCGCCTCGCTTCAACCCGCGGCAGAGTTCGACCTTCATCGCTTCGCGACGCTGCTCCAGCGTATAGGCTTCTCGATCACGGTTTCCGTAGGTGCTTTCGCAAACGATATAGTCGTATCCGCTCGGCGCATCGGGTTCCGGGTGAAACGCTTTCTCTTCGGGGCCCAGGTCGCCGCTGAACAGCAGACGCAATGTGCTGGTGCCCTCGGTCACGTGGACTTCCGCCGACAATGAACCGAGCAAGTGTCCGGCATTCCAAAATCGAGTTCGAACACCGTCGACGGGTTCAAACCACGTCTCGTATGGTTCAGTGCGAATCTGCTTGAGCGTATTCTTTGCATCTTCGATCGTATAGATCGGTTCGACCGGCGGTTCGCCTCGGCGCTCGTTCTTCTCGCTCTGGCGAATCGCGTTGGATTCTTGGATGTAGGCCGAGTCCAGCAACATGAACTCCAACAAATCCTTCGTTGCGGGCGTCGTATAGATCGGGCCGTTGAAACCCGCCTTGGTCAACTTGGGCAGCAAGCCACTGTGGTCGATGTGCGCATGGGTCAAGATCAGAAACTCGACCTTCGTCGCGTCGAAGGGAAATGGGACCAGGTTCAGTCCCTGCGTTGTGCGATTGCCCTGGAACAATCCGCAATCGACCATGAAGGTCGCCGGCTGAGTTCGAAGGTGGCTGCAAGACCCGGTCACCGTGCCCGCGGCGCCGCAAAATTTCAACGTGGCCATGTATCGCTCGAAAGAAGGAACTGAAATGCGGAACCCAACTGTGTGGTTTCGTTTGAGTCATTGTAAGTCAAACGCACCGCTCGCAGGACCACCTGGACCTTGACGTCTTGAATCGCTCATTCGTTGATCGATGCGGGCAGACGAGACAACGAGGTCGCCGAATTTTCGTGATTTTTACATGAACCGAAGACTGGCTACGATCGCGAGCGTCCATTCGCATACTTGCCGAAAACTAACTGGCATCGCGATGTGCTTGGTGGCATGACATGCATTCGCTTTTGATCTGCGAAAGGATAGCCGGCGAATCTGGCGATCCCGATCGAATGGCCGACTCCAATTCGTTCGATTTTTCGAGTGATCGCGCGAACCGTTTTCGAAATTCTTGAGCCGCATCGTTGCCATGCTCGCCACGCAGCAGTTCGGTGAAGTGCTCGCGCAGCAAGACGGCTTGTGGAATCGATTGCTCGCGATCGCCTGACTTCACCAACGTGGCGAGCTGATCAAATGTCTGCTCGAGCTCCACCATCCAAGTCGTCAATGGCGGCACGGGAGCTTGCGGAAGAAAATCCGTTTGAATCGACTTCAGCTCGTCCACGTCAACAGCCTGCGCGCGCTCCACGGCCTGGTAAAGCCCGACATATTCCGCACCCGTCCCCGCGATACGAAGCAATTCAATGCCGTCGTCCGGCGTCATTCGTCCCGACGTGATACAGGCCACTGCCGCGGCCGCCGGCGATCGATGTTTGCCGTGATGACAATGGATGTAGATCGGCGTGGGCAGTTCCAAGATCGCTTTGGCCAACTCCTTCGCGCGAGTCGATCGGATTCCATCGTATCCATGCGGAAGATGGATGTAACGCAAACCATGCCGATCGGCGGACTCGACATCGGGACGGGCACCATCGACGCTGATGATGGTTCGGACACCCAAATCGACGAGCGCCGCAAGACCCGCGTCGCCATCGGGCACCCCACCCGAGATGACACGATCGCTAACGCGATAGGCATTGGGAAGCGTCGCGATCGAAAGCGGCGTGACCGATGGCGAAACGGAATCGTCGGCGCGGACGACGCCGACCGCCGTCGACAACGTGACAACGTGACAACCAGCAACCAGCAACCAGCCGAACCAAGCAGATGACGTTTTCATGGCCAGATTATAGCTGAAAATGCCAACCAAACAGCCCGTTGAAAAAGGGGTCTGACCCACTCCGACGTTTCGAATTCACAATGTTTCAGCAACGTCTCCAAAGGGTCAGACCCCTTTTTCAACGGGCCGCTAAGGTGCTCGCATGATCGTTTGCGTCGCGCCCGCCGCCCACGAGTATTCGCCCGCCACCGACACTCGCACGATCAGTGGCCCGATAGTATCCAGCGGCAACTTGAAAGCCATGATCATTTGCTTGCCGGCCAACGCTTGGGTCTGAATGCTGGCGACCGTCGTGTCATTGGCGTCGCCCTTTGTCGCCGCACCGAGCGGTCGGTCGATGCGGATTTTCACCTCGCCCGAAACGGGACTGCTCCAACCTACGACCACATTGTCACCGGCTTGGTGGCTTGCCGGGACATTCAACTTGATCGTTTGCGGATGATGCATGGTCAGGGTGGGATCGCCGATCAGGTTATAAAGCAGCATGTGTTCGCGGCGTTCGTCGGAAAGCACCGTTCCGGCCGGACTGATCATCGTCGCCAGCGCGTCGATCATCATTCGCGAGTTCGCCGGATCGGGCTCCGTTTCGCGATGCATGTCCCCGAGCGTGCTTAGCCAAGCGTCGCCAAGTCGCGGCAATCGCTGGTCAAACACGCCGTCGATCAGCCCCATCGCCGCGGTTGTATTTCCATAGGGCATCGTCACACGACTGCCGGCGATGACAGCGATCGGCCCACCCTTGGCCAACCACATTGACTCGGCGATCGAGTCATCGGGCGCGTCCATCGCGCCGGTGTAACACGCCAACAGCACCGCGATCGGTGATGCAGCGGCGCGACAATCCAGCCGCGCCGCGCTGGTTGGGTCCAGCACCGGAATCCCGTCTTCGGTTTGCGGGAACCGATCCAATTCAGTCACTTGACCGTGCCCGGCATAGACCCAAAACCTTGCACCGGAGCGATAGTTCGCAAGCACCGATTCGGTGAACGGTTGTCGAACCGGACAAAACGGATGCCCTTCGCTGGCGTAAGCCACATTGGTTCGCGTTGCCATAGGCAGAACGCCGGTGATGACGCTTCGCGTGACGGACTCGATCGCTGCGTCGGCCATCATGCCGAACCCGCCCATGCCGCAAACCAACTGAACTTCGTTTCGCCAATCGCCAAAATCATCACTGGCTTCGTAGGCGATGATTCGCTTGATCGCTTGCTGCAATTCAACAGGCGTGTCGACCGGCATCCGTCCCACCACCGCTTCGGGAACTCCATCGTCGTCGAAGTCGCCGTAGCTCAGGTCGCTCGATAGCGTCGGCGTGGATCCCCATTTTGCCGTGACCGTTGTCGGCCAATAATTGATCGGGATACACTTGGCCGGGTCGCACGGACTGCCGATCACCGGTGCATCCCCAACCAGCACGACGTAGCGGGTCGAATCGTCCGCCGCTTCGCGAATCGATCGACGGACTTGGTGGACGTCCGACGACGACGCGACGACTGAAATTGTCATGCCTTCGCCCCGACGATGTTCTAGCCAGGGTTGCAGATCTGGCTGGAACGATTCAGCGCAAACGACAATCGTGTCGACGGCACGGGCCGAACCCAGCATCCAGGTTTGAAACAGGATCAAATGCGCTAGTCCGAAAAGGATTCGCGAAGTGGTCATTGGGAGCTCGCCGGGGAATGAGTTAAGCTTGGCCTTTTGATTGTGACGCATCACGTCCCCGCTGCACCAGACCAATCACGATCCTCCTTAGCCGAATGCGTTAGCACGCTGCCCACCATGCCACAAGAACTCGATTCCCATTCGGAACGTCGACCGCGCATCGCGATCTCGGTTGGTGATGTTGCCGGGGTAGGCCCCGAATTGGCGATCCAGTGCGCCCAAATGCCGGCGGTGACCCAGCGCTGCCAACCCATTCTATACGGCCCGCAAAACGTTCTCGTACGTGCCGCGGATCACTTGGGCATCGCGTTGACAGCGGAGATTCATGACGTCGGGGAACTGGACGCGGCGAGCGTTGTTCCCGGACAGTTCAATGCCGCCACCGGCCGCACGTCGTTCGAAGCGTTCGACAAAGCGATTACCGATGCGATCCGTGGCGATGTCGCGGGAATCGTGACGGGTCCGATCCAAAAAGAAGCCTGGCACGCAGCCGGAATCCGTTTCCCCGGCCACACCGAAGTGTTGGCCGATCGCACGGGAATCGCCGACGCGTGCATGATGTTGACCAGCAACATCATTTCCTGCGTTCTGGTGACGGTACACATCCCGTTGGCAGATGTGGCAGAAGCACTTTCGACGGAATCGATACTGCGCGCGATTCACTTGGGCGCGTCCGCGTTGGGGCGACGCGAGAAACGACCGGCGCGCGTGACCGTTTGCGGACTCAACCCACACGCCGGCGAGAACGGGTTGATCAGCCACGGCGAAGAAACCGCGATGATCATTCCGGCGATCGAATCGGCACGCGCCGCTGGTATCGCCGTCACTGGTCCGCTACCGCCCGACACCGCGTTCACGCCATCTAACCGCGATCGCACCGATGTCTACGTTTGCATGTATCACGATCAAGGTCTGATACCGCTGAAGGCACTTGCGTTCGACGACGCCGTTAACGTGACCCTTGGGCTGCCGATCGTGCGGACCAGCGTCGACCACGGCACGGCGATGGACATCGCATGGCAAGGCAAGGTGAATCGAACAAGTATGTTGGCGGCCATCGACATGGCGATCGACTTGTCCGATGGTTGATGCGATGACGAAACCAACGACGCTCGCGTCCCAGAACGATGTGACACACCCGAGCGTCCTTGCGCCGACGTGCCTGCTTGTGTTGCTTTTTTTCGTCTACGCCGGCGACGCCGCACCGATGATCAACGAGGCGCACTATTTGGTGAAGGCCAAGAACTTCTGGCAACCCGATTGGTGCCAGTACGATCTGTTTGCTTCGTCGGGTAAAGCCCATGCCACTTACTATGTCGCACTGGGTTGGTTGACGAAGTTCGTATCGCTGGAAACGACCGCATGGGTTGGTCGTTTGATCGGATGGTGTTTGGTGGCAACGGGATTGGCTCGACTTTGCCGAGCGTTATTTCGCAATCGTTGGGCATCGATCGTCGTCGCCATCGTCTGGATGGCGGGCGTCGAGTACGGCAACCTGGCCGGTGAATGGGTGATTGGCGGCACCGAAGCAAAAGTACCGGCGTACGGATTTGTCTTGATGGGCTTGGCCGAATTGGTTCATCGTCGGTGGAATCGAGTTTGGGTGTATCTGGGGGCCGCGTCCGCGTTTCACGTTCTGACCGGCGGTTGGTCGGTCGTCGCGGCTATGTTGGCGTGGTGTTTGACCGAGCGAAATCGGGACGACCGATACCCGTTCTGGACAACAGGCTTGTTCGTCGGCGGCGGCTTGTCGCTGTTCGGTTTGGTGCCGGCGATCGCGTTGTCGATGGGCGTTACCGATGCCGAGTCCATCGCGGCGGCGAAAATCTATTCCTACTTTCGGATTCGCCATCACTTGTTGCCCGCCGATTTTGATGGGTGGTGGTATGTACGGCATGGCATCACGCTAGTGATATCGTCCGCCGGCATCGCGATCTTCTTACGACAGTCACGAAAACTGCAACGACTGTATGCGTTCGCCCTTGGCGCCGTTTTGATTGCCGGCGGTGGCTTGGTCGTCGGATCATTGCCCGCGGCGATGCCCGACTTGGCGGCGAAACTGCTTCGTTTTTACTGGTTTCGATTGTCCGATGCGATCGTTCCGCTGATTCTGGGCGTGTTGGTGATGCAGGCAATCATCGATCAACGCACGTGGTTGCGAAGCACGGGATTCGGCTTGTTTCTGATCGCCATGGGATTGGTCGGATTCAGCGTCCACGATCGAACGCGAATTCCCGTGCCGCCGTCGACCGACAATCGAACCTTGGGATGGGACGCCGACGCGAGTGCGGAAACGCAGGCATCAACGTTTACCGACTGGTTGAAGGTCTGTTATTGGGCAAAACAATCGACGCCCGCAAGCGAAGTCTTTCTGACGCCTCGCCATCAGCAGACGTTTAAATGGTATGCCGAGCGGGCCGAGGTCGTGAACTGGAAAGATGTTCCGCAGGACGCGAAGAGTCTGTTCGAATGGGACCGACGATTCGCGGATGTGTTTCCGACGCGATTGGGAACGATCCGCGTGACGATCGGTTACCGAGCCTTGCGGGACTACCGAGACCGCTATGGCGTCCGGTTCATGATCGTTGATCGCCGCGTCGTTGGCGAAGATCTGCCATTGGTGCGAGTCTATCCGCTGCAAAGCGAAGACAATCCGACATACGCGGTCTATGAACTTCCCCGATAGCCGGTCGACAGCCTTTCAAACAGTTATCTTGGCACACGTGACCAGATGGGCCTGCCGAAGGTACGACACCGCCGCACCATCGAACGCGATTTACCGAAGAAAGACGACTGAATGCAGAAAATCATCCGACTGTTTTGGAATGCGAACGAGCGAAGACTTCGGAGTTTTTGGAGACTCGCGATCCACGTCGTTTCGTTGATTGCCGGACTGATCGTGTTGATGGTGATCACCCAAGTGTTTGTGGCGTTGATCGACGAAGTGGATTATTTGGCGTACATCTCTTGCCAAGCGATTCTGCAGAACATCATCGTCGTGGTGTTGGTTGTGTTTGCTTGTGTGTGGCCCGACCGCCGACCGATCACAGCACTCGGTTTGCGTCTGGACAATCGATGGTGGGCGAATCTGGGTTACGGATTCACGCTCGGCGCCGCACTGATGACGGTGATCTTTTTGATCGAATTGCGGATGGGATGGATCACGGTCGAACCGACAGATGCATCGACAGGCGGCCTGATTGCCGGACAAGCGTTTTGGATTCTGGCGATGTTGTTTGTCGGCTTCGGCGAAGAAATCCTATCACGCGGTCACCACTTCAAGAATCTATGCGAAGGCTTGCGTTTCCTCGGACTCGGCAGCAGCCTGGTGATCGCGTCGGTGTTGTCGTCGCTTTTTTTCGCGATGCTTCACTTCTTCAACCCCGGTTCGTCGATCGTCAGCATTTTAGCGGTCACTTTGGCGGGCGTGATGTTTTGCATCGCACGAGTGACCACGGGCAGCTTGGCGGCGCCGATCGGAATGCACTTCGCGTGGAACTATTTTCAAGGCGGCGTGTTCGGGTTTCCCGTCAGCGGAAACCAGGTCGGCGGCAGTCTGCTTTACACGACACAGTTGGGTAATCCGATCATGACCGGCGGTGATTTTGGCCCCGAGGCTGGCGTCCTTGGTATCCTAGCCATTGTTTTGGCCATGGCTGCGTTTGCGTACTGGCCGAAGACCGAACAACCTGCACTCGCCAACGCGATCGAATTGACTCGACCACCGCATCGCAAGGCATCGACGTCGGTTGGAAGTGAACTGATTTGATCGCCCGTAAAACTGTGCCCTTACCGTTTTCACACTCAAGAAAGTTTATCGTGATTCAAAAACTACTTGCTTCTTGCTTCCTCTTTTTCGCAGTTGCGAGCGTTTGGGCAGACCGTCCACACATTGTGTTGGTGATGGCAGACGACCAAGGCTGGGGGGAAATGGGCTACAACGGACACCCGATCCTGAAGACACCTCACTTGGACGCGATGGCAGCCAACGGGATTCGATTTGATCGGTTCTATGCCGGAGCGCCCGTCTGTTCACCGACACGTGCGGCCGTGCTGACCGGACGCACCAACGATCGCACCGGAGTCCTCAGCCACGGATACGCCCTTCGCCGCCAAGAGCACACCCTTGCCAAGATGCTTCGCGATTCGGGCTATGTCACCGGGCACTTCGGAAAATGGCATCTCAACGGATACCGAGGTCCCGGTGTACCGATTCTGGACTCCGATGATCACAATCCCGGTGAATTTGGTTTTGATCATTGGTTGTCAGTCACGAATTTCTTCGACCAGGATCCGATGCTCTCGCGGCGAGGCAAGTTCGAAGAGTTCACGGGGGATTCTTCCGAAGTCGTCGTCGACGAAGCGTTGAAATTTATCCGTCGCCAAGTGCGTGCGAACCAGGCATCGTTCACCGTGATCTGGTTCGGCACTCCGCACAGCCCGTTCAAGGCCTTGGAAGCCGACCAGGCGGATTTCAAAGATCTGAATTCTCAGTCACGACACCACTACGGCGAACTGGTGGCACTCGACCGCAGCATTGGTTCGCTTCGGGCGGGGCTAAAACAACTCGACGCCGATGCCAACACGCTGGTCTGGTACTGCAGCGACAATGGCGGACTTCCAAAGATCGAACCGGCGACAACCGGTGAACTGCGCGGCTACAAGGGTGACGTATTCGAAGGGGGCCTGCGTGTACCAGCGATCATCGAATGGCCGGCCGTCATCACCCAGCCCAGCATCACGAAGTACCCCGCCAGCGTCGTCGATATCGTCCCAACGCTGCTGGAGATCACGGGAACAGCCCACTCTGCCCCCCAGCGACCCGCCGACGGAATCAGCCTACTGCCATTGATTCGTGGCGAAGCATCCCGTCGCGATCAACCGATCGGATTTCGATTCGGCAAAGCGACTGCCTGGATCGACGACGAGTGGAAACTGGTTTCACAGAACTTCGCCGCGGGGAAATTCCAACTCTACAACCTGATGAAAGATCCCAAGGAAACAACTGACCTGTCCGCAAGCCAACCCGAAGCACTGGCTCGTTTGCAAACCAGTTGGCGAGCATGGAACGTATCGGTCGAAGCCAGCTTTGACGGCGCCGACTATGACGAAAATTCGGTCGACCCGAATGAACCCGAACCACGATTTTGGAAAGACGCCGAAGAATACCGGCCCTATCTGGATCGATTTCGACAGCGTTGGGAATACAGCGAATTGACGAAACCGAACAAACGATGAGTTTATGTTCAGCTTGCGTAATGTTTCACAAGCCAGTTTCGACAATTCGTTTGACCTTGTATCGAGACACCTCTACGGTGAACAGAGTGCGTTGGACCAACGCACAACCGCTTCCCAAAAACATTTCCATTGTTCTCGCCCAACTCAGGTGCATCGCCTTGCAATCGCGTTTTTAACACTTCCCCCATCACAGGTACTTACCATGTCGACCGTTCTTACAGCATCCGAAATCATGCGCCGATCACTCGTGACGCTTGCACCCGAGGATGACGTGTTTACGAGCGTCGCACGACTGTTGAAGGACAACATTTCGGGTGCGCCGGTGATCGACGACAAGGGCAACTACCTGGGTGTCTTCAGCGAAAAGTGTTCGATCGCGGCACTCACGACAGCCGTCGAAGCGGCTCGCGAGGTCGGCTTGCATGTGGTCCAGGTTCGCGAGTTCATGACACGCAACTTGGTCACGTTGTCGGCCGACATGTGTGTTTTCGATGCGATCGATCACATTCTTTCGCGACGCATTTCGGGTGCACCGGTACTGGATGACCGAGGAAATTATGCGGGCATCTTTTCCGAAAAAACCGCAATGCGAGTTTTGGCATCGGCGCTGCTAGATCACTTACCAGGAACGAATGTGGGTGCCTACATGAATCTGGATCGCAATCGAATCATCAGCGAAGACGACATGCTGTTGGATGTCGCATACAAATTTCAAAAGACGCCGTATCGGCGGTTGCCGGTGTTGCGGGGAGAACGGCTTGCGGGGCAGGTCAGTCGCCGCGACGTCTTGAAAGCTGAACATCGCTTAGCCAACGAAGTCGTTTCGCAGGCAGGTACATCGACCAACGAACTCGTCCTGGCGGCGGCAACACCGAAGTTTGTCGGCGACTTCATGGACCGAGCGGCGTTGACGGCGGCGCCGAGCACCGATCTTTTGGGCATCACGCAAATGTTTTTGAATTCGCCCTATCGTCGATTGCCGATCGTGACTGACGAAAAATTGGTCGGCCAAGTTAGCCGCCGCGACCTGTTAGGCGCGGCAGCGAAGATCATGAAGCCGATCAAACCCAAACTTCGCGCCGAAACGCTTTACCTGTCGACCGTCGCGAAATCCGCGCCACCAATGACTCGATAACGCAATCGGCCGGAACAGGCACTCACCGTGTCTCGGCGATTGAGATTAGAAAAGTGTCGCTAAAAAGGATTCGTCGGCGATCAGTTCGTCAATGTTTCGGCCCGTTCGCTTGTCATCGAATGGATCGATCGCAACAAGCGATTCAGCTTCAGCCGAACCGCTGCCTGCGTTCGCCTGGCGTGCCAGTTGATTGATGACGCGAAGCGCGTCCAATGCGGTGGCAAGCCCGTCGCCGTTTTGGTCAAAGTAGAACCCAGGCCAAGGATCAACGGTCGCCGGGTCAACCAGCGCGCCGCCGTTGCGATTCGAATAGGCGCGACGGCCCAATTCGTTGATCACAACCAGGGCATCGTTGGCCGTGACGGTGCCGCTGTTGTTGACATCGCTCACGTTGGCAAGATTCTGCCATCCATTCCCGAAATCGGTTTGGATGAATGTGTCGCTTCGCGTGATGACGCTAAACAGATCTCCGACAACCGACGCGGGTTGCCCCATACGCCAAAACTCAGCGTCTGCAATCGTAACAACGTCGCTCGGTTCGTTTTCCACCGGCGGTGATGTGGTGATGATGATGCCACCGCCATCGGGGTCCATTTGTTGCGCGGCCGCCGAGTCAATCAAAACCGATTGAGCTGATGTATCGGTCAAGTCGATCGCGTTGACGTTGCGAAAAACAAGATTGCCCGTTGGGGTGAAATCCAAATCGCCGGCTGCACCGACCCATCGGACAGTGTTGACGCGGTCGCCACCATCAAAGACGAGGCCTCCAACGGGAATGGCATCGCCACCGGACTGATCGATCGTCAAGACGTTACTGAATTCATCGCCGTTGATGGTCAATTGATTGACCGCCGCAATCTCCGCTCGAAAGACTTCCACGTTGCGGCGGCGGACGACGACTTGCTCTCCATCACGAACCAGTGTGATCTGGCTGCCCGTAACGGTCACGTCGACATCGCTTGGCGTCGAATCGGACAAAATCGAAACCGCATAGTCCTCAACTTCACCATCGCCAGCGTCGCCCGTCGGCCCCAAGCCGCCCGTGGTGGACAAACGGAATCGAGCGTACGTGTTGCCCGCGACCGCGGCTGCGGGAACCGCAAACGGGATGACGTTCTCACCCGGTTGAACATCGAACGACGAACCGCCAACGATGCTTTCGGTCGCAATGTCAAACGATCCGTTCCCGTCAAAATCGATCCAAGCATCCAGTTTTCCAGCTTCGGAAGCGATGACCACAATGCTTGAAACGGTCCCGTTGGCCGACGCAATCAGCGGCGCCGCAAACAGCACCCCATCCTCATCGGCACCATCGCCATCGGCGGCCAAAGTGGGTTGACCGTCGACGTCACGATCGATGGTCGATCCGAGCAAGAGCGTCGTCACTTGGTGCGTTGGACCGCTCGATGCGGCCAATGTTCCGTATGTATCGGGTGCGTCGCCGCGATCAAACGGCTGTGCGACGTCGATCATGACTTCGGCGGTCGCTTCGTTGTAAAGATCCGTATCGTCAGGCGTGAAGGTGACCATCAAGGTTTGATCGTCGCCCGCATCCAGGACTGTATCAATCGCGGGTGTGTAGACGAACGTGCCAGGAATGTTCGTGGTCGCGTTGAGTTGCAAATCGCTCAGCGGCGTGCCAGCGAAAATGACCGCTGGATCATTCCAAACGATGATCGGCGTCGCTTTTTGAAACTCAAATGCGCCCATGTCGACGGTTGAATTGAATCGAACGAATGGCAGACCGCGCGCGTCGAGATCCAATGGGTTTCCGAGGGCATCAAGCGAGAATGCATCGCTGCCAGCATCGATGGCGGGGCTTAGCGCATCGAGTGCATGAACCAACATGCCACCCGGCCCCGACACAGCCAGGGGCGCGACCCGCGGATCGATCACGCCGTCAACCGACGCATCACCGATCAAATTTCCATTCGCATCGGGGGTGATCGATTCGGCGAGACCCGTGTCCGCGTTATCGCCGATCAGGGAAAACGATATCGTCACTGCACCGGATACCGTCGGCAAGGAAAGATCGGGGTTCGAATCGGTCGCAGAGTTCTGGGCAATGATCGAGTTGACGATCGAAATGTCATCGACCACATCCGCACCGATGAAGACACCGCCGCCGACCGCTGCGGCATTGCCCACAATCGTTGACTGCACGATCGACATCGGACTGGTTCCGATCAATCGAATCCCACCACCGTCTTGGCCGCTGTTGCCCGATACCGTTGTATTGATAAAAAATGCGGCCGAGCGATCGACATCGATGCCAGCGCCAAGGTTTTGCGAAACGGTCACTCGGTCCAACGTCAGTGGATTCTGCCTGACCCCGATTCCGCCGCCCCGGTTTTGATCAATGACGGAGTCTTCGACCACCAAGGTCCCCGATTCGGCCCACACCGCACCGCCGGTCGAATTTTCGCCAGCGGTTTCACTATCCACCACCGCCACGTCTCGCAGCGTGACCGTTCCCGTCGATACCGAACGGATGCCTGCGCCATTGAAACGCGTCGATACCTCGCCGCCAAAGTTGGTTGACACGCTATTAGCATCGATCGTTCGGCCACCGCGAATGGTGACTCCTTGGATCGTCACATCTGAATTGCCAATGATCTCCATCGCCCGCGAGAGCCCCACTGCGTCAATCGACATCTGACTGCGCCCCGGCCCCGTGATGATGACCGAATCGGTGATCAACAGTTGTCCGCTTGCCAAAGTAATCGCGTCGCTTGCGGACCCCAGACCTTCTCGAAACGAGATCGTTTGCAGTCCCGGTTGTTGGTTGGAGGCTAGGATCGCTTCCCGCAGGCTGACGTCGTCGTTCGTCAAATCCAGCTCGTCGATCAACGTGGTGACCACAAACGATGTGGCGTCGATCGCCTGTTGCTCGGCGCCGCCGATATCGATTTGCAGACCACTGACGCGATCGAACAATAGCCCGCGCTGATCGAAAAGTGTTTCTGGGGACAGCACGCTGTTGCCAGCGTCGATCGCGATCGAGTCCGTCACGAACGGGTGAATGCGAGTCGATCCGGCGATGATCAAGTCATCCAACCCGGGATCCAATCGAGTCGCTTCGGTCGCACCACCGACCAGGTTACCGTCGGCGTCCGGCGCCGAAGCAGGATCCAGCGGATTGCCGATGCTGGACCCGATCAAACTGGATTGAATGGCCAAACTTGGTGGCGTCTGAGAAAAATTCAGATCGGGACTAGCTGTTGCCATGTCGTTGGTGACTTGGTTGCCGGCAACGATCGCATGAATCAAAGAGAGCGAATCGGTTTCTCGGCCGGCTAAAAAATGGATCCCTCCGCCATTTTCATTCGCAGTATTGCGAGACACCGTGATGCCGTTTGCCGTCATTCGCGTATCCTCGGCGACGATTGCGCCGCCGACGGAACCACTGCCGCCCGCAACGTTACCCGATAGCGTCACTTGATCGATCGTGATGTCCGTTCGGAACGTCATCATCCCGCCACCATCAGCGTCTTCGCCTACGGTTTGATTGTTGGTGATGGATGTGGCCGAAATCGAACCGCTCGATAAATCGATATACAGTCCGCCGCCGCGCGAACCGTTGCCAAGCGTTCGGTTGTCATCAATATCGGAATCGGTGATTTCGAAACCACCGGCCAGTGTGTCGACTGCTTGAAAAACCAAAACGGCGCCACCGTCCGCGTTGATCCCTCGTGTCTGGTTACCGATCAACCGACTTGATTCGATCGTCAATCGCCCCGTTGCAAAGATCGCTCCACCGGCCGCGTTGGATCCCGACGTGATATTCTGTTCTAGGGTGCTGCGCTGAATCGTAAGGTTTCCCGTGGATCGAATGGCACCACCGGCGCTGATCGTCCCACTTGTGAAATTGTCGAAAATCTGGCTGTCAACGATCGTCAGCATTCCGGTGCTGTTGATCGCCCCGCCGCCGGCGTCAACTTGGGTGGTCCCATTGCCGGCGACGACGCTGTTTCGGATCGTCAGCTTGCCCGCCGAGGATATCGCGCCTCCGTTTGCGTTCGTGGCCGATGTTTGGTTGTTGATCAGCGCGACGCCGTCGAGCACCAACTCCGTCGCCCCCGATTGGCGGATCGCGCCACCGTTTTCATTGAAGCCGAAGGATCGCCCGCCCGTGATCGTCAGCCCCTCGATCGAAACTTGATTCGCCTGTGCACCGACTTCGAACACGCGCACGTCGATATCGAAGACTCGCGACGCCGACTGAGCATCGATTGCCAGCCGATGACGTCCCGGCCCCGTGATGTTCAAACCGCTGGTGATCGGCAGCACACCGCGAGTCAAAGCAATCGTGGTTGCCCCAGAAAAGACGGACGCGTCAAACGTGATTTCATCCACGTCGGTGTTCTCGTTTGCCGTCGAGATCGCCTCTCGCAAACTGACCAAACCGTCGTTGGCATCCACGACGTCGGACGGAGTCGTGACGACCAACGACGCCAAAACTCGCCGCATTTCAAGCGACTCCATTCGCAGGCGTCGTCGACGGTTGCTTGAGATGTGGGTCGAGGCGTGGGCCGACTTCCGGTTCTGAATCATCGCTCTAAACTCACCAAGGCTGGAAGGGCACATATGCCGCGGGGCAGTAACCACCGCACTGGTAAGACGCCGGGCGGGGGTGTTTAGATCCCGCCGGGGACATCAAAATACTTAAAAAGCAGAGATACTGCGGCTCGCACCCCTCGCTGGCGACGACGACTCACGACTGTGAGGCGATCGCTTGGAGCGCCGACTTCTTGGACTCATCGTCAAAGAAATCGAGCGCGCGGAAGTAGCGTTCTTGCTCAGCCGATGTTTTCGCTTCTTTGATCAGTTTCGCCAAGTACTGACACGCTGCCTGCGTCCTCGCCCGCCAAACGATGTCGCACCCACCGACGGAATCCCATTGATCACCGACACGATCGATGTAACTTGCGAAACATGCGTCCCAGTTACCTTCGGCGGCAACGCCCAAGGCTTCCAAGTACCATCGGTCGGCACCATCATGCTTGACTGCCAAGTCGGTCCAAAGCGCCGTCGCCTTGGCCGAATCTTCGCCGCGAAGCGCAATTGCCAATTCACGCCGCACCTGAGGCGATGGGTCGTCGACCATCGACGCGACGACTTCCACCATGTCACGTCCCGCTTGCCGTGCCGCGCGAATCGCCGTAATTCGCAAATTCACATCGCTGTCGTTTATCCCACGCTCGATAGCTTCG
This sequence comes from Rubripirellula tenax, assembly GCF_007860125.1. Lineage (NCBI taxonomy): Bacteria > Pseudomonadati > Planctomycetota > Planctomycetia > Pirellulales > Pirellulaceae > Rubripirellula > Rubripirellula tenax. The sequence goes on from NZ_SJPW01000001.1 coordinate 1,343,522, forward strand.
TCGGACACCGACTGTGTTTTGGACAACAACCACAACCATCGCGCACGCATCGGTGCCGAAGGAACTTTGGAAGCATCCAAGAGATCGGCAACGTTGGGTGGCGTCGTTTTCCAAAACTCGGTGATCGCTTTCCCGGCCAAGTAGCGAGTCGATTGATTCGGGCTGGCAAGTGCCTCGCTTGCGCCCGAAAGTGTCGCCAAGTCCATTGCGGGAAACGAGTATTGCTCGTGACCGGGAACGGTGATTCGATAACAACGTCCGCGCTCGGTATCACCCATCCGGTGTCCGCCGACACCCGGATCGTACCAATCCGCCACAATGACCGATCCGTCGGGTGCGGTACAAACGTCGACCGGACGAAACCATTGATCGCGAACGCCCTTGATCATGTTCTCGATCGTCGCCGAGTAACCAGCACCTTGGTCGGCGATGGGATAGGCGCGCACCACGTTGGGACCGGGATCGGTGTGAACGATCTGATTACGAAACGGTGGCGGCAAAAGTTCGCCTTCGTAGAACATGATGCCCGTCGGTGAACCAGCACCCGTTTGCAACAGGTTGGGAACCACGCCCGGATCGTTGAGGTGCCAATGCCGCTTACCGATCGAGTCTTCCAAACCGATGCGATTGCTTTGCCAATAGTCACCGGTCTTTTCGTTGCGATACCCGTAGTTGCCGTACTCCATTACATAGTTGATGCGAGTACCCTGGTTCCCATCGTCATCGTTATCGGACTGCCACATCGTGCCGAACGAATCGACACAGACTTCCCAGTTGTTGCGAAAATTCCAACCTAGCGTTTCGACGTTTGAACCGTCCGCGTCGCACCGAAACACCATGCCCATTTGATAGGGCTGCCGAGAGTCGTTGATCTCGTTACCGGCCAAGTCAATGATCGGTTGCCCGTTCGCATCGCGAATCTGTTTGCCTTCGTTTCCAAAGTTAAAATACAGCTTCCCGTCGGGACCTGGCATGAATGAATGGATGCCGTGATCGTGTTGAACCCCGGAAATACCCGTAAACAGCAGTTTCTTTTCGTCAGGCTTCAGGTCGCCATCGGTATCGCGGAACGAAAAAACGTTGGCGCCCGCGGAAACGATGACACGATCACCAAGCACACAGACACCGTGCGGCGAATCGATATCGTTGCCCTGATAGAAAACCGTCGTCTTATCAACGCCGCCATCGTGATCCACGTCCTCCATCACCAGGATGCGGTCACCTTCGGCGCGTGCTTGATTGTGCGGGTTTCGGAAAGCACGATAGTTGATTGCTTCACATACCCAAACGCGGCCCAAGTGGTCCACATCGATGCTGGTCGGACTGTACATCTGCGGCTCGGATGCAAACAGCTGTACCGTCAAACCAGACGCGACATCAAAACCCTGAATCGAGCTTGCCGCGTCGTGCGACCTTTCGCCAACAGCAGACTCCGTGGCGACCGCGTTGAATCGTTTCTCGTCGGGTTTTAGCAAGAGGGAAAGGTAATCGACGAGGTCAACCAAGTTTTGCACCGTCATTGCTTTTTGCAAATCGGCGGGCATCAGCGAGACTTCTTGCTTTTTTATTTCTTCTATGTCGTCAGCCGCGATCGTCTTCAGCACCGCATCGGCCGTCTTGATCGTCACACCTTCATCCGTTTGATTGACCAAGATGCCGTTGATCAATTGGCCATCCGCAGTCAGCACGGCATAGGTTTCGTAGTTGTGGCTTATCGCGGCGCTCGGATTCAAAATCGCCACGTGCATGTCCAATCGCGAAAGCTTGCTTCCGATTTCGGACAAGTCGGGCCCCACTTCTTTGCCTTCGCCCAACACCTTGTGACACTTGTTACAGGTTCCAACCGTGTTGAAGACGACCTTTCCAGCGTCCGGATCACCGCTCATCTGCTGCAACTTATTGACCGGCGGAAACGTTTCCCCGGTGCTGGTGACGGGAGTCTGCAAGCTGGCCAAGCCTTTTGCTTCCGCGGCGATCTCCTTTGTCCACGAACCCAACAACGCATTGCTGATCTCGAACTTCAATTCATCAGGAACCTTGTTCGCCCGTGCTATCTTCAATAGTTCCTGTTGTCCGTGCCATCCGTGCCCTAGTGCTTCGGCGGCGGCGGACCGAACGGTGGAGTGACGCGACGCATCGTTCATCACCGGCATCACCATCGCCGCGACGGTTTCGCCACCGGCATGCCCCATCGCCGTGAGTGCCCGAATCATGCGCGCTTCATCGTCGCCGGCAAGGATCTCGTTCATCAACGCCAACTGACCCGACTTTTCTAGCAATCGAACGGAATCGATTGCGGCTTGGCCACTGTCGATTCCGGTCGCAATCGCCAGCAATGACCGCGCGTCATCGGTGACGCCCAACCGGCCCGCGATCGAAACGTACTCCGAGGGATTCGCGTCGGCCAAGCGACGCAAGTGTCTCGACACGGTAGCTTCACTGGCCGGGTAGTCGCTCATTTTCGCATCCGGAATCCGAAGCAGCGCCTGAACGACGGCATGGTCCGCGGCCGCTTGTCGGTTGTCCTCGCCCGAAGTCGATGCGACCGGAACGGGTTCGGCAATCGCGGAACGACACAGAACGAAGATCGTGAAAAGACACGCGGTGGCAGCCAACCGAAACATGTTCATAGATAGATTCCTGGGCTTCAAAATCGATAGAGCGAAGTTCTCTATCGTAACCACAGGAAGCAGCGAGCGGCTACCGACGGCGAATATCGGCCTGGTGAAAGCACCCGATTAAAACGGTGGATCGCAGCTTCATAAGTACGGAACGCCAGTGCTTCAGCCATGTTTCAACGCTGGGCGGGCATCTTGCCTGCCAAGTCGCAGACTAGAAACCTGCGATACATGTGGCGGGCCCAAAACTTGGTTTAGCTGTGCACTACCCCGTTTTCAAAGTCGCCATCGCGTTCACGACGCAAGGAATTGCAGGAGGCATTCGCAGCATGGCGAGTTTTCGCGATGCCGGACGAATCGATAGCGAATGTTGATCCGAAACTGCCGAAGACCGTTCGAGCGTTTGGTTGCCCAGATAGAAGACATCATCCGCGAACAAACCCGTTTTGGGCGAAGCCCGCATCGTCACCTGTAACCATTCGTTCGTGATCGCATGGTCTGCCCACGTGACGATGATTCGGTGCGATTGATCTTCACCACCACGTTCGATGATGCGAATCGAAGACGGGACCGGTGCGTCTCGCCAGTCTCGTAGTTCGCTGCTATTTCCAACCAGAAAACGGAAGTCATCGAAAGAGACGTTCAAATCCGGCATCCGGGCGACATCGACGAAGATTCCGTTGATTCCGCGGACATAGTTGGTGTAGTTCTTGCTGGTCGCGACTCTACCAGGCAGCAATCCGACGACATTGACCGCGACGACATCTTGGCCCAGCGCGGCCGGGGCATCGGCATAGACGACGCCGCGTTTGACGACCCGTGCATGAGACTCCATGCGGATGGAAACGGATCTTTCACGTATCGGCTTCGAAGCGTTTCGCGTTCGCTTGATAACGGGTTCGCGTTTGACTCGAACCAACGACAGCGTGTCATGGTTGCGCGCCGCTGTTGCAATCCGTTTCCACTTCTTCGAAGCCGGATCGATCGACAACGAATCGATGACCGATCCATCGTCGCCGATCACCGTGATCGTTGCGTCACCAGGAAGGCCGGTCGTCATGGAAGTCACACGGAACTCGCCGGCGATCGAGACACCCTGACCGGTGCGGCGACGAACCTTGGAAAGGTTACGGACAACGGTGACCGTTTCACCGGGACCGAGACACGAAACGTTGCTGTCGTTGAAGTGAAAAGTAACACCATCGACCAGCGATACGCCTGCCAATGAAATCGAATTTCGTCCGACGTTTCGCAGTTCGATGCTTTGCAGACTTCCGAAACTTGAATCGGTCGCCGAATCACGGCCTTCGCCAACTTGCGAAGAACCTCGATTGCGAAGTGACTTGATCCGTAAACTCTGGCTCGTCGGACGCATCGGTGTCGTGATCGACTGACCGATCGGAAATGGGCTCTCCCAACGCTGTCGGCAATCCGGTGTGCGATCGACGTAGGTGCAACTGGTCGCATCGGACATCACCAACGACCAACGGACAATGGACGGCATCATCAACAGTCGCAGATTGACGAAACCCGGTGCCGAAGCATCAACCGTGTAAACATCGGACCATGCACTCGCTGCATCTTCATCAAAAGTGTCGAACCAGAACGCAGCATTCCAATCCGTCGCTTCGCCGTTTTGACGAGGCAACCACGTTGCGTGCAACCATCGGATCGGATCGCTTGCGTCGACCATCTCGACGCAATCGGTCCTGGCGAATGCGGAATGATCCTGATTCGACGATCCCAATCGAGGCAGTGTTGGCAAACTGCCGGCGACGCATTCGATGGGGGCGCAGATTTCTTCACAGGAAGATTCTACGACCTGGGAACGTGTCGCCGCGGGATGCTCAACGGCATACTTTTTCGCTTGCCCGATCAGGGCGATGGGGGCCACGAGAGCAAAGTGGTGCGATGGTGCTGGCTTCTGAACGAAGGTCATGCCCGCAGTTTCGCTGATCTGATCGGCGACCAAGGTCTTCAGGTCATAGTCCGATCGAAATGAGCGAAGCCAACGCCCACCGTACCGAACATCCATGGGAAAAAACGACATCAATTTGCGATCCTTCGAATAGTATTGATGCCCAGATGTTAAGCCATCACCCCGGATCGGCAATAGACGAGTTTTTCAGTTGCTATCAATAGAGGCATCGATTGCCACCCACGAATTCATCGGCGATTCGGGGATACGCGAAATTGGGATGTCGCCATCAACGCCTTACCGTGACCGCCGAAATCGCTCCGCCGATGACCGCGCCCACGAAACCGCCGAACGGGCCTAGAAAAAAGATGAGAGCCAGCGCGCCGACCACTGGATTTCCGCAAGTCGCCGTTCCGGGGGGCAAAGAAGCGTTGTAAACCGAAATCGAGTGCAGTTGGAACAAGCCCAACGCGACGGGGAGAGAAGCACCGACGACAAACCCCCAAATGACGAACAACGGCCAAGCCGAACGGCGGACGTTCTTCACGAAAACATCACTCGCCTGATCCCGCGGATCCGATCCAAGCAAATCGGACGCCGGTTGGTACGGGTTGTCATGGAACACGTTCGACCTGCCTTTCATGGGAGAAAGATCCGCCGTGTCGTTCTACGCGTGCCTGGATCGAACCGTTCGTCAGTCGGCTTTCTCGGGCACCTTTTCAAGGATGTCCAGCAGCACCGTATCGGGATCGATGCCTTCGGCTTGCGCTTCGAAGTTCAGCAACACCCGGTGTCGCATTGCCGGCAAGAAAACACGACGCACGTCTTCGAACGAAACGTTGTACCGTCCATCCAATAGCGCGCGGACTTTCGATGCCAGTGCTAAGGTCTGTGCACCGCGCGGGCTGGCGCCCCATCGAACATAGCTGTTTGTTGCATCGACGCTGTGCGGTCCATCGGGATGCGTGGCCAGGTTCAACCGAACCAAGTAATCTTGGACGTGCGGCGCCAAGATGACTTTCCGAATCATCGCTTGCCACTTCATCAATTCGCTGCCGTCCATGACTTTGTCCAGCGAAATGGTTTCACCGCGAGTCGTTCGGTCGACGATCACGTTCAGATCTTCTCGACTGCTGTAGCCGACGACCAGCTTGAACATGAACCGATCCAACTGGGCTTCGGGAAGCGGATATGTTCCTTCTTGTTCGATCGGGTTTTGCGTTGCCAACACGAAGAACGGCTTCGCCAACTCGAATCGTTTTCCGCCGGCGGTCACCGTGCCTTCTTGCATGGTTTCGAGCATCGCCGATTGAGTCTTTGGCGTCGCCCGGTTGATTTCGTCGGCCAACAGAATCTGTGTGAAGACGGGCCCTTTTTGAAACTCGAACTTTCGCCGACCGTCTTCGTTTTCGACGATCATGTTGGTGCCCAGGATGTCGGCGGGCATCAGGTCCGGCGTGAATTGGACGCGGTTGAAATCCAGATCCAGAACTTCGGCAAGGGTTCGCACCAGCATCGTTTTGCCGAGCCCGGGAACACCTTCAAGCAAACAGTGACCGCCGCAAAGGATCGCCGTCAGCACGCCGTGAACGATATCGTCGTGCCCAACGATGACGCGACCGATCATTTCGCGAACGGCGTTGTAACGATCGCGAAACTGCGCGGCCTCGGCCTGCATGGATTCTACAGAGGTACTCATCGCTTTGGCGTGCTTCCAAGAAGGAGTCTTTGTCCCGAACGGACCGATATCTTAGCCGAAACGCGGTTGGATCGGGGAAGCAAGCATCATTCCGAATTGCGACCTAGGCTTTCGAAAGACGAATCCCCATTCTCACTCGCCTACCCGTCCGCCGTCCATCGATGGCCGTCCGCAGTCCCCACTTGAACGCAACGATTTCCCATGCATCGAAATACACGTTCCCTCGGCCGATTTATGGTTCGATTTCTAGCGGTCGTATCAGTCATCATGGTCACGGGCTGCAAGATCGATTTTCCGGAGATGGATCCCGTCGCTGAACGCAAAATCGAAATGGAAGCCTTCGATTTATCGGATGTCCCATCGATCGCGACGCCTGAAAGGCCGCAAAGCGAAGAGTTTTGCCCGGGCGTTGACCAATACACCGTTCGACTGCCTGTCGACGAGGGGCAACCCGGTCAAGCTAGCGAGGTCCGCGTGCTATTGCCCCAACGGCTGGCAAACGGGCCGCTGCCGGACGGACCGCTGCCGACGCTCGTCATGAACGGATCGGGCGCCTATCTGTTTTCGGGTATGAGCCTGACCGACGAAGACATGGAACCAATGATCGACTACGTCCTCAAAGGCTATGCCGTGATCGGTTACGAAACCGATGGCTGCCAGCCCGACTTCGAGAATGATCCGTCGCTGACCGAATTCACCCAGATGGCGAAAGACTACGTCGCCAGCAAAGCAGGGCTGGTCAATGCCAAGCGGGCCATCGACTATGCCGTCGAGCGGTTTGCCGAAATCGATGCCGACAATCTGTATTCGATCGGCCACAGTTCCGGCGGAAAGCAGGCGTTGCTGCTGGCCCAACATGACGAACGCATTCGCGGCGTTGTCGCGTTTGCACCGGCGTGCCGCATGGACATCGGCAGCAAGATGACGATGGCCCGGATGCAAGGCGCGGACACCCAACGCTTGATCAACGAAGTCAATCGGTCGATGCCCATCACACACGCTTCACGATCGAAGGTTCCGATGGTGCTTTTCCATTCACGCCGCGATCAAATCACCACGTCGGCCGAAGTCATCGCGTTCTCGCTTGTTGCCGGGAAGGATGCCGTCGCCATAGAAGTCAAAGCCAGTGGCCACGGATCGGTTCCGGTAGCCGCATTCGAGGAATCGATCGAGTGGCTTGCAAAGCAAACCGGCGGCATGAAGAAAGCCACCGATAAAGACTCCGTCAACGACGAGTCCGTCGCCGCGGTTGCGACAGCCCTGCCCGCACCGGTATCGCCCGGGGTCCCCAACGCACAACATGCATTCGAAGCAACGAACGTCTTCTTTCGTTCCGAACCGAATGCGTCAACGGGATCGAACGCCGCAATGAATCGCGAGATCGAAAAGACGGGAGTCCGGATCAACCCGTACGCGAATCAGTAACGACACAAGAAAACGAGACTCGGCGGCATCACGCGACTTTCTTGCCGCCGGGTGCTCTCAAGTCGAAAAGGCCGAAAATTTCGTCGCGACTAAGTCCGCCGCCACTGCCAACCTTTGGGCCACTGGTGTCACTGAACAGCGTTTCGAACATTTCACGTTTCTGGTCCAACACCGCCGCGATCCGCTGTTCGATGGTATTCATCGCCAACATGCGAGTCACCGTCACGGCACCGCGTGCGCCGATGCGATGGGCGCGATTGATCGCTTGATCTTCGATCGCGGGATTCCACCATCGATCAAACAGAAACACGTACTCACAGAACTGTAGATTCAAGCCCACACTCCCCGCACCATAGCTCATCAAGATCACGCTACAGTTCGGGTCGTTCTTGAACTGGTCGATGACGCCATCGCGTTTCTTGTGGGGCACCCGTCCATGGTATTCCAGAGGTCCGAACGGCTGCATCGCGGGCAACATCTTATCGATGCTGTTGACCCACTGGCTGAACACGATCGCCTTTTTCCCGCTGGCGACAACTTCTTCCATGTCGGCAACCATTCGTTCTAGTTTGACGCTGGCGCCGGTCGACGGATCGAAGTTGCAGATCTGCTTCAGACGCAAAACGAGTTCGAAGACGTGCTGGATCGTCAGCTCTTGATCCATTTCTTCCAACTTGATGATGCCTTCTTTTTCTGCGGACTCATACGTCGCCCATTGTTCGGGCGTCAGATCCAGTTCGGCGTCGCGATACAGTTTGGGCGGCATGTCGTTCATCACCATGTCTTTGGTGCGCCGCAAGATAAAGTCTTTCGACAACTTTGCCATCTCGCCCATCGGCATGCCCGTTTTCAGGTAGCCGGGCGAAAGGTAATCGAAGATGCCAACCAAGTCGTCGGGCGAATTTTCGACCGGCGTTCCAGTCAACGCCCACGATCGCGTCCGGGGGATCGCACGGACGATTTCGCTGGTCGTCGAATTGCGGTTCTTGATGCGTTGGGCTTCATCCAGAGCAACCAGATCGAAGTGCAAGCCGCTGTCGAGGACGGTCTCTTTGTCACGCATCAACAGTTCGTAGTTGGCAACCTTGACGGGAATCTCGGGCGAGCGCCACGCGTGCTCGCGAGTGGCCGCGTTGCCTTCGATCGCAGCGATTGGGATCTCGGGCGCCCAAACACGAAACTCGCGTAACCAGTTCGTAACCAGCGGTTTCGGACACACCAACAACACGCTGCGGACTTCGCCGCTGCAAAGCAGCAATCGAATCGTGCTGATCGCTTGCATCGTTTTACCCAGCCCCATTTCGTCGGCCAGCACGGCGGCATAGCGGGGAAACAGAAACGCGATCCCGTCCAACTGATACGCAAACGGATCAAACGGAAAGTTCAGCTGGCCGCTTCCCACCAACAAATCCAGCGGTGGCTGCAGCAGGTAGTACAACCGGTCGTGCAGCTTGACGACGTCGTTGGGCGGTTTGATCCGATGGTGCTTGATGGTCTTGTAACGCTTGCGAACGTTTTCGACTTGTTCGCGATCCTCGGCGGCCGGTGGCCTGGGCGGCGTCCACTGGTTCGCCTCGGGAAACAGAAACCCTGTCACGCGAGTCGTCAGCGGTGACACTCGGATGGGAAGCGAACGGGGTGCAATCGGTTCAATCGCTAGCGCATAAGTATCCGACGGGACCAGCGAATCGGCCGACCAACTGTTCGCCTCGTCGATTTCAGCAATCAGATCGGGCGCAGAATTTCGTTGAAACATTTTAGGCAGCTTCGGCGCTGGGAACGATCACGGGCTTCTGAGCACGCGCGATCTGTGACTGCGCCTCTTTGATGGCTTCGCGGATTCGATCGAACGGCTCGATCGCGTCTGGTAAATCGACAAGCCTTTTCGCCATTGCGGCAACCGCTTCGACTTGTTCCATCGGGACTCGCAAACGCGAACCGGCCAACGTGACTTCACCGGATCCGATCAATGTGTCGTCGGTGATCGGACCTTCTTCAAGCTCAGCGGCTTCGACCACAATGCCGATCGGAAACGAAACCGATTGGCTGATCACCAATGCTTCGGGTTGGTCGACACACAACAGCCCGATCGGCGTGCGACACTTCTTGACCAACAATGGACCGATGATCTCGCCGATCAAGTGATCGCGAAGTGTAGGGCCGAAAAGAATCTCATGAGCACGAGACGGACGCACCGGCAGAGTGCATTGGAATTCGAGCGGACGACCGCCACTGTTTAAGAGCAACAATCCGCCTGTCCAACCAGTGCGTTGGTCTTCGACGACCGTGAAGTATGCAATGGTGGTTTCCGAATCGGCCATGCGTTGCGGCAACCCTTAAAACGAGAACTGGAAATCGAGAGCAGCAAGGTGCAGTTTCACGCGATCGATTTCAAAATCGGTAACGCCCGTGTGAAGATCCGTAACCACGAAAGTGTTTTCGGCGTTCAGGTTGTTCCGACTTTAGGGGTTGTACCAGTAAAGGTCCGGAGTCGCCGATGCAAGTAAAAAGGTGAGGATTATTCCAAAGTTCTGTTTGCTTGCTAACAAAAATTCAACTTGCTCCGAGATTGCTCGACAAGCCAATTTTTCGTTGGTTATACTCATCGTTCGTTCCCAGCGAATTTACTCGAAGCGACTCAGAGCCCACCTCGATATGTCATACGATCACGAGCCCATCTCGCCCATGTTCCGAATCGACGTTTCGGCGGAAACCAATTCCAATCCGCCGGCATCGAACGATCGGGTCGCTATTGAGCTACTGCGTCAATTGGTCGCTGGCCAGCAACAACAGAACAAGTTGCTTGAAAACTTGATTCAACAAACGTCGGCTGCCAACACGCAACGAGTCAATGAGTTGCAGCAATGGAAGAATGCCAATCCGCAATTGGCCGCCTCATGCCGCCAAGCCGCCGAAACGCTTAGCCGCGTTCAAACGGAATTCTTGTCCACGCTGACGGAAGAAGTTGCCGATAGCGAAGATCACTTGATCGAGGGCGAATACATGCTGAATGAATTTGTCGATCGTTTCGGACCGCGTCTGGCGCACCTGAACGGTGTCCTTCAAGTGCTGGCCCAATTGGGCAGTGCGGACCCCGCGCCGGCGAAGAGCTAACAGCCCGTTGGGGCGACATTCGCCAGCCCCGACCTTTCAATCTTCTCGTACGACTAAGTTGCATTGGCAGCGTGGTCGTCTGGTAGGGCGACCGAAGCGACCATCGCAATGATGGTTTGCCCGGGAACGGGCTTCAACGGTTCAGCCACCGTGTTCAGTTCGAAGCTCTTGTCTTCTTTGATCAACCCGATCAGCGTCGAGCCACCTTTGTACTTTTCCAAAAAGTCGGCATAGGTGAATTCGTCGGCCAACGTGGTCGTCTTGAAGGCTGCCCCCAACATGTGCGATTCTCGCATGCGTGTGAACGTCAACCCTTCGCCGAAGAGTTCGCGACCCATCAAGTGTTTGGTCATCCCGCGACGGACGTGTGAATTCTGGACATTGAATGTCAGCTGATACGCGCCGGCACGACCAAACATCGATCGGCATTCACGAATGGCAAGCGAGTTGACCTCGTCGTTCGGCGTCATTGCTAAGACTTTTCCGATCCCAGCCAACGGCAAATCAGCTCGCGCCGTTTCGTTGAGAACATTGGCACAAACGCCTTCGAGTCCGGCGATCCTGGCCTTCGAAATTTTGTTGTAGTTCGTGTCGATCAGCAGCACCGGAAGATCGGATTTCTTGAGTTCCAAGGCAAAGTCGCGGACCCAGGGTTCCGCGCCAATGATCAGCACTCCGTTCGTTTTTTGGTCTGCCAAACCGAGCCACTTGGCCAGCGGCGCGGCACAAACACCGTAAACCGCCACGGTTCCAACGATGACCAGAAAAGTGACTGTCGCAAGCTGATCGGCACCGGGAATGGCAACGGTTCCCGCGTGGCGTTCCAGTTCGAGTGCGAACACACTGCTGACGGCGGCGGCGACGATGCCACGCGGTGCGAGCCCGGCAATGAAGGCTTTTTCTCGCCACTGCAGCGGCGTACCTAACAAGGAAACAAAGACGGAAATCGGACGCACCAAAAAAATCAGCACGCCAACGAAGGCCAGTCCCGGCCAACCGAGGTCCGCCACATCGGACAAGTTCACCCGGGAACCAAGCACAACGAACAGACATCCGATCAATAGCGTCCGCAAGTTTTCCTTGAACTCGACGATGTGTTCGATGTCGAATCGGTGCTGGTTCGTCAACCAAAGCCCCAACACGGTAACCGTGATCAATCCGGATTCGTGAGCAAGGTGATTGCTGATCGCGAACAACAACAAACCCACCGAGAGCGCCGAAACACCGTGCAGGTGATCGGGAACCCAGAAGCGACGGAATGCAGTCGTCAATCCAAAGCCTCCCACCGCGCCCAGAATCGTTCCGACGGCAACGGTTTTGACCAACATCAACATCGCGTCGAGCGAAAAGGCGTCTTCAACACCTCCGCCGATCACATGTTCGAACACCAATACGGCCAGAATCGCACCGATCGGATCGATCAGAATCCCTTCCCACTTCAACGTCGCGGCGACTCGGCGACTGGGGCGAACTTGCCGCAGCAACGGCCCGATCACCGTCGGCCCGGTCACCACCAAAATGGCGCCTAGCAGAACGCTCACCTGCCACGAAAAATGGAGCAGGTAGTGAGCCGCCATCGTGGCGCCCACCAAAGTGATCAGCGCGCCCACCGTACACAAGCGCAGCGTCGCGCTGCCCGCGTCGCGAAGCTCGCCGAGTTTCAGCGATAACCCGCCCTCGAACATGATGATCGCGACGGACAACGAAACCAAGGGAAACAGAATCTCGGGGCCGGCGCTGAGGTTGCCGCCCGTCAATTCTGCCAAATAGGCATCCGGCTGAACGAATTGCCCCAACAGCACTCCGAACAACAGCAGCAGCAGGATGCCTGGCAGATTCGTACGCCATGCGATCCACTGGGCCGCCAATCCAAGAGACGGAACGATCGCGAGATAAAGTAGAAAATCCATGAAAGATACAGACGAAACGTGATGCGGTTCGAATTCAGTTCGGAGCCGCGATTGTCTCGACAGCCTGGCGATAACGCCACCGGTGACGGAAAAGTTCGGCGCGATCGGAATAATCCGAACCCTTGACCCAACCGCTCCATCACTTGCGATGGAAATGATCACCCAGGTCGATTCTGGCCTACATGCGTCCTATTTGTGTCCCATCGTTGCATAGCAGGTTTGCGAATCTGCCAAAAACGATTCTTCCCGGGGCAGTGACGAGCAGGCTAGACATGACGACGACTACGGCAAAGACAAAAACGACGAATCAAGAAATCGCCGACGATGTCGCCTTTGGCGTCCAACGAGACGAAACGACGTGGCAGCCCCGGTCCGACCATGACCTTGCGATCGAACGGATCGACGACGCACTTGATTTGATCGCCGAAGCGAACGCGATCGCTTCGGACGCAATCCCCGTGACCCGCTATGACGTCACCGTGATTGTTCCGGTCTACAACGAAATTCGCACGATCGAACAGGTCATCAAGCGCATCGAAAAAGTGATGCCGCCGGCAACGGAAATCATCATCGTTGACGATGGCAGCACCGATGGCACAGCCGAATACCTGCAAACGATGCCCTATCGCGCTGGTTGCCAAGTGATTTGCCGACGCGCCAATCACGGCAAGGGTTCCGCCGTTCGCTTGGCGATCCGACACAGCCGCGGCAAAGTCGTTGCGATCCAGGACGCCGATCTCGAGTACGATCCCGCCGATTTGCTGAGAGTGATTTGGCCGATCCTTGATGGCGATGCCGACGCGATTTACGGTTCGCGTTACATCGACGGTTGGGACGATTCGTCGCTGGTACACCGCTTTGGCAATTGGGTACTGACATCGATCAGCAATTTGATGACCGGACTGCGGCTGACCGACATGGAAACATGCCACAAAGCATTCGACGGTGACATGCTGCGTTCACTCGAATTGAAAGAATGCCGCTTCGGTTTTGAACCCGAGATCACGGCAAAGATTGCGGCCGACCACTGGGAAATCTACGAAGTCCCCACCGGATACCAAGCCCGCACTTACCAAGAGGGCAAGAAGATCGGCATCAAAGATGCGTTCTCGGCCCTGGCGTGCATGTGGCGTTACCGCAAAGGGTAGTTCTGGAAAACATTTTCCGACAACTCGTTGCGACACAGATGCTCAATCGTCGCCCGGGCCTTCATCGGTGCGATGCCGCTTGTGCAAATACAGCTTGATCGGCACTTCGCCGAACGGCAGATGGTCGCGGATCACGCCCAGCAGATAGCGTTGATAGTCATTGCCGATCGATTTGGGATCGTTGACGACCAAGACGATCGTTGGCGGTTGGGTCGCAACTTGCGTGGCATAGTAAATTTTGGGGCGGCGGCCCTGGTGCAACGGCGGAATGTGCGCCTCAACGGCGGCGCGAATGACGCGGTTCAACACGCCCGTTGAAACTCGTCCACTGGACTGTTTGAACAGCATCGTCGCGTGATTCAGCAATGCCTTGACGTTCTTGCCGGTTTGCCCGGTGATGAACGCGATCGGCGCATAGGCAAGAGTCGGGAATTGGCTACGCAGGTAACGCACCCAACGATCCGTTGGCACCGTGTTGTGCAACTTGTCCCACTTGTTGATCACGAACACGCACGGCTTGTGATTCTCCATCACGTAACCGAGCAACTGCTTATCGACCTTGCTGACGGTTTCCGACGCGTCGAAGAACATCAGCACCACGTCGGCCCGTCGCACACTGCGTTGGGCGCGGTGCATGCCGTAGTATTCCAAGTCAGTTCGTTGGCTCTTTCGTTTTCGCAAACCGGGCGTATCAATTGCCATGAACGTTTGCCCGTCCATTTCAAAACGAACGTCCACGCTGTCGCGAGTCGTTCCGGGCACTTCGCTGACGATCATTCGATCCGACTCGGCCAACGTGTTGACGAAGGTGCTCTTGCCGACGTTGCGGCGACCGACAATGGTGACCTTCATCTGCGTTTCGGCATGAACTTCATCGTTCGGATCGGGCAGTCGGTCAACGATCAAATCGAGCAGGTCGTCGCGGTGACGGTTTTGCGTCGTGCTGATTTGGATCATGTGACCGCGGCCGAGTTTGTGGAACTCCTCGGCCTGTATGTCCTGGTGCGGTTGGTCGGCTTTGTTGCAGACCAAAACGACCGGCCGTTCGACACCACGCAGACGCTCGGCCACATCTTCGTCCAGCGGCATCATCCCGCTTTGCACGTCGACGACCATGACAATCACGTCCGCCGAATTGATGGCCAATTCGATCTGGCGGCTGACGTCGGCCGTCAGATCGTCGTCATCGACGATCCCAATACCACCGGTATCAATCAGTTCGAAAAAGCGATCGTTGTGTTCGATCAACGTCATCATGCGGTCGCGAGTCACGCCGGCGTGATCGTCGACGATGGCCAGGCGGCGGCGAGCGAGCCAATTGAACAGGCTGCTTTTGCCGACGTTGGGGCGGCCGACGATGGCGACTTGAGGAACTGGCATGAGACGGGGGCAAAAAGGGTGGAAAACACGGACTGGGGAATCGAACAAGGTACGCCGGATCGGCCGTTTCAGACAGACCCGGTAACCTCGCAAACTGGCACCCGGTACAATCTGGGTATGACGCAAACGCCCCCCATCACCGCCCAAGGCGAATCGCCCGAACCACTCGACGCGTTCGAGATTCGCGACCAGGCGACCGCGCTGGCGGCTCATTTG
Source organism: Rubripirellula tenax (assembly GCF_007860125.1). Lineage (NCBI taxonomy): Bacteria > Pseudomonadati > Planctomycetota > Planctomycetia > Pirellulales > Pirellulaceae > Rubripirellula > Rubripirellula tenax. The sequence continues at coordinate 1,358,950 of NZ_SJPW01000001.1, forward strand.
CAGCGTGCCGGCGTTACGTTCCTGCCTCGGGCGGATGCCGCGGCCGTTGAACTTTGGTCAGCCAGATTCGAATCGGCGACCGCCACCGAGGAATCTGATGAAGCGGTTCAAGAGGCCCCCGCACTTGAATCACCGGCCCCGACCCCGCCTGTCGCAAACGAAGAATCGCCAAAGCGGGCTGCCGTTGCGACACCCCGCCGAGTCGATTCGGTCGCCGCTTTTTCGTCGACCGACGGCCCCTACCCGGGACCGGCGCTGCCAGCGGCCGAACGTCAGACTCAGTTGGAAACATGGTCCGCCGAAGTTGCGTCCTGCACCAAATGCGACGTCCTTTCGAGCTGTCGGACGAAAACCGTGTTCGGCGAAGGCAACGTCGCGCCGCGATTCGTGTTCTTTGGGGAAGCCCCCGGGGCCGACGAAGATCGCGAGGGCCGGCCCTTCGTCGGCAAGGCGGGCCAACTGTTGACCAAGATGATCCAGGCCTGCAAGTTCGACCGCAGTGACGCCTACATTCTGAACACCGTCAAATGCCGGCCGCCGGGAAACAGAAACCCCGAACCCGAAGAAATCGCCAACTGTCGACCGTTCTACGAACAACAACTTTCCATCCTTCGCCCCGAATACATCGTGTGCCTGGGCGCGATCAGCGCCCAAGAATTGATGAAGACCAAATTGTCCGTCGGTCGCTTGCGAGGAAAGTTGCATCAGTATTTTGATAGCAAAGTGTTGGTCACGTATCACCCGGCATATTTATTGAGAAATCCGGCTGCGAAAAAGGCGGCGTGGGATGATTTGCAATTGATGATGCGCGACGCCGGATTGCTTTGAACGCCCCGGTGAACCGGCACTCACCGCGTCAACGGCGGCGCGGCGAAACCGTTTTTCGCACGCTTGAATGGGTTTCGCACGATGACGGGTTCGCGATTTTTTCCTATTGACCGTTTTCGCTCGATGGGAACAATCACGACATCGGTGGAGCGAGGACTGCTCTTTCCGACGGCGGTGGAACCGTCGTGAAACAAATTTATCTGCGATGTGCACGGAGGCCATCATGCGTCACGGGATCAAATCAGCTCGTACAAGTGCAACCCAAGTTTCGGTTGACGGTTCGAACGAATTCGGCTCACCCCTTTCGCTTCGTCAAATCTTGCCGTCGGCGCGACTGACCACTTCGGACGACATCGTCGTCACCTCCATCGCACCATCGGCGGAACAAGCCGTACGCGGTGACATGATCGTTTACCGGATCGGCAAAGACGATCCGGCGAAATTGGTCGCCCAAGCGATGGCTCGCGGTGCTGGGGTCATCCTGACCGAGCAATTGTTGCCGTGTCCGGTTCCCCAGTGCATTGTCGGCGACATCGAATTGGCGATGGCTGCGATCACTGCCAATCAATTAGATCGCCCGGACCGAAAACTTTTGACCATCGGCGTGATCGGCTCTGCCGGCAAGACGACGACGTCGTTGTTGTTATCGACGCTACTCAAGTCCAGCGGCGTACGCGTCGGATTCCAAACGGACTTGGGGACTCACGACGGCATTGTGCAATCGACTGCACCGGAGTCGCTAGCCAGCAGCGCGTCGTTGATCCAATGGCTCGGCGAAGCCGTCGACGCGGGTGCGAACGCAGTCGTCGTCGAACTATCCGATGACGAAGCCCGCTACGGACACTACGATTCGATCGAGTTTGATGTTTTGGTCGTTTGCGGTTCCGCGATCGGCGGCAATGACTTTGGCCCGTCCGGATTGCAATGTGCGCTGGAACGATTGACCGATGACGGTGTCGTCGTCTCGCCGGCCGACGATCCTCGTGCGATGCAGATCATCGAAGAACACGATATCAAACACGTCACCTATGGCGTTCGCAAAGCAGCGGACTTGACCGCCAAGATCATCGATCATGCCGATGGGATGACGACACTGTTGGTGACTCACCACGACACCACCGCCGTGATGGAAACATCCCTATGCGGCGGCGCGATGGCAGCCAATCATGCGGCGGCCGTGTTGGTGGGACTGTTGCTTGACCAGCCGTTGCACGAAGCGGTCGAAAAGGTCAGCTCGCTGCGAAGTGTTCCCGGTCGTGGTCAACGACTTTCACGATTCGGACAGGCATCGGTGGTACTGGACCTTGGCGGAACGGTCGATCGAGTCGCCGCGTCGTTGCGAACATTTCGATCGATGAAAGGAGCCGGTCGCCTGTGGTGTGTCCTGGCCATCGACGGCGGCGAACAACCTGAAATCCTGGCTCGTTACGGGCATCTGATCGAGCGGTTCGCCGACAACTGCGTCGTGACGTCCGATCCGGCAACGCGTCAATCGTTTTTACCCGCTTCCCATGCGGTGCTGGACGGCGTCGAGCAATGCGTTGCGATGCGATTGGTCGCCGACCGCGATCGCGCGATCCAGTGGGCGATGTCGGAAGCTGGCATCAACGACACGATCCTGGTGATCACCGGCCAACGTCACCAGACACCGCTGGCGGCAAGGACTGAACTGGGCGAATTAGAAAAACTTGTCGAAACCGCTTGGACAAAATCAGAAGACAACGACCCCAAGCCGAAGCTCAAGATTTTTGGCTAAGAGGGGCGCCAGCCGTACACTTCGGCGAGCGCTCCGCACACGACGTCGCTGAGTTGTTTTAACCGGACCGGCTTATCGAGTATCTCGTAGGCCAACATTGCCTCGGCCTCGCGCCGGATGTCGTCGCTCAGATCGGCGCTCATCAGCACGCATGGCAGCCTGCTGCCGCTAGACCGAAGCTGGCGAATCACTTCCAAGCCCGACAGCCGAGGCATATGGAAGTCGATCAGGCAGACGTGGACTTCCCCGGCACCAAGAACTTCCAGGGCCTCTTCGCCATCGGTTGCTTCGGTCACCTGGAACCCGCGCCGCACCAAGCCTTCACAAACGACGTGGCGAAACGCCGCGTCATCGTCGGTCACCAATAGGTTCGGGATCAGCATGGTTTGCACCGGCTACAGTTCCGGACTGCCACCACGGCAGCCTCTGGCAGACTATCATCATAATTGCAATTGTAGTGCCGAATCTTATCCCGCATCGGATCATGGTCCCGAATGAATCAACCGGCAACGCGTCCCAAAACCGATAAATCCGGTCAAATCGATTCTCCGGCAGCCGTCAGCGAGCTGGCAAAAAGAATTATTGGCAATGTCGAACTGGCAATCGTCGGCAAACGGAAGCAATTGGTATTGTCGCTGGTGACATGGTTGTCGGGCGGCCACATCTTGCTGGAGGACGTCCCCGGCGTGGCGAAAACCATGCTCGCACGCGCCTTGGCGCGCAGCGTGGGATGCCACTTCAAGCGGGTTCAATGCACCCCAGACCTGCTGCCCACCGACGTCACGGGCACTTCGATTTTCAACCAAAAGACGGCCGAGTTCGAATTTCGTCCGGGCCCCGTCTTCACGCAAATTTTGTTGGCCGACGAAATCAATCGCGCCACGCCACGAACGCAAGCCTCGTTATTGGAAGCAATGGCCGAAACCCGGGTCACCGTCGACGGCACAACGCACACGCTCAAACCGCCGTTCATTGTCATCGCGACCCAGAATCCGGTCGACCATGAGGGCACTTTCCCATTGCCCGAAGCCCAGCTTGACCGCTTCATGATGCGGTTCAGCCTGGGGTATCCGTCGATGGAAGAAGAACTGCGGATGCTGGAGTTGCTGCAGCACACGCACCCGGTGGACCGATTGAAACCCGTCGCCACGGCCGACGAGATCGTGGCTGCGTCGATCGAAGTTCGCAAGGTTCACGTCGACCCACGAGTTCGCCAATACTTACTGCAGATCGTCAACGAGACTCGAAACCATGACGACTTGGCGCTCGGTGGCAGCCCGCGTGCGACCATCGCCTTGTTTCGATGTGCTCAAGCGATGGCGGCGATTCGTGGTCGCAATTTTGCCATGCCCGACGACGTCAAAAAGATCATCGCACCCGTGATGAATCACCGATTGATCATGCGTCCCGAGAGCCGCTTGCGCAAATTGACGACCGAGAAAATCTTGGACGACATCGTCAACGAGATCGCCGTGCCGACCATCGAAGGGTGAGTGTGAGCGACGATCATGCCCGATGATGTGCTCGAACAAGTCGACCAGCAACTGCTCGACCGCGTCGAACAACGCGTTGCATCAGAATCCGCGGCGTCGCCGAAGTTCACGGTCATGGCTGGCATCGCGACGGTTCTGTTGTTCGGAATGCTGTTCGGCGCATCGCTTTGGGTCTTGGTGGCCGTTGCGGCGGGGCTGATGCTTGCGGCCAACTATTTTCTGGCCAAAGTTTGGGCGACCGCAACCATCGCAACTCGCGGCGGCGCCGACAACGACGAAGTCAAGATTGGATCGCAAGTCGCTGTCGAATTGAGCCTACACAACCGCAGCCGCATTCCCGTGCTTTGGGTTCTAGTTGAAGACCTGCTGCCGCGTTGGACGACAACGACGGAACATCCGACGCTTGCCGTCGAAGGTGACCGAGTCGGCGTGATGCTGCTGTGGCCCGATGAAACGCGAACGATGAACTACGAAGTCAAATGCCATCGCCGCGGCTATTTTCAAATCGGTCCGACCGTGCTGGAGACCGGTGACATGATGGGACTGTACCGTCGGTATCGCGTCGGCACCGAGCCTCAGTTTGTCACCGTGCTTCCCGAGGTCGTTCCGCTGACCAGCTATGAGATCGGTTCACGTCGTCCCATCGGTGAAATCCGCATGCGTGCGAATGTGATGGACGACCCGACTCGCTTGCGGGGAATCCGGCAATGGCAGATCGGTGACCCGATGCGAAGCGTCCACTGGGCCGCAACGGCGCGAACCGGTGTGCTGCACAGCAAGATCTACGAACCATCATCGATCGTCGGTGCGACGCTGCTGTTGGACTTGCACGAATCGACCAACCCCAGCAAGCAAGAACCGTATCGCGTCGACTTAGCCGTCACGGCCGCCGCATCGATCGCCGCGGCACTGCACGATTCCGGTGAACCGTTCGGGCTGGCAACCAACGGTCGCGATGCTTCGGATCGTGTTCGCGAAGAAGGTTGGACAGGCGACCACCGCGTCCGCGGCGCAGCAGCCGAAGCAGCGTCGATGCGAGAAGAAAGCGATCGACTGCGACCTGTACTGATCGCACCTGGTCGCGGTCCCGTTCAATTCAAAGAAGTGCATCGCACCTTGGCTCGCTTGGAACGAACCAGCGGATTAACGTTCGCGGAATTCTTGATCGAGTGTGAATCACGAATTTCGTCGGAGACCACGATGCTTGTGATCGTGCAGGACACGCCTCCCGAAACGATCGCATCGCTCGTATCGTTGTCGCGCCGCGGCCGAGCTGTGGCCGTGATCATCAACACACACGACATCAACGACTACAGCGCATCGGCGGGCCCATTGATCGCTAGCCGCATCCCCACGTTTCACCTAGCATCCAAAGAAGCGATCGCCGAAGTGTGCCGTCAAACGCTTGTCCGGTAAAAGCTGAGGCCCCAGGTTGCCCTGCGACTCCGCTGGGTGGCTCTGCGACTCCGCTGGCAGTTTGTACCGTGTGCTTGTGAACTGCTTTGCAGTTCATATCCCGCGAGCGGAGTCGCGGGTCCACATAGGGTTACCCGAAAACTTACGTGAACCTCAGCAACGCATACTTCCGTTTGCCTTTCCGCAGCACCATGACGGTCTCGCTTGCCAAATCCGAGGTCGTCAATCGTTGTTGTTCGTCGGTAACGCGAATGTTGTTGACATACACGCCACCTTCTTTGATTCCACGACGGGCCTCACCGCCGCTGGAAACCAAGCCGGCGGTCTGCAAGGCTTCGACGATCCAGTAGCCCTCACCATCGAGCTTACTTCGCTCGACATCGCTACTGGGGACATCCGCAAAGATTGCACCTAGCGAAGCATCGGTTGCTTCGCCGATCTCGCCGCCGAACAGGATATCCGAGGCGCGTTCGGCCGTCTTCAAACCTTCGTCGCCGTGCAGCAACGTGGTAATCCACTGGGCCAACCGAATCTGTGCCGCGCGTTTGCCCGGATCGGACGCTGTTGCTTCCGCCAACGCGTCGTACTCGTCCCGTTGGATCTCCGTTAGGTAAGCGATACAGCGCATCACGTCGGCATCGTCGACCGTTTTCCAGTACTGATAAAATTCATAGGGACTCGTTCGATTCGGATCCAACCAGATCGCACCCTTTTCCGTTTTCCCCATCTTCTTACCGTCGCCAGTCGTCAGCAACGGCGCCGTCACGCCGAACAATTGCTTGCCCAACATGCGTCGTCCCAAATCGATACCGGCTGTGATGTTGCCCCATTGGTCACTGCCGCCGGCTTGGATCGAACAACCGTGCGTCTTCGACAGATGCACAAAGTCGTACGCTTGCAACAGCATGTAACTGAATTCGGTGTAGCTAAGTCCGGCTTCGCTTTCCAAACGTGACCGCACCGACTCTTTGCCCATCATCGCGCCAACGGGAAAGTTCTTACCCACGTCACGCAAAAATTCCAAGTAAGAATAACCCTGCATCCAATCAAAATTGTTCAGCAACATCGCTCCATCGGTTCCGGTGAAGTCCAGCAGCATCCGCATCTGGGCGGCCACGCCGTCAACGTTCTCTTGCAGTTGCTCGGCCGACAACAGGTTGCGTTCTTCGCTTTTTCCGCTCGGATCACCAATCATGCCCGTCGCACCACCGACCAAAGCGATCGGGCGATGCCCGGCTTTTTGAAAACGGCGCAGCATCATCAACTGCATCAACGAACCGACGTGCAAACTGGACGCCGTCGGATCAAATCCGATGTAGACCGTTTGCGGTCCCGAGGCCAGCAATTTGCCCAACCCCGCCTCGTCGGTGCATTGGTGAATCAGTCCGCGCCATCTCAGGTCGTCTAGCAAGTTTGTTTCAGGCATCGTGCTTCTTTGTTTGCCGAGCGAAAATCGCTTCGGCGACCGCCAGGTCTTCGGGGTAAGTGATCTTCAAGTTGTCGGCGCTGCCGCGAACGATCGCGACGGCATGCCCGATCCGTTCGACCAACTCCGCATCGTCGGTCGCCGGTCGACCATTGTGCTTTTGATATGCGTTTCGTAACACCCCGGCGTCGAAAACCTGGGGTGTCAGCGCCACGTACAAGTCACGGCGATCGACCGTTTCGGTTCGCGCCGTTTGGCCAGAAATTCGAATTTCGCGGCGAATCGTCCCAGGTACCGGAGACGCTAAAATTGCCGACCCTGACTGGGACGCCGTCGCAAAAACGGCGGCCAGATCGGCTTCGCTGACCAGCGGACGGGCCGCATCGTGGACAGCGATCCAGCGAACTTGGGGATCGTCGCCGATCGCCTGGATCCCCGCCCAGACGCTGTCATAGCGTTGGTCACCCCCACGAACGATTTCGATTCGAAGCTCGGCGACCAGATCGGAAAACTCGTTCTCGAAGGCTGCATGATCGGTATCAGACACCGGCATCACGATGCGGCCGACCAGTGCCGACGACGCGAGACGTTCGGCCGATCGAAACCACAGCGGCTTGCCCGCCAAGGTCGCGAATAACTTGTTGTGTTCGCTGCCGAATCGAGTCCCGCTGCCTGCGGCCGGCATCACAACGGCGATCGAACCCAGGGTTGGCGGCTGGTGAGAGGGATCTTGCACGGCGATTTCGAATGAACGGTAAGTGACTGTATTGCCCGCTAGCCTACCTTTTAATCTTCGTCGTCGTAATCCTCGTATTCTCCGTCGCCCTCGTCGCCTTCGCCGGACTGTTCCTCTTCGACGTATTCCTCGTCGTCATCCTCCTGGACATCCTCATCGGCTTCGACGTCTTCTTCCGGTTCTTCTTCGACATCCAAGCCCTGCAGAGCCTGCCACTGGGGCATCGTCATCACGACTTCGCGAGCCTTGCTGCCGTTGTAGTCTCCGACGATTCCGTCCTCGGCCATGAAGTCGATCAGCTTTGCGGCGCGGCCGTAGCCGATCCCCAAGCATCGCTGCAGCAGCGAACACGAACCGCGACCTTCGCGAATGACGACCTCGATCGCACTGTCATACAGTTCGTCGCGTTTCTTGATCGCATCCATCGACGTGCCCTCGCCGGGCTCGCCTTCGGCATCCACTTTCAACTCCATCAACTCGCCGACAAAGTTCTGCTCACTCTGGCTACAGTGAGCACACACCGCATCGATTTCGTCATCCGAAAGATAGGTACCTTGGCCGCGAATCAAGGTGCTGGTGCCCGGCCACAGGAACAGCATGTCGCCGTTGCCCAGCAACTTGTCGGCGCCGTTTTCGTCTAACACAACGCGGCTGTCCGTCTTCGACGCCACTTGAAAACTTAATCGGGCCGGCAGGTTACTCTTGATCAAACCCGTGATGACGTCGACCGTTGGTTTCTGAGTCGCCAAAATCAAGTGGATTCCGACTGCACGGCTTTTCTGCGCTAATCGAATGATGTGAGTTTCCACATCCTTGCCCGCCGTCATCATCAAGTCGGCCATTTCGTCGGCGATGATGACGATGAACGGCAGCTTGTCCGGCACGTCGCCGGCGCCGTCAGCTTCGTCAACTTCCAAACGTCGCAGAATTTCTTCGCGACCCAGATCGTTGAAACTGTTGATATGACGGACACCGACCTTGGCCAGCAGCGAATAGCGTTCTTCCATCTTCTCGACCGCCCACGCCAAGATCGCTTCGGCCTTGCGCATGTCGGTGATCACCGGGTGCATCAGGTGCGGCAACCGTCCGTAACCCGACAACTCGACCATCTTGGGGTCGATCATCAACATCCGCACCTCGTCCGGTCGACAGCACATCAGAATGGACGAGATGATCGTGTTCAAACACACCGACTTCCCCGTACCCGTTCGACCGGCGATCAACAGGTGAGGCATCTTCGCCAAGTCGACGACCATCGGATTGCCCGACACGTCTTTGCCAAGGAAGACGGGAATATTCATCTTGGCACTGCGCGTGTCGGATTCTTCGATCACATCGCGAAGCATCACCACTTGGCGAGTCTCGTTGGGCACTTCGATGCCGACGGTGTTCTTGCCCGGGATCGGCGCCACGATTCGAACGCTGGGAACCCGCAGCGCGATAGCCAAGTCGTCGGACAGTCCCGTGATCTTGCTCAGCCGCAGACCGGCTTCCAATTCGATTTCGTACTGCGCGATAACCGGGCCGGTTTCGATCTCGACGACGCGAATATTGAAACCAAAGTCCTTGAACGTCTCTTCCAGAATGTGTGCCTTCCGGCGGACCTCTTGCAGCTGGTCTTCGTAACTGATGTCGTCGCTTTGACGCAGCAATTCCAACGGTGGAAGGCGGTAGTCCTCGATGCCCTTTGGCGCGGATTCTTTGACAGAGTTAAGAAACTCTTGCCGCGGATCCCGCTTGGCTTTCGCCTTGGGCGCGCGGACTTTCGGTTCGGACTTGGGCTTTGGAACATCTTCCGGACCGTCCTGGCGAAGGGTGACCGTCTCGCCTTCAAACTCGACGTCTCGCGTGGGAGCCGGTGCTTCCGCCTGCAGTTCTTCCTCTTCGTCTTCCCAGTCGCCGTCGTCGTACTCGTCACCTTCATAGTCACCGTCACCGGTCGCAGCCGACTCGGTCGATGGCGATAGCGCGCCGGTTGCCGCAGCAGCGAGCCCGGCTGCGGTGGCAGCCGCAGCGCCGACCATGCCCAGCCGCTTGGCGCGGTTGAACTTAATTTTCGGCCCGTCGTTGGGACGGTCTGGATCGACCACGTCCACGCGCGATGAATCGGCGACCGAATCTGACGCCGCATCCTCGGCGATCGCTTCGGCGTCCAGTGTGATCGGTTGTTCCAAGTCCGTGAATGGTTGACGCGATCGGCGTGCCGGCAATGCACCAGCGGCTCGCTGCATGCCCAGGCGAGACGCATTGGCGCCTCGCGCCACGATCTTTCGACCTGCATACAAAAGCGCATAGTCGGTGGTAAGCAGCAACCCGACGGCCAGCGTGGTCAGCGTAAGGATCCAACCGCCGGCCGGTGCAAAGTGCTCCAGCAACCACGTCGACGTCATTGCTCCCAGGTAGCCGCCCGCGCCCACCACCGGCATTCCTTCGAGCGCTATCGGCGAAAGCGCCGCGGCCGTTGCCGCACCCACGATCGTGATCGTCCCGCCAAGCGAGCGCAGCACGGGCGCGTTGAGTTTCCCGCGAATCAGCAGCGCCGTCGCAACGCCGCCCATGGCCGCAACCACCAAAGCCGTTGCCAATCCGACCGCGTCAAAGAGCGCCGATGACAATAGTGCTCCCCAGTATCCGCAAGCGTTCGAGATCGCTTCGTTGGCGGGATAGACGACGGCATCGGGCGTGTAGAACTCGCTGATCGGCCAGAACGGTTCGCTGACCGGATCGGCCGCATTTCGCGTGACGACGGAAACCAACATGATCAACGTGGCAGCCACCAAACCGATCGCGGCGATGTCGCGAGTCAGGTTGGGCTGTCGTTCGTTCTCGTCAGATGAATCGATGGGAAGGGCCGACATCGAATCGCCGCCTGCAAGTGAAAAGGCAAAGGAATACGGTCCGAGCGCGCAACGGCGTCCTCGGCGTATCCCTTCATTCGGCACAATGTGGCGACCCGGGCAACCCGCCCGCATCCAATCGATACAACCGTTACATCCGGCCAGCTCCATGACCGGCAATCAACGAACGGTGCTTAGCGGCGGCGAAACACTTCGGGGTCCGACTGAATGACTAGAAATCCGTTTCCCGGCACCAAACCATCATGCGACTGGTGCGTTCCGTCCGGCCAATGAACCGAGATGCTACATTGCGAGTTCTTTGGAACCGCGAACCGCAGACCTCGCTGGTTGCTGGAAAGATAACCATCGCCGGCAAGCAGAGTCGCCACCGCATACGGTGACTTCTTTACCGTTTGAATCGATAACTCGACCCTGGTGCCAATGGCATCCCGGCTTACACCAACGCCGCTCAATCCGATTTCAATCCAACCGCCCACACTCGGGCAACGATTTTGAAGCAAAGCCACGGGTTCGGTTTGGTGAGTGACGACCACATCCAATCGACCGTCTCGATCGGAATCAATTGTCCACAACCCGCGGCCCACGTGAAATCGTCTTAGATAGTCTCCAGCGACGAAAGATCCCACGGAATCGAATACACCACTACCCCGCTGCTTAAAAATTTGCATCGGTTGGGCGTAAGTCGACGGCTCCCCCATGCGCGAGAAAACATCGACATGACCATTGGCAATGATCAGCTCGCTCCATCCATCCAAGTCGAAATCGATCGCTTCGGTCCCAAAACCAACCATCGACAAAGTTGGTCGGGCGAGCTTGGCCAGCGACGTTCGATCCTGCCACGTTCCAGGCGAAGTTTGAACATGTAGCGTGTTGTACTCTTTGTCAAAGTTGGTGACGTAAAGATCCAAGTCACCGTCACGATCAAAATCGCTCGCGGCTATCCCCATCGATCCTTGCGAAAGAGACCTGCCATCGGTCGCGATCCCTCGGATCATCGCCGACTCGATGACTTTCATTTTTGATGACGGCTCGTCGCGAGCAACGGTCCAGCAATGATTATTGGTCATGTCATTGACCACGAACACTTCGAGTCCGGGCTCCGAATCCAAAGCGCCCACGACAACTCCTAAGCCTCGTCCCGGTACATCCGGATCCATGCCCCAGTTCTCCGTTTGATTGACGAGTCGCGAATCTGCTTGTCCTTGCAGAAGCCAATCTCCATGACTGGCGAACTTCACCGGCGAGCATGAACGGGCAACGGTCGCGTCACCCGACGAGCAAACTTCCGTCACCGGTTCGAGACCCTGGCAATAGTTAGCGATGAACACGTCGGACAACCCATCGCCGTCGATGTCCGCGATGGCGGCGCTGGTCGACCAAGTGATCATGGAATCCTTATCGAAGTTCAAATTCCAGGCCCGCGTTTGATCCGAAAACGTGCCATCACCATTGTTGATCAACAGGGTGTTTGGCCCGTAGTTGAGGATGAGCAAATCGAGAAAGCCATCCTCGTTTATGTCCCCGACCGTAACGCCTTGCCCGAATCCTTGATCGCCCGTTGACGATGATTCAGTCACGTCTGAAAAAGTGCCTCCGAGATTGCGGAACAAAGCATTCGCCGCCGAATCCTTCCATGGCGGAGTCCCGCCCGCAGCCATCAGGTACAAATCCGGCCAACCGTCCAAGTCATAGTCGATCGTACCGCCGCCACAACCGAGCGTCTCGTGCAACTTGATTCCGGGCTGATCCAGCCGGTCACTCGTTCGTCCGAAAAAGTCGATACCCAGTTCCTTTGCGCGATCGTCCAATTGCCAACCTTTGATCAACGCTTCATCCACGCGACTCGTTCCTGGCGCAGATACGACAGGTTCTGCTCGTTCGCTCGCTATACCGCCTGACGCCTGTTGACTTGACCGAGCATTCATCGATGCAAGCGTGGGAAACGAAATCTGCGAAAGATCTAGCTGCATTTCCGGATAAGGATCCGTCAATTGCCAGGGCGTGTTTCGACTCAGGCTAGAGACGATCTTACTGCGAAGTTTCTCGATCGATTTATTTCCCGATGCCACATCCGATTCGGGGAAAGTCGTCGCGACAGACGCCCATGCTTCGGCTTCCCATGGACGCCCCAAATCGAATAATGCGTTGACGATTTCCGATGTAATTTCACGAGACTGTTTGCCGTCCCGTTCAAACCGAGTTTTCCATTGACTCAATTTGCTTAGGTTCGCAACACGTGATCGAATCGAGTCGATCGTTTTCAAAGAATTCGCCGGTAACAGGTCTGGGGTGAGACGCCGTGTTTCGGCGAGTGCATCGCCCAATTTTGTCCACGGCTCCATCGAGTCGGGATCGATTCGAACGGATTCCCAATACGAGCGCGCGGCTTCGGCGTTTCGTCCCTCGGCGAGGGCCCAGTCACCCAACGCAAGCCAATAGCCCGGTTGCGACTCGATACCCTCAGGCACTTGATCGAACCAACGAACCAATTCGTTGGTTCGACGTGCCAATGCGAGCGATCGTCCCAGCAGCACTTGCGCTGGCAGGTATTGCGGGTGCGTGTCGACGATCGACTTTAACATTTCGATCGCTGCATCCGTATCGCCTTCATCGAACTTGACCTTCGCGATACCAATCATTGGTCGACGATCCGATTCATTTCGCTCTGACATCGATGCCAGGACAACCGGGTCTAAACTGCGTTTTTCTGTGTTGCCCAGCATCAGCAGTAAACTCAAATCAAAATTCCGACTCAGCACCAACTCGCGACCGTGCGGGAGTGCTCGTGCCCGCTCTTCGCTGTTCATCGCAAGTTCGAATAGTGTTCGTCGCGAGGAAACCTGGTCTGGGTGTTCCGCAACGGCGGATTCCAGTAAATCCATCGCGTCATAGAGACGACCGACTTCGATCAGTGAAACCAAGGCTTGCTGGACTCGCGCCTCTTTCGCATAGGATTCCGCGCGGCAAGCTCGTACAAGCAACGACGCAGTCTCATCCGGCTTGCCAATGGCGTAGGCGAGCTTGGCGATGCGTGCGATGACCTCGGGATCATCACCATGCAAATCGAGGACATCCTTGGAGAGCACCCAGGCTTGCTCGTTCAAGCCGCGATTCATCAACGACGTCAACTTGCGCAGCGGACGCTCGGCCGACGCAGCGGGAGGCTTGTTCGACGAAGTCGGTTGACTACACCCGATGAATGCAAAAGCGACCACCATCAAGATCGCCGCAATAGTCAGGAAACGGGGCACAAGCCATTCTCGCCGGAAGGTGCGTCAACCAATGATCGGAACTGCAGTGTTCGATGGTTTCCAAGTCAGGCAACCGATCGTATCAGTCCACATTCTAACGGACTGACGTCGGATCCGAGTATCGGTGATACAGAACACATCGAGGGTCGATTACCGAGTCCCGAACGTTGCCACGGCGGCCTTCAAACTGGTTTCGCCGGCAATGGCCTTGTCGATCGCCGATTGACGCAGCAGACGCACGCCATTGTCCACGACCGCGCGGCGGATCATTCCGGGACCTTCCTGGTTCGCGATCATTTCGGCGATCGGACGGGTGACCCGGATGACTTCGAAGATCGGCACTCGGCCTCGATATCCCGATTGACGACACTGATCGCAACCGTTGGGACGATACAATTTTTCGCCCGGCGCAATTGCGAATTTTGTGGCCCAGGCCGGATCGACCGCGTGAAGTGTCTTGCAGTTGTCGCACAATCGACGTGCCATCCGCTGGCTGACGATCGCACGAAGCGATCGCGCAGCGGTAGTGGGCTTGATCCCCAGTTCTGCGAGTCGATCCACGCACCCGATTGAATTGGCGTCTCGCATCGACGTCAAAATCATTCGCCCACCCGATGCCGCGCGAAAACAAGCATCGGCAGTTTTTTCGTGATCTAATTCGCCGACCATGATGACGTCGGGATCCTGACGCAATAGCCCACGAAGCGTCGCGGCGTAGGTGAGTCCGCAGTCGTTTTGAAGGCGAACTTGGTGAACGCCAGGAATCGGCAAGTCTATATTTTCTTCGACTGCATAGATATTCGATTGCTCGTTTTGTAACTCGCGCAAACAGGCGGCCAACGTGGTGCTCTTTCCGCTGCCCAATGGGCCGGCAACCAGCACGATTCCGCCTTCACCGCGTAGCGCGTCTGACAAATCATCGCGTTGGCGATCCGTCATGCCCAGATCGACCAGGTCGACGGGAACAGATTGGCGATCAATCAAACGAAGCACCGTCTTCACGCCCACAAGCGTGGGACAAGTATTCACGCGCACGTCGACCAACCGAGTCTCGCCGCGAAGTTGAAACGAACCTTCGCGAGGAACATCGTCGGAGTCCTCCACGATGCGTCCGAGCGATTCCAACTGCTGGACGATGTCACCCGACCACGTCGGCGACGGGTGGTCATAGTCTTCCAGCGTCTGGTCGAATCGCAAACGTACGCGGTGACCTTCGGCGACCGGTTCGATATGAACGTCTTGAATGCCGAATGAGAGTGCGTGATCGACAAGCTCGTTCATATAGTTCGCTGCCGCCAGCGGCAAAGTGATTCGGTGATCCGAAACATCAAACCACGGTGCACACGACTGGATCGATGGCAAGCCCGTCGTCAACGTTGGCGATGTTCCTTGACAAACCTGTTGCTCGTCGTACATGACATCCAGCAATCGGCGAATCACCGACAACGTGGTAAACATGGGCCGCATCTGGCGACCTGCCGCTAGCCTGATTTCGTCGGCCAACAACAATGAATCAGGCGAGAACATCGCGATCTCGATGGTTTGTCCATCCACGGACAAAGGCGCGATCCTATGCCGTCGACAAAATTCAGCCGGCAACATTTTGCTGACCAATACATCGACGGGTACCGCCACGTCGGCCGGCGGATCGAACATCGGCAGCAAATAGTGTTTCGCGTATGTTTCGGCAATCAAGCGTTCGTCGGCCAAACCGCTGTCGACGGCTAGTTCGTCGAACGAAATATCGTTCTCTTCGGCTGCTTGGTACAGCATTTCGAGACGCGCGGGTTCCAAGCAATTCAATGTGTTGATCAGACGCACGATCAATGGATCGTGGACAACTTGCTTGGGCGGCGCGGCAACCATTTCGTTCATCGTTGATCCGTTGTCTGTTCGCGGCGGTCATCGGCGCGGTACCGGACGACGTGGAGAGGTGTCGCTGATTGGTGCGGGTTGATTTGATCATCGATGCGGCTTCTGACTTCATCGAAACCGCGTTCGTTGAACACCAGCTCGTATTCAGAACATCCCAACGTCGCGCCGACGCGTGCCAACTTGAGCGACCATCCGCAGCCGGCTTCGATTTCAATTTTTCCGCACGAAAAGTGCGTCGGAATCGGCCGGGGCAGATCCAGTGGATCGATCGATTCCGCAAACTTGCCGTGTCGTTCGAAGTGATCGTATTGAGCCGCCCGCACGTCGCAAAGAAACGAGTAGGCTTCTTTGGCACGAGCGACCTCGACCGATCGCTTGTAACTCGCCACGGACCACCACACCAATAGTCCCAGCGTTACGGTCGCGAAGAACGCGATCGCAGAGACTTTCAAACGCTGTGGGAGGGGAACGGTCAACATGGCAACGAAAACGTGGGAATGCCCGTCGGGATTCTTCGGGATACCAACGATTAGCCCACGGATAACGTCGAGGCACGATCGACCGCGTAATTGCCCCGGCGCGACTGGGGTGCGAGGGCAAAAGAATGGGGTTGCAAGGGTTGTGCGGGTTCACTTTACCGGGAACATCGCACGCCGACGGCTACATCAAAAACGCGTCTGCATCGGCCTTGGGCGCCGGCTGATAATTCAACGGCTCCATGCTGCTTCCGGCACGGCCCTGGCTGAGGCTGCGCACGGCCCCGCTGTACCCGAACAACTCTTTCAGCGGCGCGTGCGCCGTGATGACGGTCATTTGACCACGAGTTTCCGTCGCCGCGATGATCGCCCGACGCTGTTGCAAGTCACCGACCAATTCGCCCATGTATTCGTCCGGCGTGGTCAACTCGACCCGCATGACAGGTTCCAGCAACACCGGCCCGGCTTTTTCGAGTCCTTTGTCGAACGCGTCGCCGGCCGCGATCCGGAACGCGACTTCGTCGGATCCTTCCTCGGCCACTTCGGCGCCATAGACTTCGATCCGAACGCCCGAAAGTGGGAACCCGGCCAACATGCCACCACCGGCCGCCCGTTCTCGCATCTCATCCATCGCGGCCTGGCGAACGGCATTGGAAAGCGGTGTCTCGGGCGGCAAGCGATCAAACACTTGCACCGGAGCAGACGTATCCTCAAGCGCCGATACTTTCACCTTCAAACGAGCGAACATTTGTGTGCCGCCCATTTGCCGGTTGCAGACACCGACCACATCGGCTTTTCCGCCGATCGTTTCGCGATAATTGACACGTGGCTTGTAGAACTTGACGTTCAATCCAAAGTCACGGGTCAATCGGTGCTGGATGACTTCGAGGTGTAGTTCGCCCATACCGCTGATCAACGTTTGTCCCGTCTCGGCATTTTCAACCGCGCGGAACGTTGGGTCTTGGCGACGGATCATGTCGAGCGTTTCTTCGAGCTTCTTCTTGTCGCCTGTGTTCTCGGATTCGATCGCCATCGAGATGACCGTCTCGGCAAACTTGATGCTGGGAAGCTCGATCGGGCTTTGAGTATCACACACCGTGTCGCCCGTGATCGCGAAACGAGGACCAATCACACAGGCGATGTCGCCGGCCGATACGGAATCGACTTGCCCGTCGCGATCCTTCTTCGTCGCATGAATCTGCCAAATCTGGGCGACGTTTTCTTTCTTGTCACGGTTGGGACATTGCAGCCGCGAGTTTTGCAAGAGCTGTCCGCTATAGACGCGGATCCAATAGTTATCGCCCGTCTTGGCGGGCAGAATCTTGAACACCAAACCGCAGAACGGTTCCTTTGCGTCAGGTTTCCGGACCAACACCTTGTCTCGATTCTTCGGATCGACACCCTCGACCGGCGGCCGATCGAGTGGGCTAGGCAGGAAGTTGCCGACGGCCGTCATCAACGGTTGAACGCCGATACCGTGCAGCGCAGACCCACAGAGCACGACTTGAATCTTCAAGTCGATGACGCCTTTGCGAAGTGCGGCGATGATCAAATCGCGGGGGACCTCTTTGTCCTCGAGCGCAAGACTGGCCGCCTCTTCGCTAAGGTCGTAAACCGCATCGAGCATCTGCTCGCGCCACAGCAGCGCATCATCGCGAAGCTCAGCGGGTACGTCGGTTTCTTTGACTTGCTTGCCTTCGGTTTCGGGATCGAACTCCAACAGCTTCATGTCGATCAAGTCGATCACGCCACGGAAGGGATCGGCGACGTGAGGCGGCCCTTGCCCGACCGGCAACTCGACCGCCACGGGCTTGCCGCCCAGTCGCGGTTCGATGTCATTGAGGACGGCTTCGAAGTTCGCACCTTCGCGGTCCATCTTGTTGATGAACACGATGCGAGGCACCTGATAGCGATCGGCTTGCCGCCATACCGTTTCACTTTGTGCTTCGACACCCTCGCGCGCCGAGAACACCGTTACGGCGCCGTCGAGGACTCGCAAACAGCGTTCAACTTCGGCTGTGAAGTCGACGTGGCCCGGCGTGTCCAACAGGTTGATGTTGTAGTCCTGCCATCGGTACTTCACGCAGGCAGAGAAGATCGTGATCCCGCGTTCTTGTTCTTCCGGATCGTCGTCGGTGTCGGTCGTCCCATGGTCGACGCGGCCGACTCGGTGCTTGGCACCGCTGAGGTAGAGCATCCGTTCGGTAACGGTCGTTTTGCCGGCATCGATGTGGGCGATGATGCCGATGTTCCGCAGCTTGGATATGTCGGTGGCCATGAGTCAGGTATCGAGAGAGCGGTTGGATCGCGGTTTGGAATCGATAAGTATCCACGTTCGCGACGGCGTTACCAGGGACGGACAATGACCGATCCACGCCGAGAAACGCGTCCGGCGCGGCGGCGCACAAAAAAACCGCGGCATGGCCTGGACGACCAACCGCGGTTTGGTTGTTTCTTGAAAACGTTTCTGCTTACCAAGCGAAGTGAGCGAACGCCTTGTTGGCGTCGGCCATGCGGTGCGTGTTTTCACGCTTGGTGTAGGCAACGCCTTCTTTCTTGTAGGCAGACATCAATTCGTCGGCCAACTTCAAGTGCATCGGGCGGCCCTTCTTGTCGCGAACCGCGATCAGCAACCAACGCAGTGCGAGGCTCTGCTGGCGAGCTCGGTTGACTTGCATCGGGACTTGATAGCTGGCACCACCGACTCGCTTGCTGCGAACTTCGATGTACGGCTTGATGTTCTCGATCGCGGCTTCGAAAACTTCGATCGGTGTCAGGTCGGCGATTTCGCCACGACGTCCGATTTCCTCGAGCGCGTCATAAAAGACTCGCGTCGCGGTCGTTTTCTTGCCGTCCAGCATCAAACAATTGATGAACTTTCCGGCCAGCTTCGAGTTGTGCCGCGGGTCGCCTTTAAGCTGCGTGCGGCTGGATGTGATACGTCCCATCGATGACTTCTATTTTCTATGTAAGTTTGGTGTTGAATTACTTCTTCTTCGCGCCATAGCGGCTGCGAGATTGCTTACGACCCTCGACACCCAATGCGTCACGTGAACCACGAACGACTTGGTAGCGAACACCCGGCAAGTCGCGTACACGACCACCGCGGATCAACACGATCGAGTGTTCCTGCAGGTTGTGACCTTCACCGGGGATGTACACGGTGACTTCTTTACCGTTGCTCAGACGCACCCGCGAAATTTTTCGCAAAGCCGAGTTCGGCTTCTTGGGGGTCATGGTCCGAACTTGCAAACAAACGCCCTGCTTTTGCGGGCATTTTTCCAAAACCGGCGACTTGCTTTGGCTCTTCTTCAGTTTGCGTCGTTTTCGGACGAGTTGATTGATCGTTGGCATAGAAAATAAGTAAGTACGGCTTTGGTCGGCGTTGCTTCGCTGCGAGGCCCCACCGTCTGCACTTGGCAAATGCGGTAGAGCGTCCGCACGGTGGGTGAATCGGACACGTGGCCGATCAACAGCGGGAAATCACCACCAGGCCCAAGGGCTGGGCGGCGAATCGGCAAAGTATCGCCATCGTGAAATTTCTGTCAAGAGCTGACTGGGGACCGCTGGGTAGGTTCTTTGCCGGTCTGACGACTTATTTCGGAACATCCCCACTCGCAAACTATGAACAAACGAACAGTCAAGGACCCGAAATGCGAAAGAAGTCGTACTTTTTGGTTTTCGGAAGTTTTTTTGGGCGGTTTGCAGAACGGGTTCTCGCTGTTTCCTTTTAGGGCGACGACTGGAACCGATCGATTCCCAGCCACCGTCCCATTTTTGCTTTTTCCTCATTCGACTTGACCACCGCGCGACGTCGCGGTCGGCACCTTTGGGCCCACCCCTTCGAAGGAACATGAAATGAAACTCACCATGGCACCAGCCGCATCGGCTCAAACCGCAGCCAAAACCCAACCGGCGGCGAAGACAGTCGCCAAACCGCGGCCAATGTTGGCCGATATCGTCGCTTCGATTCGCGCCGACGCTCGGAAGGACTCGCTCAAGTACGTCCTTCGCAGCAACACGTTCCACGACGGCGAATGATTGCGGGCTGAGCAAAAAAACGACTCAGCAGTCAAACGACTGAACAAGAACTGCATCCAAACACGGCTTGGTGATGAATCACCAGACCGTGTTTTTCATTTGCCGTTTCGTCGTAGCAAGTCGTCGTAACGAATGCCGCGACCGCCAAACAGGTCCAAAGCGCTCCCGACCGTGACATCGACGGCCCCGCCGCTGGCAGTCGCGATTTGATCGATGTCCGCCATCGTCGTCACGCCGCCGGCATAGGTCATGGGAATCGCCGCCGGACTTTGGCTGGCCCAGTCACCCAACCGATCGACCAACGAAGCGTCGATTCCCTGGCAAAGTCCTTCGACATCGGCGGCATGGATCAGAAATTCGTCACAGAACGCGGCCAGACGGTCCAATTGCGCCGGCACGATTTCGATCTCCGTCTGCGTCTGCCAGCGATTCATCGCAACCCGCCACGCGGGTTCAGAGGCTTGATCCGCCGGCGAATCGACGCGCCGGCAACTCAGGTCCAGCACGATCCGCTGGCGACCGACGGCGCGGACAAGGCCAGACAAGCGAGACTCGATCAATTTCCCCACTTTGTCGAACAGCCAACTGGTCACGATCACGTGACTGGCACCTGCGTCGATCCACTCGGCCGCGTTTTCCGCCGTGATCCCGCCACCGATCTGCATTCCGCCGGGGTACGCCGACAGCGCCGACCGGGCGGCGGCGTCGTTGCCCGGGCCGAGCTTGATGATGTGCCCCCCACCCAGGCCATCCCTGCGATATTTCGCGGCATACCATTGAGACGGTTGCTGGGCGACGAAGTTTTCGACCGGACCGTCGCCGACATCACGCAGCGATCCGCCCACGATTTGTTTGACGCGGCCGTTGTGCAGGTCGATACAGGGTCGAAATTTGGTCACGGAATGACAAGCAAGTTTGATTGGACTGATCTGGTATAAATAGAGTGCCGCCCGATTGGCTGGACCCATTCTATTTGAACACGACTTTGATGCCTGCCAACCGACCGCTCGATCCGAAACTGACCTCGCTGTTAGAAAACCTACGATCACGGGTTCGTCGCTACGTCGTCTGGGATTCTGTCCTGGCACTCGCCACGGTGATCTTGGCCGCGTTTTGGATCGGTCTAGCACTCGATTATTTGCCCGTCCAACTGGGCGGCACCGAAATGCCGCGACTGGCCCGGATGATGTTGTTGGCCGTGGTCGCCGCTGTGGTGGTCGCGATTGCGACTTTGATGTTGGTGGGACGGTTGCGCCGGCCGTTACCCGATGACAGCCTGGCGTTGCTTGTGGAACGCCATCATCCGCGACTGGGCGGCCGATTGGTGACCGCTGTGCAACTGAACCGCCCCGATCGTGACGGCGACTCGCATTCGAGCGTGCTTTTGGATCACGTTCATCGCGAGGCGGCGCAAGCGATCGACGAAGTCGACCCGGGCAAGGTTTTCCGGTGGCAACCGCTGGTACGCAAGGCGATGGTGGCGGTGCCGCTGGCGCTGCTGTCGATCGCATTTTTAATCATCAGCCCACAGGCGTTTGCACGAGCAGCATCGCGGCTGACATTGCTGTCCGATGAACCCTGGCCACGGCGTGCAAATCTAGAAATGGTTGGCATCGAATTGCCGATCGTAACGGCGGTGGACGGTGACATAGCACCACCGAATTTGGTCGCGTTCGACCAGAACCAGACCGTCCGATTGCCTCGCGGCAGCAGCCCGACGCTGCGGATTCGGGCGGAAGCCGAAACGTCAGAGTTGCCAATCGTTTGCACCGTTTACTATCGGACCGATGGGGGCACGCGCGGCCAATCCAACATGCGACGTGTCGGCCGAGTGACCGATGGGTACCAGTCCTTTGTTTTGGACGGACCGCCGCTTAGCGGACTCAGCGAATCGATGACGCTGGATGTCCGAGGACTCGACGATCGGTTGGATGATTTTCGCATCGAAGCGATCACACCGCCGGCGCTGACGGAGATGAACGTGACGGTTCGGTACGCCGAGTATTTGCGCGGCGACGGTAGCGGCGAAACAGATATGCAGACCGATTATCAATCGGGACTTCGAATCCGCGAAGGCAGCGAAGTGACATTGGTCGCAGCTTCAAGCGAACCGCTGGGCGACTGCGAAGTGGTACTGAAGACGGCGAACGAATCGGCAACAGATTTTCAGTTGGCGTATTCGGATGACCGTCGACAATTGAGACTGCTGATCGATGATTTTGATACGGCAACCACGGTGGCGATCGTGCCTCGCGACGCCGACGGAATCTCGGCCCAGGCACCGTATCGATACTTCTTGGGCGTTGTGCTGGACGAGCCGCCGGAATTGAAGATGCGGCTGGACGGAATCGGCAGCGCGGTGACGCCGATCGCACGAATCCCCGTCGAAGCCGTGGTGACCGATGACTATGGAGTTGACCAATTGGTCGTTTCGGTGACACCGTCGAAAGCGGAAGCCGACAACACAGATCAAAATTCGATACCGGAAGTATCAGCCAGCGTCCTTCCAAAAGTCGATCGTGATGGCAACGCGACAACCGAGTTGGATCTGCGTGAGTTGGTTGCCGGCGGCAAGCTGGCCGAATTGGTTCCCGGCGGTGCGATCAACGTGATCGGGGAAGCAAGCGACCGATACGACTTGGCCGGCAAGCACGTGACGCGAAGCGAAGTCTATCGCTTGGAAGTCGTTACTGCCGAGCAATTGCTGGCTCGATTGGAACGGAGCGAATTGGCGCTGCGATCTCGGTTGGAACAAACGATCGACGAGACGCGGAACCTGCGAGAATCGCTGAATCTGCTGCGTCGCAATTTCGACGAAGACGACGGCGGACTCGACGAAACCGAAAAGACTCGGCAACAGCAAATTCGCCGACTTCGTGCCCAACAAAGTGGGCTGCAGGCGAGCAAGACGTCGGAGGAATTGTCGGGGATTGCGGCATCGCTGGACGACATCCTACGTGAGATGACAAACAATCGAGTCGATTCGGTGGACCGTCAAGAACGGATCGGACAGGGTGTGCGTGACCCGTTGCGAAAGATCGTTGACGAACCGCTGGCGAGGCTTCGCGAACAGATCGTCGACGTCGAACGCAGTGTCGATGATTCGGCGGACGCTCAAGGCAAGACGGTTGTCGCGATCGAAACGGCGGACGAAGTGCTGCTTCGGTTGACCGAAGTACTGGACAAAATGCTGGATCTGGAGAGCTACAATGAGATTCTTGACATTGTTCGTGAACTGATCGACGACCAAGGCAAACTGTTAGACGACACAAAGAGCGAGCGGAAAAAGCGAGTCCTGGATTTGTTTGAATGAGCGGCGCGGTTGGTTCGATGACGGACAATCACTCGAAGAATAGAGATGCAAATATGATGATGCGAATCGTTCTGGCAATCGTTCTTGGGTGCTCCTTCGTTATCTCTCAAGCCGACGCATTACGAGCGGACGAGACGCCGCTTAGCCAGCGGCAAACCGGCGTGGCCGAGCGGTACCAGCGACTAGAAGAGCTGCTGCTGCGATTGGCGGATGTCGAGTCGGTGGAGAACCCCGAACGCTCGGCACTGCTTCGACGGGCGGCCCGCCAATCAAGAGACAAATTTGTACTCGAGCGTTTGCGGACGGCATCCAGTTCGCTTCAAAGCCTGGAGTTTCAGAAGGCCGTCGATGAACAATCGGCAGCGACGGAGGAGTTGGCGTCGTTGCTGAAATTGTTGCTAAGCGAAGATCGATCCAAGCGAATCCGGGATGAAAAAGAACGCTTCACCAAGCTGGTCAAGGATCTGAAACGGAACCTGAACAATCAACGAAGCACGCGTGCCCGCACCGAGAACGGCGCGGACATGAAGGAGGTCGAGGCCGAACAAAAGGCTGTCACCGAGAAGAGCGAGGAATTGAAGTCGCGCTTGGATGAAGAGGAAGCGGAATCCAAGGAGAACGACGAACCTTCAACGTCGGATCCCGAATCAGATCCTTCAGACTCCAAACCTTCAGACTCCAAACCTTCAGACTCCAAACCGTCAGACTCCAAACCGTCAGATTCAAAGCCGTCAGATTCAAAGCCGTCAGATTCAAAGCCGTCAGATTCAAAGCCCTCAGATTCCAAACCCTCAGACGCGAAGCCGTCAGATTCCAAGCCCTCTGACGCAAAACCTTCGGAGTCGAAACCTGCGGACGGCCAGGCTCCCCCGTCCGGTCAACCGCCGTCGGCCGAGCAGGAGGTGCAGGAGCAACTGGACAAGGCCATCGAAAAGATGAAGCAGGCCGAGAAGGAACTCGAGGAAGCAAAACGGGAAGAGGCGACCGAAAAACAACGCGAAGCGGAAGAAAACCTGCGGGCGGCCATCGATCGGCTCGAACGGATCCTCCGCCAACTTCGCGAAGAAGAGATGCAAAGGGAACTCGCCAAGCTGGAAGCACGTCTTAGAAAAATGGCGGCGATGCAAACGAAAGTCCTCGAGGACACCATCAATTTGGCGGCAACACCGGCAAGTCAACGGAGTCGTCAAACGGATTTGAAGGCCGGCGATTTGGCTTTTGAAGAGAAGAAGATAACCATGGAAGCCGACAGGGCGATGCTGTTGTTGCGGGAAGAAGGCTCAAGTGTCGCGTTCCCTGAGGTGGTTTTACAAATTCGCAGCGACACTGCTCGGGTTGCCGACCGATTGGCCGAAACCAAGATCGACGCGGTGACTCAGGGGATCCAAGAAGACATCTTGGCGGCCTTGGCGGAGATGATTGAGGCCTTACAGAAGGCTCAACGGGATCTGGAGAAGCAAAAACAGGAAGAAAGCCAGGGACAGCCCGGCCAATCCGGACAAGGCGAACAACCGTTGGTCGAGGCTTTGGCGGAGCTAAAATTGATACGAACGATGGAAACACGGATCAAATCTACGACGAACCGCTATTCGGGGCTGCTAGAATCAGGCGAGTCGTCGGGCGACGAAGTGCTGCCGTTATTGCAGGACTTGTCGGAACGGCAAAATCGTCTGTACCGGATCACCCGAGATTTGGTATTGAAGAGAAATCAGTAACCGAGAGGTGAATGTGAATCGATTGACGTCAGCGCCCCAAGGCACCATGAAACGTCTCTGCCGGATCCCTGCGATGGCCATCATCGCGATCGCGGCCCTGCTCGGTTCTCATCCATCCAACGCCAGGGCCGAAGATGCCCTGAAGCGCCAGGCGAGCTGGGAACGCTACGACGCCGCCACGATGGCCAAAATGTTGCGATCGGCACTCGACGAAATCGGTGTCGTCCCCGACCAAATGGACCGGATCGCCGATCGATTCCTGTCCTCGATCGAATCTGATGACGCCGATCCGCTGGACGCCTATGTGGCGGCAACCAGCCCCATGGTGCCCGTGGTCGACGAGGTCGTGTCCACGACGTCCATGAACGCGTCGCTCGCAGCCGCGTCGACGGACCCCAGCACGCCGACCTACGGCGCGATCGAGTCACTACCAAAATCGATGCGGATGACGCTTCGCACCTGGCTGGGACGCGAATTGGTGCGGGCTCGCATGTATGACGAGGCGCTGCCGGTGATTGCCGAAGTCGACGCGACCGAATCGATCGACCCTGCGGCGGCGCTGTATTACCGCGGGGCCTGCTATCACGCGCTGATGATGAAGACCGAATCGCTCGCCGATTTGCGTCGTTTGCTCGAACTGCAGGACGATGTTCCGGTGCGATTCACGCGAACGGCACAATTGATGGTCGCCGACATCAAGGGTCTGGAGGAAGACTCGTTGGACGAAATCTCGCGTCTGATGACGGACGTGACGCGGCGTCTGGACCTTGGTCGTGCCAGCGAAACGGTCGAAAAACAAGAACAGAAGATCATCGACAAGCTGACCAAGTTGATCGAGAAGATTGAAAAACAGCAGCAGCAACAGCAACAACAGATGCAGCAGCAGTCCGGCGGCAGCCCCAGCGGCGGCCAGGATCAGGGCAACCCGATGCAGGACAGCAACATCGCCGGTGGCGGTGGCAACGGCGACGTCGACCGCAAGGGCATCGATCCCAAAGACGGCTGGGGCAATCTGCCACCAGCCGAGCGGAACCAAGCGTTGCAGCAAATCAGCCGCGACCTGCCGACCCATTACCGTGAAGCGATCGAAGCGTATTTCCGCAAATTAGCGACCGACGGCTCTTAGGAAGCTGGCGGTGGGCAGCGTGCCTGCGATTTCACTTTGGTCATTGAACGCGACCGTGATTGCGGATATCTTCGCGGACTTCCAATGATGTGCCTGAGGCTGCGCCGCGATTGATGCGGCTTTGAACATAGCGGCTACAACCAAGGCACCCGTCCAATGCGACCCGATCGTGCACCGTCTCGGTCGCCGGTTGGGACTCACCAGGTAAAGAGAACGACTCGGTATGAGCGTCGATTTAGAAGCAATTGCCCAACGCGGGCGTTGCGAAATTTCAAGTTTGCGTCTGGCTCTTCCGCTGCTCGAACAAGGGTACACGCCGCCGTTTTTGGCACGTTATCGGCGTGACGAGCTGGGCGGATTGGACGAGTCGAGCCTCTGGGGGCTGTCGTCTGCCGTCCAGACTGAGAAGCAAATCGCCGATAAACGCGAGCATCTTCGCGAAATTTGGCAGGCGACGTCGCTCCAGGACCCCGCCATCGGTTACGCCATCGGCAAAGCGAACTCGATTCGCATGCTGTCGCGTTTGGCCCGTCGATTGAAGCACGAATCCAGCGAACCGCCGACCGATGCGACGCGACTAGCCGTTCGAGTTCTGAACCCTAGCAAGGGCGATGGAAGCGATTTCGCAACGATCGCGTCGAATGTCGAGGGCATCGAAAGCGTCGATGCGGCATTCGAAGATCTCGACAATGCATTGGTCCAACGATTGGCCGGTGACCCCCGAGTGATCAGCGCCGCGGTCCGCTGGCTGGCCAAGAATGCTCGCATCCATATCGCAAAAATCAGCGATCCGCACGTGAGCGGCGAAGACGAAGACGCCCCCAAAGCGAAAAAGAAAAAGAAGAAAAAAGCCAAACCGGCCGAAACGGACGCAGCTGCGACCGCACCAACGGCGGTTGCCCCGACCGCGGAAACGGGCACCGAGGCTGTCGCAACGCCCGAAACCGTCGCAACGCCAAAAACTGAAGCGACGCCCGAAACCGAAGCGACGCCTGTCGCTGACGTGACGGCCGAAGCAGCCGCCACACAAGAACCAATCGCTGAGACCCCCGAGGTCGCTGCGGTGGATCCCGCCGTCGAAACGCCCGCGGTTGCCGAAACGCCACCCGCGACCGAAGCGGTCGCGCCGGCGACCGAAAGCCCTGCCGAAGGCCAAACTGAAACACCGGTCGGCTTCGCTGCTGATACGGAAGCGGAGAAGCCCGCCGTGGTTGTGAAAGCCAATCAAGCGGCAAAGAAACCCAAAAAAATCTCGCCACGGCAACGCCGTCGGCGATGGTTGGTCGGGGTCCTCAAACCGCTGCAAGGCAAACGTTTCACGTCCGACAAACTCAGTTCGTTTCAATTGGTAATGTTGGGCCGAGCCCTACGAAGCCAAGTCGCCGAGTGCAGTTTCGAATACGACGCCGGCAAGCTGGTTGCCGAGCTTCAACGAACGGCCGCCGGTTTCAACCATCACCTCGAAGATCAAATGCGAGACATCGTCTTGCAGAACGAGGCGAGTATCCGTGAAGCCGCTGAAATCGCTTGGTGGGATGACGTTCAAGAACGCGCGTCGGCGCGACTGGTTGCGATTACCGCCGATCATCTGCGTCGTCACGTCAACCGTGGCCCAGTGGATGCCAAAGTCGTCATGTCGATCGATGCCGTCGGCCCTCGTACGGCCGCAACGACAGTCGTCTCGGCGGACGGTCGGGTGTTGCATACCGAAGACTTGCCGTGCCAATTGTCGGCGTCCCAACGCGGCCAAGCCGTCGCGCGAATGGGCGAATTGATTCACACCCATCACGTCGATTTGATCGTGATCAGCAACGGTCCCGCCCGGCGTGCAACGATGATCGCTTTGGGCGATTTGATTGCCGCGTCGCCCGAAAAGTCCATTCGCTGGACACTTGCCGATCGCAGCGGCGCCGACGCTTACTCGGGCAGCAGCGTTTCAGACCAGGAAATGCGTTCGACTCCACGACGATTCCGCGCCGCAGCCTGGTTGGCATTTGCCGTGCTACAACCGGCCCAATCGATGGCCAAGGTCGACCCGTTGAAACTGCGATTGAGTTCGTTCCAACGCGAATTGGCGGACGAAGCGCTGGCCGAAACGTTGGAAGACGTCATGGTTAGCGGTGCGTCACGAGGCGGCGTTGATGCAAACTCGGCACCCCAATCGTGGCTCCGCCGATTGCCCGGTTTGACGCCCGACGTGGCGTCGGCGATCGACAAAGCCCGGCGGCAAGAGCTGTTCACATCACGCGAAAAAATCAGCGAGATCGCGAACTGGCCCAGCGCCGTCGAGAGTCGCCAATCGTTGCCGTTCTTACGCGTCTTCGGCAGCACCGAATCGCTGGACGGAACCCTGATCCATCCCGACGACTATCCGCTCGCAAAAAAGCTTGCATCGACGTTGGGCTTGGAACTGCCACCGGCGACACCGCCGGGCTATATTGTGCCCGATTTCACCAGCGGCGCGACGACCGAAGAGATCAAGCCGATCGAGGTCGCGACAACGGCGAAGCCGACGGTGGTCGAAGACTTCACCGCATCGGGCGAGAAATCACCCGACTTCACAATGCCGACCGAATCGGCCGAAGAACCTGTGGCGGCTTCCCAAACCGAAGACGCCACCGATGGTGCAACCCAAGCGTCGGCCGAAGTGACTCAAGAAGTCGCGCCGTCCGAACCGGCTGCCGATGAAACGTCCGCGGTTGAAGAAACACCCGCCGGCGAGACTCCCACTGCCGAACCGGCGACTGCGGAGTCACCCGCAACCGAATCACCCGCCGATGCCAGTGCCACCGTCGATACCAATGCCACCGTTGATACCAGTGCCACCGTCGATTCGATGCGTCAACCGCGACCCGAGCGAGCCAAAGTCGACAAGTGCGTCAAAGAGTGGCAAATCGGTACTCGTCGCGCACACCAGATCGTCCATTGGCTTTGCGATCCCTTCGGCGATAGCGACGCCAGCGGTTCGCCGCCGGCCGTTCTTTCGACGATGCCGTCGACCAAAAGCCTTCGCCCCGGCGACGCGGTAATTGGCGTTGTTGTCGGCGTGATGCCATTCGGTGTGTTCGTCGAACTGGCACCCGATTGCAGCGGCTTGATCCACGTCAGCCGCGTGTCCGATTCCTATGTCGAAGATTTGCACGAGGCCGTCCAAATCGGCGACGTCGTCACCGCATGGGTCACCGGCATTGACGAAAAACGTCGCCGCGTCGGCTTGAGCGCCATCTCGCCTGAGCGTGAACTGGAGCTGGAAGAACAACGCCGAAACCGCGACACACGCCCATCGCACGGTGGAGGACAACGCAGCGGTCAACAACGTGGTGGAAACCGATCGGACGGAGGAAGCGGTGGCGATCGAGCGGCCGGGAATCGAGGTCAATCGACCGGGGCACCGAATCGTGACGCACGCCCTGCCCGCAGCGGCCAAGGCGGCGGTGGAAACCGATCGGGCGGCAACCGAGGCGGCGGAGGCGGTCGCCCCAATGATCGCCGTGGCGGTTCGACGGGTGGCGGTCGCGGCAAGAAGCCCGAAACGTATCGCGTGGTCGCCAAGGCCGACGCCAAACCGCTGACCGACGCAATGCAGGACGGTAAAGAACCGCTGCGATCGTTCGGCGACCTGATGCAGTACTTCGGCAAAGACAAAAAGACGGTAACGGAAACGCCGAAGCCAGAACCATCGACCAAGAAAGATAAACCGGCCCCCGCGGCCGAAGAAGTCAAGGTGGATGCCAAAGTGGAGCCAACGCCGGAACCCAAATTAGAATCCGCGCCCAAACAAGACGCTGCACCCGAGCAGTCATCACCGGAAACTGCATCCCAAGCGGACACGCCTGAAGCATGAGTGACGACTTCGATTCACGACTAGAATCTGCCATCTCGCGTGGGCAGAAACGAGCCGATCAGAAAGCGTCGGCCGAGCGTGCCAAAGAGATGAGCGAAGATGAGATGCGACGGATGCACACGTCGCTTCGGCTGTCGCTGTCCGAGCGTATCGAACGTGCCGTCCACAAAGTGGCAGATCACTTCCCCGGTTTCCGCGAGGAATCACTGTTCGGCGAAGTCGGCTGGGGTGCGGCGTGCTATCGCGATGACTTGAAAATCGTTTCTGGTCGGCGCGAGAACCAATACAGTCGCTTGGAAATGATGATCCGCCCGTACAGCGATTCGCGAGTGCTGGACTTGAAGGGCAAAGGGACAGTCATGAACCGAGAACTGTTCAACCGATCTTTCTTTGTACCGATCGCCGAAGCCGACTCGGAAGAGTTCGAGCAACTGATCGACACCTGGGCGATCGAGTATGCCGAGGTCTACGCCGCCAAGACGCGGGCGTAACAGCCTGTTGAAAAAGGGGTCTGACCTTTGGAGACGTTGCTAAAACATTGTGAATTCGAAACGTCGGAGAGAGTCAGCCCCCCTTTTTTAGCAGGCTGGTAAGCCCGGGCGTCGCCGTTGCAGTAAACCCGGGCGTCGCAGAGCAACGCCCGGTGTGGTATCGATGCCGAAGGCCCGATTAGGCCAACTTCTTACCGACCTTGATCAGCAAGTCGCGGCTCTTCTTGATGCCTTCGAATTCGCTGACGCCGCTGCCTTCGTATTCGATGCCGACGTATCCGTGGTAGCCGGCCGCAAGCACGATCCGCATCATTTTTTCGTAATCGGTATGCGTTTCTTCGCCCGATTCGTCGAAGTCGTGTGTCTTGGCACTCACAGCCTTGGCATACGGCATCATCGCTTGAACACCGTGGTAACGATCGAACATTTCTTCGTTCTTGCCGCGCGTGATATAGAAGTTGCCGAAGTCGGGAAGCGTTCCGCAGTTTTCAAGACCGACTCGTTCGATCACAACCGCCAACCATGCCGCATTGCTGCTTAAACCACCGTGGTTTTCGACGATCACGTTGATTCCGTGCGGTTGGGCAAACTCGCTGAGTGCACGTAGGCCATCCGAAGCGTACTTGATCTGGTCCAGGTATGTACCGTTGCTGGCCGCGTTGACGCGGATCGAATGGCAACCCAAGAACTTCGCCGCTTCGACCCATTGGTGGTGATTTTCGACGGCCTTGGAACGCTTCGTCTCGTCGGGGTCACCCAAGTTGCCTTCGCCGTCGACCATGATCAACAGACTCTTCACACCTTCGCTTTCGGCGCGATCTTTCATATCGGCCAAGTACGTTTCGTCTTTGCCTTTGTCCTTAAAGAATTGATTGACGTACTCGATACCGTCGATACCAAATTCTTGCTTCGCGATTCGAGCGAAATCCAAGTTGGTGATCTTGCTCGCCGGGTCTCGCAACGTTCGGTGCAGCGACCACTCGGCCAATGAGATCTTGAACGGCAATTCGCTCGACGCCGCTTCATCGGCATGAGAACGCTGGGTGCTCATCGCGGAAGCAAAAGCAATGGCGGCGGAAGTCTGCAAAAATTGTCGTCGATACATCAAGTCAATCTCGTGGAGGAAACAAAAGGAGGGGAGTAGGGAAAGGATCTTTTTCTATGGCTTGGCGGACGGCGCTGACCTGCCAGCCCACTTACGAGCCATCGCCAACCGTTCTTCACGCGGCCCGTGCAAGAACAACAGGGCTTCTGAGCCGCCGACGATATCGAACGCCATCTCAACCTCTTCCGCCGTCAGCAAACCCATGGTTTGGTACAGACGAATCTCGGCTAAGGTGTGAAGCGACTTCGCCTTGGGACTACCCAGAAGCATGGCGACACGACCTTTGGCCGCTTCGGCCGAAAGGTTCTGCGGCATCGAAACGGCTTTGGTGTCACGATCCATGATACCCAGCAGAGCGGCAATTTGATCGTTGATGTAAGCCCTTTCGTCGGCCGAACGACCTGTACCGACCATCTGAGCGGCTTCTAAATTGTCGATGCCCTTGGACAACGCCATTTGCTTGCCCGAGGCGACATGGAACATGCGACATCGAGATACGTTTTGAGTCTTATCGCCGCGACCGGGCTTCAGCAGTACATCGAAATGCAGCAAAAATTCGATCCCTTCACGCTTGGCAACCAACAGCATCTCGTCCGAAGCCCCCATCCCGACGTAGGACAATCCTGGCTTCCACATCGTCAAAGAATCGGGTGCGATCGAAAGCAGTTCATCCAGTTCAGCCGACATTTCGGGATTGGCCACGACCGGCGCCGCGATTGGGCTTCGCACCATGGACGCTCGCGGGTCCGCCGGCGCGGGTGCTGTGACGCTCTTGAACAGCGGGCCATAGTCACCCGCGGTGAAACGCTTCGTGAATTCTTCGGCAATCATCTCGGCAACCAATCCAAGATTTTCGGACATCACCGTTTCGGCTTCGGCGTTCAGCATGTCGCGCGATTTGATGACGGGTTTCTTGGCACTTGGCGTCATCGACATGGAATTCATATCGTCGTAGCCCGACATTGCTGAATTCATTTCTTCCATTTCCATCTGCATCTGCATTTGCATTTGCTCCTCCATGGCACCGGAATCATCATACGACGGTCCACCGCCACCCCCGGCCATGCGTCGTCCGGGCGTCGTGGCACCTTCGCGGATCGGGTCGGGATCGGAAACATCCTCGCTGCCTCGCACGGCAATCGACACGGCCCAGCGAACGTTCCAAACCGGACGGCGCAGTGCTGGGCTGAACTGCACCGATCCGATCACGGGACCAGCCTCGTCAAATTCGGTCGCCATGTGACCGCACATCAACGCCAGCGCGATCGCCGGATTCCCCGCCGCAAATGCTTGATCGGCTTCGCGGCTAAGCACCGGACCGGTCTGGACATCAACATTGGCGTCGGGGGCGAACAAGGGCGAAAGCTTGAATCCATCGACTAACGAGACAAGGTCGGCCAAGTACGTTTGAGTGGCGTCCGACTGGGCGCTGCCGCCGCCGTAGGGCGAACCGTAGCCGCCGCCGTAACCGCCGTATCCATCCATTTCTTCGTATTCGGACCCGTACTCGGCGGATGCAGCCATTTCGGCTTCCATACGCGCCTGTTCGGCGGCCATTTCGCCGGGCGATTGTGCTGCTAATGGGTGGAACGATCCAAATGCGATCATCCCAACGCACATCGTGGCAATCCAGGCGAGTTGGTGTGATCGAAATTGCAAACGGTACATCGGCTACCTACTTCACCGATCGAGCGAGGCTGAGTCGATCGAGCGGAAAACGGGGATAAATGGCCGGGCTAGAGCGAACAAAATGTCCGTGCCCTGAACGACTTCGCGTATCATAAATCGTCGGAAGGTGTCGGTGGGATGCTTTTTTGACAATCGGTGATCCAAATAAGACGAGATTTCTCGCGGATCCACCCGATTGAGGGAAACTTTTTAAACCGTCGCAACGTCGTAGACAGTGGTGAAATCCAGACGTTTGGTTGTGATCACGGCCAAATATTCGACCCTTTGCCTTGCAGAAACTGATCTGACCACCGAATCGCTACGTCCTCCCTACTTCTCAAGTCGAATCAACCCAGTCGATATTCAAGATGGCCCAACGCCCCAAACGTCTTCGCCAGCATCGCCTCGACATCCGCCGCCGATTGCACGTCGAACGATTGACCGATCGACGGGTGCTGGCCGCCATCACCGGTGCGGTTTTCGAAGATCTGAATCGATCGATGGCCCAGGACTCCGGCGAAGTCGCGGCGGCGGCTCGCTTGATCTACCTGGACACGAATGCCGACGGCCAATTGAACGCCGGCGAGTCACTGTCGTTGGCGGGGCCGGATGGAACATTCCGCTTCGATGACTTGGCCGATGGCGAATACCGCGTCGCCCTGTACAACGCGGCCGCGACCCAGTCACAAACGTTCCCGGTCGATGCCCAAGCGTCGCCCGCCCTTGCCGTCGGCAATCAATTGACTGCCGCTGCAGCGCTGCCCGATGGACGCCAACTCGTCGTTGGATCCGACATCACCGGCGACCAGTCTTGGATTGTCGATGCGGATTCCGACACCGTGACGCCGCTGGCGTTTCACAACGGTGCCTTTGGCGTCACCGTTTCGGCGACCGGGTGGGGCCAATTGGCCATCGATGGTGACGGCAACGGAGTGATTCTGGAACACGTCGCAAACCCATCGTCGGCGGCCTCAATCCCGGTTCGCGCCGTCGATGCGACGAACGTCTTGTCGCGGATCGAAGTCACGACGACAACCACTTCCGTGCCCGCCGACACTCAAGTCCTGTCGTCCGCCACGGGCGTGCGTTCAGTGTTCGCGTGGTCCAGCACGGACGGGCTAGAGCTATCGCTGTGGAGCAACGCGACATCCACATTGATCACCTCATCGCCGATCAACGTTCCCGCCGCGGTGGAATTATTGGCGTTCGATGACGCGGCGGGCTTGGTCGCCCTTCGATCGTCCGACGGCAGCGTCAGCATCCACGATGTCGACGGTAATTTTGCATCGCTGTATTCGATCACCGACGACATCGGTGCCATCACGATCGACGGCGAACGTGATCGACTGATGGCGTATTCGGCGGCCGATGCTGCATTGAAGGTCTTCCGATTGCAAGATGCCGATTTGATCGCCGAAATACCTTTGGATTTGTCCACGCTGGGCTCAGTCACCTCGATCGACATGGAACAGCAACCCGATGCGTTGATCGTCCTGGGCGATTCCGCTGTCCAACAAATCAAACTCGATCAACCGACGTCACACCGTGTCACGATTGCTGCGGGTGCCGATGTCGGGGGCCTAAAATTCGGTGTTGTAGTGGCGGGTGCCAACGCGGCGCCGACCTATTCCCAGTTGCCGATTTTTTCCGCGGTCGAAGACCAAACGCTCAATCGCGACGCACCGCGAGCGCTCGTCGGTTCGTCGGATGTCGACGGCGACGCCTATGTTTTGGTTCAAACGGGCGCGGCCGCCAACGGCATTGCCGAATTCCGAACCGATGGCTCGCTGACTTACACGCCATCGGCCGATTTCAACGGCGCCGATTCGGTGACGGTCGTGTTGCATGATGGCCAATCGGTTTCCGAGGCTTACACGTTGACCATCAATGTCGCCCCGGTGGCCGATCCGCCCATCGACATCAACGTCGATATCGGTCCGATCCGCGAAGACATCGCCGCCGGCACGCCCATCGGAACGGTCGAAGTGATCGATGTGGACGGTGGTGGACACATCATCGCGATCGATGATCCACGTTTCGGCGAACAGAATGGCCAGATCATTTTCATCGGCGGAGACATCAACTTCGAAAACGAGCGACTCATCCCGCTGATCATCACTGGCACCGACCCCGAGACGGGCGAAACGATTTCAGAGAATGCGTCCGTTCAAGTCACCGACGCGAATGATCCGATCACGGGCATCACTCCCACCGAAGCGTTCGTGTTTGAAAATGCCCCCGGTGACATCGTCACTGAATTGAAGGTACTGGACGAAGACGAGGAACAGTTTCACACGTTCACCGTCGACGACCCCCGGTTCATCGTCGACAGCTATGACTTGCGTTTGGCCGATGGCGTCGCCGTCGACTATGAAACCGAACGCGAGATCATCGTTCGCGTGACGGCGACGGAATTCGGCACCGGCGGCACTTACACTGAAACGATCACGATCACGGTCCGGGATCTCCCCGAGCAACCGTCGACGCTGGCGCTGACCGATCACGCGGTCGTCGAATTGACACTCGGCGATGTCGCCGGCGACGTGTTGATTGATGGCAGCACACCCGATCCACGTTTCGACTTGACCGTCGACGACCAACGATTTGAAATCGAAGGCACGACGCTGAAATTGAAAGAGGACGTATTTGTCGAACTGGCCGTCCAATCGGAAATCCAAGTCGTGATCACGGCAACGGATTCACAAGGCGAGTTCGCGTCGATCGAGCGAACCTTCATCATCGCGGTACTTCCCAACGAAACGCCGTTGCACAACCGCAACGATCCCTTCGACGTCGACCACGGCGGATCGGTGACGGCCGCCGATGCGTTGGCGATCATCAACTACTTAAACGTTTATGGACCGGGTCCAGTGGGATCGGGCGGCATGGGCTTTTGTTACGACGTCAACGCCGACGGCTTCATCACTGCGTTGGATGTTTTGTTGGTTCTCAATCGGCTAGATGAATTGCCCAGCGGAACCGTGGGCGGTGAAGGCGAAGGCGAACAAATCCCTGCACCGGAGCAACAAACGCCCATTCAACAGAGACTTGACCAACCGACCGGCGGGCTTCAAATCGCCGTCGATTCCAGCACGCCCGCGGCCGATTCGTCGCCCAATCAGCCGCGAGACGCGATGTTTGTCCAGTGGCAGCGTGACTTGTCCCGCGACGACGACGCGATTGCCTCATGGGCGAATAACGATTCCGTCGCCTCGACTGCTGATGTGGACGAATCACTGCGTTTGTTGAGCGACGAGAACGCATAGCAGACTGTTGAAAAAGGGGTCTGACCCTCTCCGACGTTTCGAATTCACAATGCTGCAGCAACGTCTCCAAAGGGTCAGACCCCTTTTTCAACAGGCTGACAGGGGCAAACCCCGCTTCCGAGCGGATCGCAGTTTGCCGGTGTCGCTCGGTTGCCTCCGCCGACGCGCTTCGGGGTATGATGTCCGGTGAATCGGCGCCCGCGCCGGGTTGTTCCCCCTCCCTCCATTGAGTCGACAATGAATCGTTTTCTTGCGTTGTTCATGTTGTCCGCTTTTGCGGTCATTCCTGCCTTGGCCGCAGATTCGCACCAGTACTACGAAGTCCGCAGTTACGTCCTTGGTGAAAAGGGCGATGCCAGTGCGATCGACGGATACTTGGAAACCGCCTATCTGCCTGCACTAAAGCGACACGGCGTCGGCCCCGTCGGAGTCTTTGCAAACGCGTCGAACGACGAAACCGGCAGCCCGCGAATCATCGTTGTGGTCCCGCATGATAGCGCCGATGGGATCGCGTCGTTGGAATCCAAAGTGCAAGCCGATGCTCAATTTCAAACCGATGCAAAGACATACCTGGATCGCGGCCCAGGAAAATCACCCTTCGCACGCATCAGTAGCGAATTGTTGGTCGCGATGGATTGCATGCCCCAGTTGGTTGTGCCCGACGGATCGCTGGCCAATGACGATCGAGTTTACGAGTTGCGGATTTACGAAAGCCCCAACGAACGGCTTGGCCATTTGAAAGTCGAAATGTTCAACTCGGGCGAAGTCCCCATTTTCCTGGACTGCAAAATCACCCCGATTTTCATCGGGCAAGCCATCATCGGACCGCAAACGCCAAGCCTGACGTATTTAACGATGTACCCCAGCGAAGCCGCTCGAATCGAAGCGTGGAAGGCATTTCAAGTCCATCCGGATTGGCAAACGTTGAAGGTTGTCCCGAAATACCAGGGCACGGTCACCCGCATCGACAAGTTCGTGCTGGTGCCGAAACCCTATTCGGAAATGTAGTCGACCTCGCTGACACGATCTGCCTGCCATCGCGACGCCATTGACGCCGCCGACGGATCAAATTATCCAGGCCGAACGATCGTCATCGGCGAAATGGTCTTGTCATGTTTTTCAGCGCCCTTGTGTCTGTCCTGGCGACTTCGCCTGGGGTACGATCCTGGGCATGACACCAATGATGAAACAGTACCATGAGGCCAAAGCAGCATGCGGCGACGCATTGCTGTTTTTCCGCATGGGTGACTTCTACGAATTGTTTTTGGACGACGCCAAAGTCGCGGCGGGCGTGTTGGGATTGAACCTGACCAGCCGCGACAAGGACAGCGATAACCCGACCGCGATGGCGGGTTTTCCGCACCACCAACTCGACTCGTATCTTCAAAAGCTGATTCGCGCCGGCTATCGCGCCGCGGTGTGCGAACAGATGGAAGACCCCAAGACCGCCAAGGGTTTGGTCAAGCGGGAAATCACGCGAGTCGTCAGTGCCGGAACGCTGACTGACGACGGTCTGCTAGATCCTCGCGAAGCGAACTATGTCGCGGCAGTGTGCCTGCATCGCGACAAAAAGAAATCGAAAGATGGCACGCCGCCGCAAGTCGGGATCGCGTGGGCCGAGCTTTCGAGTGGCCGTTTCGAAGCCGGAACGTTCCCCCAGTCTCGCATCGAAGACGAGTTGGCCCGAATCGGACCGGCCGAAGTGATCTACCGCGAAGACGACGTCCACTTTTCGCCCGACACTTCGGCGTCTTGGTCGTGGACCGCGCGACCGGCGTGGTCGTTCGCCGAAGACGCGGCCAAAGAAACGTTGTGCAAACAGTTCTCGGTCCAATCGCTCGAAGGTTTCGGTTTCGAAGCGGACGATACCGCCGCGGTTCGCGCGGCCGGCGCCGTGCTGACTTACTTGCAGGAAACCCAACGCCGCGATCTCGATCACTTCCAAAGCATCTCGGCCCACCATCGCACCGGCTTTTTGCAAATCGATGCCGCCACGCGGCGCAGCCTGGAATTGACGCGTACGATCCGCAGCGGTTCTCGCGAAGGTTCGTTGTTGGGTGTGATCGATCGCACGTGTACGCCGATGGGTTCACGCTTATTGGGCGATTGGATCGCAGCACCGTTGATCGATTCAAATGCGATCGGCGCGCGATTGAATGCCGTCGATGAGTTGACCAACGACGGAAAACTACGCGGCGACCTGCGCGGCACGCTCAAAGAAACATTCGACCTAACGCGTTTGTTGGCAAGAATCGCGACCGGTCGAACGGGACCGCGAGACTTGCAACAGGTCGCGCGAACGTTGGCCAGCCTACCGACAATGAAGGCACGTTTGACCCAACGATCGAGCGAGCGACTTGCGGCGATCGAATCTCGATTGCACCTGTGTCCGGAACTGAGGTCACAGTTGGAAACGGCACTGGCCGATGATTGCCCGTTGTCAGCGATCGACGGCAACTTCATCCGTGCCGGGTACAGCGAAGAACTGGACGGACTGCGCCAACTGGCCAAGGGCGGTAAACAATGGATCGCCGAGTACCAGAAGCGGCAGATGGACGAAACCGGCATCAATATGAAGGTCGGCTACAACCGCGTGTTCGGTTACTACTTGGAAGTCACCAACTCGCACCGCGACAAGATTCCCGAATCGTTCATTCGTAAACAGACGCTGAAGAACTGCGAACGTTACATCACGCCGGAGTTGAAAGAGTACGAAGAGAAAGTCTTATCGGCCGACGATAAAGCGTCGTCGTGCGAGCAATTGATTTTTCAAGAGCTACGCGCGCAGACTCATCGGCATCTCGCGGTCCTTGGGGAAGTCGCCGCAGCGATCGCTGAATTGGATGTGTTGGCGTCGCTTGCCGAGATCGCGGTCACTCGTCGCTGGGTGCGTCCGGTGATCACGGACGATTCCATCTTGAAGATCGAAGCCGGTCGGCACCCGGTATTGGACGTGACGTTGCCGCAGGGCGAATTCGTGCCCAACGACTGTATCCAGTCGCCCGAAGCCGGCATGATCCTGCTGATCACCGGCCCGAACATGGCCGGCAAGAGCACGTACATCCGACAAGTCGCGTTGATCACGCTGCTAGCGCAGGCCGGTTCATTCGTGCCGGCCGAGAGCGCC
This sequence comes from Rubripirellula tenax, assembly GCF_007860125.1. Classification (NCBI taxonomy): domain Bacteria; kingdom Pseudomonadati; phylum Planctomycetota; class Planctomycetia; order Pirellulales; family Pirellulaceae; genus Rubripirellula; species Rubripirellula tenax. The sequence goes on from NZ_SJPW01000001.1 coordinate 1,398,761, forward strand.
GAAATTGGCATCGCCGATCGCATTTTTGCACGCGTCGGCGCCAGCGACGAACTGAGCCGCGGCCAAAGTACGTTCATGGTCGAAATGGTCGAAACAGCTCGAATTCTGAACACGGCGACGTCGCGCAGCTTGGTGATCCTGGACGAAATCGGTCGCGGAACCAGCACCTATGACGGGCTATCGCTTGCGTGGGCGATCACCGAACACTTGCACGAACAAATCGGTTGCCGCACATTCTTTGCAACGCACTATCACGAACTGACCCAGCTTGAAGAATCACTTCCGCGGGTCGCCAATCTGAACGTGGCGGTCAAGGAATGGAACGACGAAGTGATCTTCTTGCACCGCATCGTTCAAGGCGGCGCGGACAAGAGCTATGGAATCCACGTGGCTCGCTTAGCAGGCATCCCGACGTCAGTGAACGAACGCGCCAAGGATGTGCTGGCCCAATTGGAAGCCGATCACCGCGACGCACTCGATCGGCCGACGATTCAAACGCCGGGCGCTTCGTCGTCCGACGCCAACGGCAAATTTCAATTGACACTGTTCGGCTTCGCGGACCATCCGTTGATCGATCAAGTCGAAAAACTGGATGTCAACGCGATGACGCCGATCGAGGCGCTGCAGTTCTTACAGAACGCCCAACAATCGATGAAGTCGCCGGCCAAGAGTTCTTGATCACCATCGATGTGTCACGTCGGGCATATCGTGAACCGGCACATCGTCGCTCGGTTCACAAGCGAATGTCGACCCGCAATCCGTCGTAGGCCAAATCGATCCCATCGGGTAACGACTGTGTGGTCGGCCCGTGGTCCAGGTCGTGACAAATGTGAGTCAACCAAGTTTGCTGGGCACCGACTTGCCGGGCAACTTCGACAGCTTGTTCGACATTGAAGTGAGTCGGATGCGGCTTGTGGCGAAGCGCGCCGACAACAAACGTCTTGACGCCTTTCAATCGCTCCATCGACGACGGCGGAATCTCGTTCGCGTCGGTACAGTACGCGAAGTCACCGAACCGGAATCCGAGCACGTTGAAGTTCGGGCCGTGCTTCAGCGGGATCGGAGTGACCGAAACGCCCAGCACGTCGAACGGTTCATCGGGCCCGATCGTGCGACATTCCAGTTGCGGCGTCGCACCGGGATGCGTCGGAACTCGCTCGGTGAACGCGTAGTCAAACGACTTTCGAATGCGTGCTTCCACGTGCGGTTCGCAGTACAGCGGCACCGGACCGCCCAATCGAAACGGGAACAGCCGCAAATCGTCCAGCCCGAACAGATGGTCCGCGTGCTCGTGAGTAAAAACGACCGCGTGGACGAGCGGAATTTTTTCGCGAAGCAACTGAGTCCTGAGATCAGGCGGCGTGTCCACCAGAATCATATTCTCCCCGACATGGACCGTGATCGCGCATCGCGTCCGATTGTTACGTGGGTCATCACTTTGGCAGACATCGCAAGTACACCCGATCGCCGGTACACCGACGCTGGTGCCGGTACCCAAGAAAGTCACTTGGGCAGAAAATCGGGGGGAAGTTGTTTCGGACACGTGATGCTTGTATCGGAGTGTGTTGGCTTACGAAGACGACGGTGACGAATCCGTTTGCCTACGGCTGAGTGGTTGGCAATAGCGAGTTTCGCAATCGAACTCGCAATCGGCAACCCGATGTGGAACCGCGACTCCGCTCGCGGGACGTGAACTGCAAATGCAGTTCAGGAGGCTAGCACCGTACACCCTAAGAACGGCGTCGCAGGGCCACGTTGGGTGATCCGAAACCTCAGAACCTCTCTGATATCGACACAACCCGAACTCCATAATTCACCCTCCCTCGGGAGGGTCGCGGAGGAGCTTGCGACGACGCGGGGAGGGCTCAAAAGCATCTCGAGAGGGGCGGCCCGACCTGGACCCGCGACGGAGTGCATTGACCGGTGTGCATTTACCGGCGTCGCAGGGCCACGTTGGGCGGCCGGTTCTCAACAATGCTTCGAAAAACGCATCGATGGATCCTCCCGGAAGCCCCTTGGCCGCAGAGGCTTGATTCTGCGATACTCTCAGACTTGAAAATAGGACCCTCCCGTGATTCCACCGTCATTTGAAGGCCTGATCACTCGGTAGAACGGTGCCCAGTGGTGATCTTGCTGCCCCCACGTTAGCGACGCTTTTGTCGTGACCCCCACCAAAAAATCAAATACGAAAGAATCTTACGATGAAAATGATCAAGAACTTTTCGCCCGGATCGCTGGGAATCAACGGTCGTCAAACCGAACTGCTGGAATTGGCGCTGACCTACGCGTTCAACGGCATCGACATCGACATGCACGAAATGTTGCGTCGCAGCCTGCGAACGGACGTTGCCGATGCGGCGAAGTACTTGGAAGCCGCTCGCAAAGCGTTCAAGATCCGCATCGGCGGCTTCGACCTGGGCATCAACTTGGACGCCGACGAAGAAACGTTCACCGCGGCGCTGGCCGGGCTGCACCCGATCGCCGAATTGGCGAAAGAATTGGGCATCAAGCGTGCTTACACACGTTTGCCCGCGGCAACGGATCGTCTGCCCTACCACGAGTACTTCGAAGTTCAAAAGAACCGCTTGTCGCAGGTCGCTGATCTGTTGGCGGTCCGTGAAATCAAGTTGGGCATCGGTTTTGCCGCCGGCAAAGAATTGGAAGAGGGCAAAGAGTTCCCGTTCATCCGCAACGTCGAAGGCTTCATCGCGATGGTCAAGGGCGTCGGATCGGCCAACGTCGGCTTCTATGTCGACACCTGGGACTGGGTCGTCGGCGACGGTGCCATGGACCAGTTCAGCGAATTGACGGCCGATGAAATCGTTGCCGTTCGCTTGTGCTCGCTGCGTCCCGAAAGCGATGCGGCCACTGCAAAATCGAACGAACGCGTCCTGCCAACGCTCGAAGGAGGACTGGATCACGTCAAAGTCATCACGCATCTGACCGAAATCGGCTTCAGTGGCCCCGTCAGTCCCGGTGCGTCCGGTTCGAGCTACAAAGGCCAGACTCGCGAGAGCATCGTTCAACGCGGACAAGTCGCGATCGACGAGATCTTCACCGCAGCCGGTCTGACCGTCGCGCCGCTGCCGAAGGACTTGATCGAAGACATCCCTTACGAGCCCAACCCAATCGGCTAGGGGAGTAGGGAATCGGTTTTAGCGATTGGGTTTTAGGTATTAGGATTTGGGACTTTTCCTAAAACCTAACGCCTAAAACCTTACGCCTATCTCAGCTGCAAGACCTTTCGCAGTCTTGCCGCGACGATCGGGTCCGATTCGTCGATCATCAGCTTTTGCAGATGGTTTCGCGCGTCGCGATCGTTCATGGTCGCGATGACTGAAATCACTCGCAGACGAACTTCGCGACTCTCATCGCGGCTCATCATCCACAACCAGGGCCGCGGATCGATCGAAGGTTCGCGTGCGATCCGGTCGACCAACTCCATTCGCGTCGGAACGTCGGCCGTCGCGATTCGAGCGGCCAAGCGGAGGTCATCCCGGCTGAACCCGCGCGACATCAATTCTAGCTTGGCTTTGTCACGCAGTTCGCCGTGCTCGCTAGCCAACCAGTGAATCACGGATGCGTCGTCGTACGTTTCCATCGGCGAATCGACCAACGTGGGCTGCATCCCGGGATTTGTAGCCTGCACCTGTTCGACGAAGTATTCCGTTTCTTTTCGGATCGGCGGCTTTTCAACGACTGCGGGCTTTGCCGCCTGAACATCACGAAGCACGATCGTTTGATCCGGGTTGACCGGTTGCAGTCGCATCGCGGCCGATTTGTAGATCGACGGCGGGGGCGGATCGTTTGCATTCACGACGGGCGGTTCGTTTTCGATGCTGACCGGATACGGCCGACCGCGAACCTGCAAGCGTTGCGGCGACGAAGGGTCAAACGCGTCGTCGTCGATGATGCTTGGACCGCTGCGGTTGGACAACGTCAGCAAATCCAAGGTCTCGCCAGCGCGTCGATAGAGGTCTCGCGAGGATGCATCGGTGCGAGCGACGACTTCGGTAATGGTTTGTTGGATCAACGTCACCGCCCAACCGGTTCGGTCGTCGGGCAAAGCCGCTGAGACAGACGAGATCGCAGTCACCAATTCCCGGTGCCGGGTCTGTTGCTGTGACGGCGTCAGAACCGTCCACTTGTTTTGCAAATTGCGAAGCAGGTCATAGGCCGTTCTCGCCACATCGATATCCGAATGCGCCATCGCAGCGGCCAGAGGCTCGATCGCCGGCGATCCCATCTCGGCCATCTGCACCAACCGGTTCTGCTTGTCAGCAGCCGACAGTGAATCAAAATCCGCAGTCAATCGGTGCATCAAATAACGCTTGCTTCCAACGCTGATGCCCAACACGATTGCGAAACAAATGGCGACCAAAATCAAGAACTTCAGCGCCGACCGAACCGCCGAGTGACGCGGTTTGCTTTTTCCGGCCGCAGCCATCGCGAACGGATTGGGATAGTCGGTGAGGTCGCCGGATTGCATATCATTCTGCCTGGGTAGATGCCGGCGCGATTGTCGCCACAGCATCGAGTCCGAGGCAAGATCATTTGCCGTGAAACGCGCTGGCAAGCCGTAAAAACCAATTAAAAACCGTATCCATCGCCCTCCACGCGGTGAAGCCCGACCGAACCACGCGAATCGTCATGGCGGGACTATCGCCAGATCCGAACGCGATAGGTACCGTTGGGTCCTCGCGCGACGGCATCACCCACCAGAATCGTGCCTGGCGCCCCGGCGTGAGTACCGCGTGCCAAGCGGCTGTACCTCGAATAGCCCGCCACGCTTGTTCCGACGGATGACCTTGACGCGTATCGATTTCGAGTCCATCCGATCCCTTCGAATCTGCCGACGCTACCAACGTTTCCGATCCCACGAGGTGCGTGCGTTCGGACGTCATACCGAGCCATGAAGTTGGCACGAACCTGGGCCACCGCCTGGCCACGGCCAACGCGACGCACCCGTGGTGCGAAGCGAACCGTCGGAGTGCGGGACGGGTAAACACGACTGGACCCCAAACGCAGCGGCGCTTGCTGAGCAAAGGAACTGCTTTGCAGCAACAATAAAAAAACGATCGATGCGAAGGCGCCGCAGAATCGATTGACTTTCGGGTTCGTCGCTGAATTGGCTCTTATGGGAATGGATGGGAAGCTCATCGTGGCACCGGAGGGTTTGAGTGAGTTTCAGGTCGAAATCGAATCTCAACGTGTGGATCGCGTTGTGTAGATCCGCCATCGGTTTCGCGAACCGGACCAAATCACTCCACGCGCAGCAACGGAATCGAAGTCGCTGCAGTCTTATTCTCCAGCGCTGACACGTCTGGTCAAACGACGACGTTGCGGGACGCGCCAGAATTCAGGCCGCTTGAGAGGTAGCCCGCGTCGACCGCAACGAAACCGACGCTATCGCCAAAACGGCTAACAAATCGGCATAACTTCTAGAACTTCTGGAACCAGAACGACCAATCCGCTCACAAGCGAACCAGTGCAGCACCCCAAGTAAAGCCTGCGCCGAAGCCCATGAACAATACCAAGTCGCCTTCGTTGGCTCGGCCTTGCTGGATCGCCGCATAGAGAGCCATCGGAATCGAAGCGGCGGTCGTGTTGCCGTACTTCGCAATGTTATGCACGATCTTTTCGGGTGGGAGTCCCAGTTTTTCGGAAATGAATTCGTTGATGCGGACGTTGGCCTGATGGGGCACAACTAAATCAATGTCGTCCAGCGACACACCGTTTCGTGCCATGACCGACAATGCACATTCCGGCATCTTGCTGGTGGCCCAACGGAAGACCTGCTTTCCGTTCATCGACGGAAAGACGGCACGGTTGTCGATCATCTCTTTCGTGATCCGGGGAATGCTGCCGCTCGCGGGAGCTTCCATCCACAGCTCTTTCGCGCCAACACCATCTGCATGGACTTCGACATCGATAACGCCTCTGTCCTCTTCCGTAGCAGCCTGTTGAAAAAGGGGGCTGACCCTCTCCGACGTTTCGAGTTCACAATGTTTCAGCAACGTCCCCAAAGGTTCAGCCCCCTTTTTCAACATGCTGGTAGGCCCGAGGATGGTTGCCGCAGCGCCGTCACCAAACAGAACGGCGATGTCGCGTCCTGCATCCGAGAAATCCAACGCGGTTGAATGAACCTCCGCGCCGACCAAGCAAACGCGTTCGTACATGCCACAACGAATCCAAGCATCCGCGATTTGCAAACCATAAAGGTAGCCGCTGCACTGGTTGCGGATATCAAGGGCGGGCACACCGGGCAGTTCAAGTTTATGACCGAGAAAACAGCCGCTGCCTGGAAAATCATGATCGGGTGAGAGCGTCGCGAAGATGATCGCATCGATGTCTCGCACTTCGATGTTGGCTTTTTGACAGGCTTCTTGCACCGCAGGAACCGCCAAATCGCTGGGGGCAATTCCGGCATGTTCAATGAAACGACGCTCTTCGATTCCGGTCCGTTGGCGAATCCACTCGTCGCTGGTGTCGAACATTTCAGCCAACTCGTCGTTGGTGACGACTCTGCTGGGCACATACTGTCCAACACCTAAAATCGCAGTTCTTGTCTTCGTCATCGAATCGGCCCCTTCCGATATCCTGGCGTGCGAATGGCAACACTGCACTGGATCCCTGCACAGGGCGTCCCGTCGGTCAAATAGTAGGCGTACTCGAAAGTCGGTGTGCTACGTTCTTTCTCTTGCAGTTCTTTTTCAATCATCCGTTCCAACTCGATCGGAAATTCGAAACGCAATTCCAAGTCGGTTGTTCCTGCGCGTACGAAATCGATCGTTAGCTTTCGCGTCCAAGCGGCGTAGTTCGGATAGAGTTTGCCACAAGCGAGCGCAGCAACGGGGTCTGCCAGCGAAGCCATGAATCCGCCGAACATTGTGCCCTGTCGATTCCTGGCGGCTGCCGACAATGGCAGGAGCAAACGAATGCTGCGCCAATCAGGCGACAGATGCAGAATTTTCACTTGCATCATCTTGAACGGCTCAAAATTCTCGAGCCGTTTGATTGCGCCACCTAGCTCGACATCTGTCATTGAAGGTCCTTTCCTCTTCCGTGCGAAAACACAAATTTAGAAACTCAACCGTGCACCCGCTTCATACCGTGGCGTGTACCACCACAGAAGCCTGTCGAGCTTCAATTGTCTCAACTACTCTGTCAAGCTTGTCACACGCCTTAGAAAGATGGCAGGCCGGCGATGGGCATCTCAACCCGATAAAGTCCGGTGCGAGCGGTGGCGTACAACGTTTTGAGATCCGCTCCGGCAAACGTGACGTTCGACGGCTGCTCAGGAAACTCGATCAAGCCGACGGGTTTTCCAGCAGATGAGAAAATTTGGACTCCGAGCGAACTTGTGATGTAGACGTTGCCATCTTGATCCAACGTAAGCCCGTCTGCGCCGGTGATCTTCGTTGCTCCCTCGGGTTGCTTCAGCGTGCAGAACGTTCGCTCGCCGGAAAGCTTGCCGGGATGATCGATGTCGTAGACCAGCATCTCGGCTTGGTCACTCGGACCCACGTAAAGGTGTTTGCCGTCGGGTGATAGTCCAACACCATTGGGAACCTTCAAGTCGCCGGTCACGCGAGTCACCGTTCCCGAGTTGTCGGCGTAGTAGACGGCCAATACGGTTTGCGGCCATGGATCGGGAGCTCGATAGTGTGGATCCGTGAAATAGACCCCTCCATCGGCGTCGAATACCAAGTCGTTGGGCGCGTTGAACCGCTTGCCGTCGTGCTGTGCGACATACACTTCCGAGTTGCCGGTAACGGGATCGAACTGCGCGATCTGGCCTTCCATTTGGCATCCCAGCAGTTGCCCGTCGGCGGTCATGATCAGACCGTTCGCCGTTCCCGAGTCGCTGGTTAGCGAACTGACCTTGTCGTCGCTGCCGAGGACGTGAATGGTATTCGTCTTGATATCCGTGAAGTACAGCACGCCACGTTTGGAGTCCCAAGCCGGTCCCTCGGTGAACGAGAATCCATCGGCGACCTTCTCAACTTCGCCGACGGGACGAATCGTGCCATCCGGCGTCGCATCATCAGCAAAGGATTGGACGGTCCATCCCAATAGAAGCAGAAACAAAGTGAGTATCGATTTCATCGGTGTATCTCTTTCGACGTGAGGTTTAAGTTTGAGAGCTTCATTTCTAGCAGCCTGTTGAAAAGGGGTCTGATCCTCTCTGACGTTTCGAATTCACAATGTTGCAGCAACGTCTCCAAAGGGTCAGCCCCCTTTTCAACAGGCTGCTAATGATTGCGCAGTTCGTCGTAGATTTCGGCAACGGACATCACGTTGTCGATCTTTTCAACACTCTTACCGGCCTGGAAAAATTTCTTGTAGCTGGCTCCCTTCAAGTTGGATTTTTTCAACGTCAAAAGCGAGACAAGCATGTAGTACGATCGCATCCAATGCTTCGTCCGGCGACCTTGGAGCATCTTTCTCGCAAGCCAACCTGCCTTCAGCCCCATTCGCTGAATGTACGGCGTGTTGATCACCGACACGGGCACTCCCGAAATTTTATCCGTCAACACGATGTCGGTCGCCTTTGCTTCGATGATCGCGTCTTTATAGTCCGCATGCACCTCTGCCTCTCGACTGGCGATGAATCGTGTTCCCATCTGCACCCCTAGGTAGCCAATATCCAAAGCCTCGTGAAAGCCTTCGCGATCGGCGACGCCTCCGGCACAAATCGTCGGCTTCCCAAGCGGCGCGATTTCGTCGAATAAGCTACGAGGATCAAGCTCGCCTGCGTGCCCGCCCGCGCGATCGTTCACGCAAATAAAACCGTCCACGCCGTTGTCAAGCGCCTTGCGAGCGTGCTTCACATTGGTCACATCGTGAAAAACAATGCCGCCAACTTGATTCGCTTTGTCAACCACCCAGCGAGGATTCCCGAGCGCGGTGACAAAGAAACGAACGCCCTCTTCCAATGAAATATCCATCCACTGGTCCAGTCGCTTGCGATAGGTTGCGTTGCTTCCTTCCACCAGCATATTGACTCCGATTGGCTGGCTGGTCAGATCCCGGATCCGGCGCAGCCCCTCGCGATATTCATAGCCGTAGACATACGTCAGACTGATTGGCTGGACGATCCCGATGCCGCCTGCCTCCGACGCCGCCGCAACCAGTTCGGGGTTGGAACATGGATACATGGCCCCGCAAATCGCCGGAAACTGGATGCAGACCAACCGCGTGAACTCGTTTTCGTTTGGATTCAATTCATTGCTCATGTGGTCGTTTTCTCCGGGCCGATCACCCACAACGCAGAAACCACCGACACGATGTCCCCGGATTCGTCACGAATCTCGGCTTGAATCGTGTGTTCGGCATTCTCGCTTGGGCTAGTGATGTCGCAACGACACGTGCTGGTCAGCAGCCCGCGTGCTTTCTTGTCGTAAGAGGCTTCCATGCGACGAAGAATGCAGCGAGTGTTCGGCGGCAGTCCCGAAACGACGGCAAGACCGGTGGTCAGCTCGCCAAGGTTCGCGATCGCAATCGCATGCACGCTACGCAAATGGTTGCGGACCTTCTTACGATCTTTCAGTGTTAGACGAACATAGCCGGGACGAAGCTCTTCGACGCGGGCACCGATGCTGCCTGAATACCGCACGAACCTGCCAACGGCCAAGCTGAACAAGAACTTTCCGCCAGGCTTCGTTTCGAGCACATTCCAATAGCCCAGCAGACGTTGGCCGAGAGAACGCTTACTCATACGATTTCATCTTCCATCCATTCGAATTCGCCTTGCATGAATTGCTTGTTCAGCTTCACTGTGGCTTTGTCGTTATTGGAACCGATATCACGAAAGAGTTGGTCGATACGACGCTGTGCTTCGCGGCAATAGTAATCGGCCAAGTCCGGCGCGCCTGCACCTTCGTCCGATTGGCTGGACAGCAAACTGTGTGCATACGAACAAGCTGCCGACATGATAAAAAGCTCTGTCCCGATCTGTACGAACCGGTTGATCAACAACTGTTTCTCAGCCATCTTCTTTTGGTGGACGGCCATTTTATGGAACAGCACTCGCGACATCTTTTTGCTCAGTCTCGCCACGGTTCTCATGTGCTTGTTTAGCGGCGGCGACATTCCGAAATGACCCGACGATAAGACGGGCAGCCACAATTTTGGATACCAGAGTGAGTAAGTTTTGGTCATGTTCAGCAGTGCGCTGACTTTCCCGCCCATCGTAATCCCAGGCTTGAACAGGGCTCCGATGTGCTGCAGGTGAAAATCCAGTGCTTCGCGAGCAATGAAGAGATGCATGATCTCCGTGGACCCTTCAAAGATCAGGTTGACTCGCGAATCTCGTAGTGCACGCTCGATCGGGATTCCCTCTTGGCCGCGAGCTTTGAGCGAGTCAGCGGTTTCAAATCCGCGACCGCCTCGAATCTGTAGCGTTTCCTGCAATATCGCGTAGTGGGCTTCGGTGTTGAACAGCTTGGCCACGGCGGCTTCCAGCCGAATATCAAAACGCTTGTTGTCAGCCATCGACGACGCCAGCTTCCAGACGGCGTCCATCGCAAACGTATCCGAAGCGATCTTGGCCTGTTTGCCGGCAATCGTCTCGTGCTCGCCGATCGGATGCCCCCATTGCACGCGTTCGTTCGACCACTTTCGAATGATCTTCATGCACCACTTGCTGTTACCCGTACACGCCGCGGGAATCGACAGACGTCCTGTGTTCAGTGTTTGAAGGGCCAGTCGTAGTCCATCGCCCTCACCAAGCAACATATTCTCTTTCGGAACTTTGACCTCGGTAAAACGGATGACGCCGTTGTAGAGCGCCTTCAGGCCCATAAAGCGACAGCGATGAACGACTTCAACACCGGGCGTGTTCATCTCGACGATGAACGCCGTAATCTGCTTGCGTTCTTTTCCTCGAACAACTTTCGGAGCCGTGACCGCCATCAAGATGATCAGATCCGCCTTGGTGCCATTGGTACACCACAATTTCTCGCCACTTATGACGTAATGCGAACCGTCTTCGCTAAGCGTCGCGCTCGTCGTCATCGCGCGCGGATCCGAACCGGCGTCTTCTTCGGTCAATGCGAACGCGGAAATCGCGCCTTCGCGAAAACGCGGCAGATACTTGCGTTTCTGATCGTCGGTGCCAAACATCAGAAGCGGTTGCGGAACACCGATGCTTTGATGTGCGGACAGAAGTGCGCACAAGTTTCCGCAGTAGCTACCGGCAAGGTGCAGGACGCGGTTGTAATTGACCTGACTCAGTCCCAAGCCGTTGTATTCTTTGGGAATTTTCATTGCGAAGCACCCCATATCCGCGAGGCCCTTCAACACATCGTCGGGTATTTCGCCCGTTCGATCGACGGCATCCGCATCGAGGTGTTCTTCAATGAACTTCTGAAAATTCGCGATAAATTCATCGCCGATTTTCTTGTCTTCGATTGGCTGCTGAGGAAAGGGATGCAGCAAATCCCATTTGACATTCCCTTGGTAGAGCAGCGCTGAATAACTTGGGTGCTGCCACTCAGTGTCGCGTGAATCCTCGGCGAATTCCATGGATGCGCGAGCTTCTTTTCCCATGCTTTTATCGTACAAGCTCATGATGTACCTTCATTGTTGGTTGGGGCGTAGAAGTTGACGCCGCTGTCGGCCATCTTCTGCAAGAGTCCGCTCGGCTCGAAACGCTGCTGATCAAACTGCGTTTGAAACGCCCGCAAGTCAGCCAAAATGTTTTTCACACCGACACTGTCGGCATATTTCAACAGTCCACCGCGGAAGGGCGGAAAACCGGTTCCGTAGATCATGCCCACATCAATCGTCGCCGCCGCATCCACGACGCCTTCCTCCAAACATCGCGAAGCCTCATTGATCATCGTGTAGATCAGACGCTTCGTTGCGACCTCATCACTGTGCTTGAAGTCGGCGCTCGGACGCATGCCTAGAACCTTCGGGTTCACGGATGCTTTCTTGCCCTTGTGGACATAGAAACCGCTGCCCGATTTCTTCCCAAAGATGCCCGCGTTGTCGACGTCGGATAGGACGGGAGCGACTCTCATCCTGGGTCCGTACGCGGTTTCTAAGATCTGTGCCACGTGGAAACCGACGTCGATGCCCACTTCGTCGGCAAGCTCAAGAGGTCCCATCGGCATTCCGAAACCCTTTACGATCTTGTCCAGTCGCTCGGGCTCGATCCCTTCTTGAAACAGGTAGGCGGCCTCGTTCATGTAGGGGAGCAAGATTCGGTTGACGATGAATCCTTCTTTGTCGCCAACCACAATCGGCATCTTTCCCAACTGTCTCGCAAACGCGACGGCGATCACGATCGTTTCGTCGCTCGTCTTGTCCGTCTTGATGATTTCGAGGAGCGGCATCCGATGCACTGGATTGAAAAAGTGAAAGCCGCAAACCTTTTCCGGACGGTTGGTACTTTCGGCAATCTCGGTCACTCGCAACGACGACGTGTTCGTAAAGAGACAAGCGTTTGGCTGGACGACTTCATCGAGCTCCTTGAACACTTGCTGCTTCACATCCATTCGCTCCACAACCGCCTCGATCACCAAATCAACGTTCCCAAAACCAGCGTACGTTGTGGTCGGTGAAATCAAACTCATTTGAGCATCGACTTGCCCCTGCTTCATCCGACGCGTTTTGATTTGATAGGCGTATAATTTCTTGGCCGTCTTGAGTGCGAGGGCCAGCGCTCCGTAATTGAGATCTTTGATGCGGCAGACAATATTTTTCTTGGCCAGCAACTGAGCGATGCCACCGCCCATCACACCGGCGCCGACCACACCCACCTTTTCTACTTTCGCGGGAGGCGTCGTCGCGTCCGTCCACGATCTTTTTCGGTACGCTTCATCCAGATAGAAGACGTGGATTAGGTTCTTCGAGATTTTGGTCACCGCCAACTTCCCAAGCCAATCGCTCTCGATCCTAGATGCCTCGGCGTGCGACTTACCCACCATCGCTTGGATCGCGTCGAGCGCAGCAAGTGGCGCCGGGTAGTGGCCGGAGGTGGTCTTCCATACGTTCTTGCGCGCCTGTCGGAACAAGATGCTGCGGCCGATCGGGTTTCCTTCTAGCAGTTTCTCGACGAGCTTCGGCTTGCGCGTCTTCACCTTGTCCCGACCCGCCAAAATATTGCGTCCGAACTTCGACGCTTCATCGACGAGCACCGGATCGTAGAACAACCGTTCGACCAACCCCATTTTCAAAGCCGTGCGAGAGTCGACCAACTTCCCCGGTAAGATCATCGCCAACGCTTTTGAAATTCCGATCCGTTTTGGAAGGCGAACGCAGCCGCCGAATCCGGGCAGAATCCCGAGCTTGACTTCGGGTAGCCCGATCTTGATCGAATCGGCAAAGCCAGCAACGCGATAGTCACAAGCAAGTGAAAGCTCGTAGCCGCCACCGACGCAGGCCCCGTTGATCACAGCGATCGTGACCTGGGGAAGCTTTTCCAACTTGTCAAAGATTTGTTTTCCGAGTTCGCATTTATCGCTCGCATCTTGGGGGTCGCTCAATGATTCGATCTCCTTGATGTCGGCGCCGGCGATGAAGATTGACTTCTTGGCGCTCGTGATCAGCAATACACGAACATGCTCAAGCGCAGCGATCGCGTCGAGTTGCTGGTCAAGTTCCTTCAGTGCATGACTACTGAGGATATTTGCGTTGGAATCGGGAGTATCGAATTCCAGGATTCCGATTTCGTCGCGCTGCGTGAAGGTGAAGTGGTTGATCGTGTTTCTCATTCAATGTTGTGCGTTCGTTGGATGACAATCGGGGAATGTTTGTGTGATCCGTGGACCGTCAGGCACAGTTTTTTTGCATGCCACCGTTCGGTAAATACTCGGCCACTGACGCGGCGCGTCTTACACGGAAGTGAATTATTGTGTCACGAACCGGCTCTACACGCGTTCCAAAATCACAGCTCCGCCTTGACCACCGCCGATGCAAAGTGACACGATCGCGTGCGAATCATTGCGTCGATTCAGTTCTCGCAGAGCTGTTAAAATCAGGCGATTCCCCGTCACGCCGACTGGATGGCCCAGCGCGATGGCACCGCCGTTGACGTTCAGCCTTTCGGGTTCGAGCCGGCCGATTGCTTGATCACGCCCCAGTTCTTGTTTCGCAAAGTCGTCCGATTCAATGAGCTTGACGCAGCCCAAGACTTGAGCCGCAAAGGCTTCGTTGATTTCCACGAACGACATCTGGTCGAGGCTCATTTGAGCCTTCTTGAGCGCGGTCGAAATTGCGTAGACGGGGCCGAGTCCCATCACGGCTGGGTCCAACCCTTCATACGCATAGGATTTGATATAGCCGAGTGGATTCATCCCCAATTCACGGGCCTTCGATTCTTTCATCATCAGAACCGCACTGGCCCCGTCGGTCAGCGGGCAGGCATTACCGACCGTTACCGTTCCGCTATGCCGATCGAAATACGGCTTTAGCTTTGCCAAGGCCTGCAACGACTGTCCTTCACGCGGTCCATTGTCTTGCTCGCAAGTGCTGTCGTAGCCAGGCTCGACGGGGACGGGCATGATTTCTTCGGCCAGTTTGCTGCGACTTGCAAGAGCCCGATCGTGGCTTTCGAGCGCAAACGCATCTTGTTCTTCACGCGTGATTCCACATCGCATGGCAATGTTCTCGGCCGTCTGCCCCATGTTCAAACCGCAGACCGGATCCGTCAAACCACAGACGACTCCAATCACCGGCTTCAAAAAGTGCGGACGAAACGAGGCGATCGTCTTCAGTTTCTGAAACGCCGTCTTCGATCGCATCAGGTTGGCGAACAGGCCGGTCATGTGTTTGTTGTAGATCAACGGGATGTTCGTCATCGACTCAGTACCACCCGCGATGACAACTTCCGCTGCACCGCTAATGATCTTTTCGTAGCCGCTGGTGACCGACTCGAACCCCGAGGCACAATTCCGCGAAATCGTGTACCCACGAGACCGATGGGGCAGTCCAGCCATCAGCGCGGCGACGCGGCCGACGTTGGCAGCATCGACGGGGTTCGCAACACAACCCAAAATCACCTCGTCGACCAATCCCGGATCGATCGATGTCCGTTCCAGCAATTCACGGATCACTAGCGCAGCAAGTTTCTGAGCGGGGATGTCTTTGAGGTCAGTACCGGCTTTGCAGAATGGGGTTCGTATTCCGTCAACGATTGCTATTCGATCAGTCATATTGAACGTTGATTGCTCGCTTGGGTGATTCGGCATACAGATCTTCAATCTCAGGTACAAATTTTTCAGCGATCTTTCGACGTTGAAGTTTGAGCGTCGGTGTCAGCAATCCGTTGTCCTGAGAAAATGGATCAGCGACCAGAGTGAAACGCTTGATACGTTCAAAGTTCGAGAGGCCAGACATCCCCGTCGCGAGCGCCTTTCGCATGACTTCGGTGACGCAAAGATCGTCGACGGAAGGCGTTTCCGCCAGATCGAGCGATCGACCGATCGCGCCCAAGTCGGGAACCACCAGCGCCGCTGTGAATCGTCGGCGGTCACCGATCGCACAAGCGCTGATCACAAAAGGCGTGCTCTTCAATGCGTTTTCGACCGCCTGTGGAGCGACGTTTTTCCCAGTCGAAAGCACCAAGATCTCGCGCTTACGATCGACGATGGTTAAGTATCCATCTTCGTCCAGAGTGCCAATGTCGCCGGTGTGATACCAACCATCTGCGTCGAGTACCTGCGCCGTTTCTTCGGGTCGCTGCCAATACCCCTTCATCACGATCGGACCACGAACCAAGACTTCGCCGTCGCTAGCCAGCTTGATTTCGACGCCGGGAACACTCTGACCAACGGTTCCCGGTTTCATTGCCTTTGGAAAAGTCAGCGCTGCGGTGCAGGTCAACTCGGTGGCTCCGTAGCCTTCATAGACGGGTATGCCGATGCCCCAGAAAAACTCAATGCTTGTCCGGTTGCTGTTGGCCCCACCGGTCACGACCAACACAAGATTGCGACCCATTTTTTCGCGAATCTTCTGCAACACAATTCTGTCAAGAAGCCTGTTGATCGAGCCAAGTCGAACCTCGCCGACTGGCCCTCCATCACGGATCGCCGCCAAACGAGGCTGGCGACAACGCTTCAATGCCAGGAGCGCCAGGCTTCGCATGACGAAGCCCTTGGAGCGAATCGCAGCCATCGAGAGTTCTGTGAATTTATCCAACAGCAGCGGGACGGTTGGAAACCCATGTGGCGAAACGTCGGCAAGGTTCGCGATCAGTTTTTCGCGAGCAGGCTCGGCGATGACCAATCGTCCACCCGAGAGCAAAGTCCCGGACACCGTCGTGTTTCTCGCCATCACATGGGCCAACGGCAAGTGCAGCAATATTGTCTTTTCGCGTTCAGTCAGCAGCTGCGAAATCGTATTGTCCGTGTTCGCAAGCAAATTAGCATGAGTCAGCATCACACCCTTGGGATCGCCAGTAGTGCCGCTGGTATAGAACAGTGCGGAGAGGTCGTCGGGACCGACCGGCGGCATTCGCAAGTGTTGTGCGATGTCCGGCTGCGCCTCCAATGCCCGCTTACTCTCCTCGATCACCGTGGCGAAGCATTCGCCAATCTTGCCTTCGTCTTCGGAAAAAACAGCGATGGCAAGGTCATAATCGGTAATCAATCCAGCAAGTCGCTGTTGGTTCGATAGAACCGCCTTGGCCTCAGAGTCGCGTAAGAGCGAGGCAGCTTGCGACGGAATCAACGTGTGGTAGATCGTTGTCGTGACCGCCCCAATCAGTTGTGCAGCGAGATCACAAACGATCCAGGACCAACCGTTGTCTAGCCAGATCGCGACACGGTCCCCCTTGGTGATACCGCGATTCGAAAGTGCCAAACCGCATGCGATCACGCGACGTTCAAGTTCAGCAAAAGTAATGCATTGCCATTCACCGGCCTCTTTCCATTGCAAAGCGGGCAGCTCGGCGAAGCGTTCGGTAGCTTCGAGCAAGCGATGAGCATATGAGTCACCTTGAGGATGGCTCGCGTTCATTGGCAACGCGCGGTGTCTGAGATCCGCGACGCTTTGGCTAGTCACACTCATGTTAGGACACCGCCTTCTGCCACTTCAACAAGGGTCGCATCCGGCGCGGGCAAGTGCGACGGTAGCGTTCAGCCCACCGGGCCCGATCGTATCGAAGCCGCTCACTTCTGCCTGTTTGGCCCGGCGGTTGCTACCAGAATGCTGAAATGCAAACCGACTCGGGCCTTCAACAAGAGTCCCAGCGTTACAACATTGGCGAATCAGAACTATCGAAATTCCGCAATCACGTTGAGTTCAATAGCGATTCCGGATGATCCCGACTCGTCGAAGCTTCGTTCGACTTTTCCCGTTCACGCAGCCTGAGTGAGCCCGACGTCCAACGACGTTACATCAACGATGTGGGCGGCCGAGTGTATGGCTACACTTCAATTGAACACCTCAACAGGATATAGTGGTTTCTGCTCGATCGGCACTTGGTAGACTTCCGTCGCGTCTACAGCATCTTCTTAATGGCGGCCACATGAAACCGCTCACACATTCCGAAACGATCACCGACCCGGCTGAGTGGGACGGGTCGATATTTGGCACACAGCTCGAGCTCGTGCAGCTCGCTGGCCCTGGCTTTGTGAGCACACAAACGGTCACCGAGCTTCGCGACGGCGTAAAGCTGTTGCGGCTGACGGTGAACCAGCCGATCACGGTGCGTTCACGCCCGCTCTCCAAACGCTACGCAGTGACTTCGTTTGACCGAACTCACGAAGGGCATTTCGCAGGCGTGCCAATCAATGAAAATCAACTGCTGATCTTTCCGCCCGACTTCGATTTCGATGCGTCCATCAAAGACTCTGGATTTCGATGCAGCACGATCTTCGCGCCACCCAAACCATTGCGGCGGTACTACAAAACATTGGTAGGTGAAGAAATCGAAGAGTTTCACTCGACGCTGATTGCGAATCCACCGCCAGACTCAGTCGAGTGGTTAGCCGCGTGGCCGAGTCTAGTTGATGATAAAATCACCGAATCACTCGAAACTCAACAACGCATTGATTTTCAAGAATCGCTAAGAGACGAGGCGCTGAACTTACTTGTATGCGCACTTCAAACAGCTGCGAAACCGGAGTTCTCGGAAGAGATGCCGCGACTGTCGAAAGCACGACAGCTGATTCGAATCGCCGAAGACTATGCGAACGGAAATCCCGAGCACGGATTGCGGATGGTTGACCTCTGCAATGCCACAGGCGTCAGTGAACGAACACTGCAATACGCCTTTCAAACATGCTTAGGAATTTCGCCAATCAATTACCTAAAACGGATGCGATTGCAACGTGCTCGACGGCAATTGAAAGTGTCGAACTCGAAGCAGACAACCGTCGCCGCGATCGCATGTCAAATGGGTTTCTGGCACTTCGGTGAATTCTCGAAGGCTTACAAAGCCCAGTTTGACGAGTCCCCATCAACGACGTTACGAGGGCACTAGCAGCCTGTTGGCGTCGCAATGACGCGGATTCGCGTTTGAATGGCTAGCGTTTGACGGCGACTTCTCGACAGGTTCGGTCGTACACGGCGACCTGCTCGGTCCACTGCTGGCGCAACCGACCGGGCACATCGACGCCGCCAATCACATCGCTAAGTGCGGCGCCGAACGTCGACAAGGTTGCTTCGCTGAACATCGGGTCGATCCAAGCTATCATCCCTCGATCGTCCATGATCGACGCGGCGCCAGGATCCAGCTCGATCGCCGCGGATACCTTGCCGTCACCATCAACAATGACCGGGACCGTTACTTGGTCGGGAACGAAACTCGCCGCGTCTGTGTCAACCAAAATCGCGAACCGCAGTTTGTCACGCAGTTCGTTCGGTAACCGATCCGACCAATTTTGGGCCGTCGCCACCGCGACCATGGTCAGGGGATCGCTGGACATGCGGACCCAGATCGTGATCGGCCGATCGGATCCCCAATCCGTAAACGTGATTCGGTTTTCCGAATCGGTCACGCGAAACGACGACGGCTTTGTCCCCAGGATGCGGGCCGGCCGCGACGGCGGCAGCGGAACAAACCGACGCACCCATTTCGGTGATTCCGGCAGCGGCTCAATCGTCGGCGCTCGATCGGGTGGGTTCACCGTCGCGCCAACCAAATCGATGCTCAACCGAATCGGTTGCGGCGCGGCGCCGGGGCGAAGCGGCGCGACGACATCGGGTAGATCCACCCGGCGCACCAAGGATGCCCGTTCGTCAATCCAGAACTGAAACGTCTGATCACCGGCTGCGACGACCACGCTGCGACATGTGCGACCGTCGACGATATCCGTTTTGCCGAAGTCGAATCGATGCTCGGCCTGGAAGAGCGACTTCATCGGTTCAGGCGAAAACAGCCATTCCAACTGCGGCGGCGGCCCCGCTAAACCGTTGGTGATGCGGCCAGCCAGGATCGGATCTTCCAGCAACTGCGAAACATCAGGACGTCCTGCGATTGCCGCAGACTTCAAAACTTGAGCGTCAAAGTTTTCCGACGATGGATCGGCAATCCAGGCCGTGACGCTCTCGGGATCGCTGGTCAAACGAACGTCGTAGGTTTCCAAATACAGTTCGTTTCGGTCGAACCAAATCCGCATCGGCGCAGCGCGAGTCTCGGTCGAGTTGCCGACCTCGTAGCTCATTTTCACACGTCCGCTGTCACGATAGGACGCCACGGCGCGATACCGGGAAAGCGTCATCCCGAGCAGGTCACGGGGCGATTGAGAGGCGAACGATGCGGGCCGAACGGAATCGATCGGAACGTCAGCGACTTGCGGGGGCGATGGCGAGCAACCGGCCAAAAACAACGTGAAGGCGGTGGCCCCGATTCGACAACATGCGCGGCGGTGAAGGGTGTTTGGCGATTTCACGATGGCAGATTCCGGTGGCATGCGACTTCTCGAACCTCGCCAAACCTACTAAAACCACCAGAACCGTCACAATCGCGATCTCGCGCGTCGCTTCTAGCTTCTAGCTTCTAGCTTCTGGATCCTGGCTTCCTGTCACCTGCCCCCAAAACCTACTCCCCATATGCCGCTGAATTTCTCGCGAACGATCGACGTCCTGGCCAGCGAACAGGTCTGGCAATACGACGCCGTTTCACCCGACCGATGCGGCGACGTGGCCGCGACGACGTATGCCGCGCTGCATCGACCCGATGATTTTCCGCCGCTGGGATCGGCGATCGTACCGGGCGACCGCGTCACCTTGGCTGTCGACCCGAACGTGCCGATGGTGGCCGAAGTCGTTCGTGGTGTGCTGCGTGCGATCAGCGAAACGGAAGCTGAAGGAGTGGACGTGCTGGTCTGGGACGAGGCCACCGACGCTACAATCGAAGCGATCCGCGCCGAACTGCCACCAACCTCGCGAGTGGTGCGGCACCGTAGCGCCGATCGGCGTTCGCTCAGCTACCTTGCCGCCGATCCGGACGCGGACCCGATCTATCTGAATCGGTTGTTGGTGGATGCCGATTTCGTGCTGCCGATCATGGCGGGCCGGCCGATCGTCAAGTCGGCACCACGTGATGTGACGGGCATTTACCCGTGGCTGGCCGACTCGGGGGCTCGGGCCCGGTATCGCGATGCGCCGCCCTCCCAATCGAAGGCCAACGCCAAAATGGCCGTCGAGACGACTTGGTTGCTGGGCGTTCAGATGATGGTGTGCGTCGTGCCGTCGATCGACGCCATGGTAGCCGACGTGATCGCCGGAACGATCCCGGCGATCGACAAACGATTGACCGTTGAAACTGACGAAGAGCACGATTTTCCGCCGCCGGCGGAATTGGTGGTAGCGTCGCTGGACGGTGACACCCAACAACAAACGTGGGCCAACGCCGCCCGCGCCGCAGTTGCGGCCGTGGATCGCGTGCTGCCCGGCGGGACCATCGTCGTGTGGACGGACATCAACGAATCGCCCTCGGATGCAATGCTGCGTCAAGCGAATCGCGACGCCGAGGAAGACGCGTCGAACGAGGAAGCCGAATCGGAATCCGACACAGAGAATAGTGCCGCGAAAGACGACGATATGGAGTTCCCCGCATGGGACGAATCGATCGCACTTTCACGGGCGCTAACGGACATCGCCGCCGAATATCGGCTACTCATTCGCGCGGCGATTGACGATCAAACGATCGAAGCGCTGGGGCTTGGATCGGTCGCCGATGGGGCCGGGTTGTGTCGATTGAGCAAGTCATTCGGCGGTTGCGGCGTGCTGCGAGCGGCTCAGTTTGCGTGAAACGGAATGATTCGTCGCGACAGAAATGGGGCACGCAAAACGCTTCGGAAACGCCATGATTTGCTAGCCAGACACCGAATCGTGATAAACCGTTCCGCTCGTAACGATCAGGGGATGCTCGGGCTTCCAAATTTCTTTGCAAAGGTCTGTTTTTGCTCAATTCCACGTTGAGCGGATAGCCGTGACGGATAGGATCGGAGTCATACCAATGGGTGATGCGAACGGCACAGCGACGGACGCTGGTCGATTCACCCAACGAAACGAACTGATAGCCCCCTGCCGACGAGGCGAGCATTCTATGGACATGAGCGAGACGAGCCGACCGATCGTCGATGAAGTCGACTTGATGTTGGCAAACGCCCGCTTGCGAGACGAATTGGAACCGTACCGGGACGAGTCGATCGATGCTTCGATCCATCGTATGCCGCTGCGAACCGAAAACGAATATCTCGCATCGATGTTGGCTTGGGAACGAGCCCCGGCGCTTCCAATCGCAAGCTGGTTTACTCCCGTGATGGAGTTACCAGCACCGGATTCATTGTCGGACGAGTCGCTGAAGGAATTGCTGATCGGAACAATCATCCGCCTGCATTCCCAACGCGTCGTACTGCGTTGCACGGACCACCTGACGGATCGCGAACTCTACAAGATCATCTACCGCGACATCCTGCCGTGTTGTGAGAAGAAGGTCGAATTGCCAGGCAAGTTCCTGGAGTGGCGTTGCATCGAAGACAACGAAACGTGGCTGCGATTTTACGCCGACGCCGTCGAGCGACGACGCTTCCAAGAAGAATACGACGTCGAATTACCACCTAGCGAAACGCCGCCGTTTCATCGTGACTTGCCGTAGTCGAATAGGCCAGCCCGCCCCCGCGAAAGAAGTCGCGGGGGCCTCTCGTGCGCCAGCGACGCTTAACAGGCTGCTAACCAATCAGTTCGTGCAAGTGCACGAACGTCTTCCCCAAGCGTCCGCCGTAGTTTCCGGCACTGATTCGGACCAGACCCGGCGTCTTCGCCGCCGCGTGAATCGCGTTTCGCGTCGCGCTCTGCAATGCTTCTAAGTCACGGCCGTTGACGATGATTTCCATGATGCTGTTCACGCCGTCGGGAACCTTCGACTTTTCGCCCAGCTTGTCCTTCAACGTCGGACAAAATTCTGCGTAGGTCGCGGCAATCAAGAAATCGTAACTGCTGCCGGCCTTGGATCCGCTTGCCGCCACGCCACCGGGGAACGTCGTGATCACATCCGGCGTCGACTCCGCTGCGATCGATGCTGCTTCGGCCGCGTCCAATGCCGTCGCCTCGTCGGGACCAAAGAACCACAGATTGCCACCCATCACTCCGTCGCGAAACCCGAAACGCCGCGACAAAAAGAACTCGCCACCGAGCGTCGGAATCACCCACCCGGGATGCCCGAAGCGTGTATCACGAAATTGATGCCGATCACCGAACAGGGCGATCTTGCGTCCTAACTTGAAATAGTTCTCGGTATCAAGTTGGTTGAATAGCGCCGTCGTTGGACACGTCAACACGTTCTGGCTTAGCCTCGCCAGCATCACCTTCTCTAAGTGCTTTTCACGGTTCTTTACAAACCTTGGCACGTGAAATTGAACAACCGCGCCGATGCGACCGTCGGGGGTTTCATCGGCGCTGACCCAACGCGACACACCCGCTTCGCAGTCGCAAAGGATCGTGCTGGACGCATGTCCGGTCACCGCGGCTACACAGTGCCGCAGCCAGCGGTCGTCGCGTGCCGTGATCAACACCTCGCCATAGATGCTGCGAAAGCCTTCGGCGTACGTGTCTTCGACCAGTTGCTTCAGATTCAGTTGATTCGAATCGGCCATTCCTTAACCCCGCCCTTTTCCCTGAAAAGCATTTTCTTCGGTAACCACGGTGTCCATGAAGATATCGTGGTCGTGCATCGGAATCTGATCAAACATTTGGCACTCAAATGCCAATGACACCAACGGTGTATCCGCGCGAGCGTTTTCAAGCAGTTTGTCGTAGTAACCTTTGCCATGGCCGGTGCGACCGCCGGTTCGGTCGAACGCGACACCGGGCACCAGAATCAGGTCCAATTCTTTGACGTCGATTTTCTTGGCCGCAACCTCACGAAGGTCCTCGCGTGGTTCCAAAATTTTGTACATGCCGACGGCCAATTCATCCATCGACTCAAGCAAGAACAGTTCCAACTCGCCGTCGACACAGTACGGAATAACAATGCGTTTATCGCTGGCAACAGCGTCGGGAAGCGCGTGGCGTGTCCGCACTTCATCGCGAACGTCGACGTACCACATCACACAGCCCGCCGATTGATATTCGCTCAACGCCATCACGCGATCGGTGATCCGTTGACTGACGCCGTCCTTGTCGGCTTGGGCTTTGCGAGCGGCATGGGCCGCTTTGCGAATTTCGTCTTTTCGAGCAGCGAAGGGATCAACGGTCATCAGTGAGTCTCGGGTGCAAAGATTAGTGACTTGAGATTAGTGACTTGAGATTAGTGATTTGAGATTAGTGATTTGATTGGTGATTGGTTTACAACGTCGCAAACTGCTTGGCCGGCTCGGTCCAAACGTCGGAATTTTGTGGCTGATAAACCGTCGGCTCGAAACTCGCCCGCACCAACGCGCGAGCTTCATCGAACGATTTCAGTTTCCCCAGCCCGACCATCTGCATCAGCACGTTTCCAATCGCGGTCGCTTCCACGGGACCGGCAACCACCGTTCGCTCGCAAGCATCGGCCGTCATTTGACAAAGCAGCGCATTGACCGAACCGCCGCCGACGATATGAATCGTCTCGATCGAGTGGCCGAGCATCGATTCCAACATGCCCAAGCAAACGCGATAACGAAGGGCCAAACCCTCTAGCGCCGCTCGATAGAGGACACCGTCACTGGCGGGCTTCGCCTGACCCGTTTTCTCTGCCAACGCGACGATCGCTTCGGCCATGTCGACGGGCGCGACCAATTCGGGCGCGTCGGGGTTGATCAGCAATCCGAACGGCGGCGCCTCGGACGCCTGTTCGACCATCATGTTCCAGTCCACTTCGTTGCCTCGACGGATCATCGATTGGCGTATCTGTTGAAAGATCCAAAGACCGCCGATGTTCTTGAGCAGTCGAGTGCTGCCGCCGACGCCTGATTCGTTGGTGAAGTTCAGTTCGGCACATCGATCTGTGATCATCGGCTCGGGCAATTCACATCCCATCAACGACCATGTCCCGCTGCTGATGTAGCACCATGACGGCTTGGCGGGCGCGAAGTCTTCGGCCGGAACCGCCAACACGGCCGACGCGGTATCGTGAGTGGCGGGCACGACAACCGGAACACCTTCCAGCCCCGTGACCGACGCGACCGAAGGTTGAACCGGCCCCAGATTTGTACCCGGCAGCGTTACCTCGCCGAACAACTTGGCCGGCAAACCCAATCCGGCGATCAGCTTGTCGCTCCACCGACCCGCCCGAGGATCGAACAACTGAGTCGTCGAAGCGTTGGTGACCTCGTTGCTGGGCCGCCCGGATAACAGCCAGTGGAAATAATCGCCAATCAACAGCATCGTCTCGGCCGTACCCAACGCCGGGTCATCGGCCAACTTTGCGGCCAAAAATTGGTAGATCGTGTTGATTTCCATGAACTGGACACCTGTGGCTTGAAAGATCTCGTCTCGCGAAACCAGCTCACACGCCCGCTCGATCATGCCTTTCGTTCGTCGGTCCCGGTGATTGAAACAGGAACCCGCGAATTGTCCGGCGCGATCGATCAGGACATAGTCGACACCCCACGTATCGACCCCCACCGATCCGATGTGGGCGTACTTCGATGACGCCATTCGCAGTCCCGTTTGGATCTCTCGCCACAAGCCCAGAACGTCCCACTGCAGCGAATCGTGGACTCGAACCGGTTCATTGGAAAACCGATGGATCGCCTCGAGCGTCAATTTCCCATCGACGACGACCCCGGCAATCACGCGACCACTACTGGCTCCCAAATCAACGGCGAGGTGAGCGGTTTGGCCGGAGTCCGATACAGCGTTTGCAGTCATAGGAGTCGAAATTTTGTGACGAGGTGCGACATCCGCGGCATGACTTGCGCGGCTGTTTTCGCCCTAGGTTATCGCACCGAAAGCACGTCGGCCAGACGCGACAATTACCACAAACCCCTCTACAGAGCAATGGCTTTGCTATCTTGTTTTCGCGGCTGGGGAGGGCCGGGCGGCGACACCGAAAAAAAGGGTCCAAGAATGTAACTCGGGGTCCATCAACGCTTTACTGACGACAGCCGGGCACATGGGGGTCCAAAAGCGAAATTCTGGAGTTGACCGGTCCGGCCAAGGGCGTAATCTAACTCTACCGAAGCGACGAACGGCGTGCGAAAACCAAAGTCACTTCGGCACACCAACTTCCGCTGAAATTCGAATGTAAGTCGTTGACAGCATTCGGGTTGCGCTAGGATGCCGCGGCCTCCCTTTTTGGGGGATGGTTGTAGGCTTGCCTTTCCGCAACCCTTCAGCAATCGACTCCGCGAGTTCGCCTTGCGTGAGGTTAACGCGGTCAGCTTGCGGCCACGGGCTGACGTTCGTCGTTGGAAAACGACCACTTTCGGGTGGTAATTTTCCGACGCTCGGAACCTCACGGGCCGGGTACAGGAGTACCCGGCCGCGAACGCTCGCAGGATCTGCTGTCACGCGATCGACGGCGGATTGTCGCCGCTCACCTGTCCGCGAAGCGCAAAGGCTTTTAGTGATCGAGATCGATCTCGCCCCGTCGCCAAGCGGCCACAAACGCCGGCAGACTGGGCAATACATCGTTGACGCTGTTGAGCTCGTCCGGCTTCATCCAAAAATACTCTGAAACTTCGGGTTCATACGGTACCGGCGTCACGTCTTGATCGAGTCGTGCCAACCACCACGCCAAGATCGTTCCCCAGGGCGTGACGCTTCGCCAACATAAACGAACCGGATCGACATCGATCGCCAACTCTTCTTGCATTTCGCGAACCAATGTCTCGTGCTCGACCTCACCCAATTCCATGGTTCCGCCGGGCAGACAAAGCTTTCCGGGTGCCGTCACGGTCAATGAACGTCGAATGATCAACAAACGTTCGTCACGAAAGATGACGCCGACCACTCCGCGCTTGCGACCAAAGTTGTCGGCCGGCCGGCGATCGGCTTTGGATGTATCGGAAGGCGGCGTCGGTGGTGGTATCCTGTTCATGCTGTGCTTTTAGCCGAAGCAAACGCCAATGACAATCGTGATCCGGTCGCGACCGAATCTCTCACCCAAGGCAACGCTCATCACCGCCGCTCAAACCGCATTTTTCCGGGGCCCCGAATCGGCGGAAGCCCTTCGCATCATAGACTGCTTGCGCCAATCTGGATTCGAAGCCGTACTGGCCGGCGGGTGCGTACGTGATGCGCTATTGGGAAAGCAACCCAAAGACTATGACGTCGCCACGAATGCGACGCCCGATGCGGTTCGACAAGTATTCGGGAAGCGAAGCACGCTTGCTTTCGGAGCCTCCTTCGGCGTCATCGGAGTCCTACCACCTCGCGGCGATCGATCCCCCGACGAAACCGTTCAACCGACCGAGGTCGCGACCTTTCGAAGCGACGGCGAATACAGCGACGGTCGACGACCAGATTCCGTCCACTACGGAAACGCGGAACAGGACGCGCTGCGTCGCGACTTCACGATCAATGGACTGTTCTACGATCCGATCTCCGATCAAGTCATCGACTACGTCAACGGCGTCAAGGATCTGCAAGCAGGACTCCTTCGCACGATCGGCAATCCCCATCTGCGATTCGGCGAAGACAAATTGCGATTGCTCCGAGCGGTTCGATTCACGACGACGCTGGGTTTCAAGATTGATCCAACCACCCGTCAAGCCATTCGATTGCACGCCCGCGACCTTCCGTTGGTCAGCGGCGAACGAATCGGTGCCGAGATGCGGCGCGTCTTCACGGCTCCGTCGTTCGTTGACGGACTCAGGCACTTGATCGACTGCCATCTGGATGAAGTCGTGCTACCCGAGCTAGTGAGCGTGGATCTGGATTCATTGAAAACCACGTCTGATCATTTGGCACGACGCGACTTCCCCATCGTGATGGCCTGCTTTTTAATACATGCCGATGCACCGGAGCATGCTCTTCAATCGATCACCCAGCGATGGAAACTTTCGAACGAGGAAGTTCGCCGAGTCACCGCCGCGATAACGCATCACGAAACCGTCATCCACGCCGATCGGCTCGCTTGGTCGACGGTCCAGCCCTGTTTGACCGATCGTGATGCCGATGTCATCATCGAAGTTGCGACGGCCATCACGCACCAACGCGGCCACGATGTCAACGGCTTGTCGATTGCCCGCAAAGCCTTGACGTTGCCAGCGGACGAACTCAACCCGCCACCACTGCTAACCGGCGACGTCTTGCGGTCGCTCGGAATTCCCGCCGGACCGCAATACAAAGCGATCCTGCAAGCGGTCCGCGACGCCCAGCTCGACGGCACGATTCGGACTCGCGACGAGGCGATCGCCATGGCCAGGATCGATAAGCCGGGAAGCACTTCTTGAATTCACCCACACCACTTCAACAACGCTGAGACTTCTATGACTGACGCGTCCGACACACAGCAATGGTTCGGCACCGACCTGGGCCCTGGACAATCGGTGAATACCGAAATTGAGGTGACCGAAAGTTACAGCGGGCGAAATATCGCGATCCCAATTCAGGTTCGGCGCGGGCTCCGCCCCGGCCCCACCGTGTTCGTCAGCGCCGCGCTTCATGGCGACGAACTCAACGGCACCGGTGCCATTCGCACGTTGATTGGTGATGATTCGTGGACTCTCGATTCCGGCACGCTCTTGATGATTCCGGTGCTGAATTTGTTGGGTTTTGAACGGCACTCGCGTTACCTTCCCGACCGCCGCGATTTGAACCGTTGCTTTCCCGGGTCGGCCGGTGGCAGTATGGCATCGCGATTGGCCAAAGTCATCTTTGACTCCGTCGTTGCACGATGCGACTACGGAATCGACTTACACACAGCCGCCGTCCGTCGCACCAACTTTCCGAACGTACGCGCGAACCTTGACCAAGACGAGTGCTTGCGATTGGCAACAGCATTCGGATGCGGAATCTTGCTCCACGGCATTGGTCCTAAGGGATCGCTGCGCCGCGAAGCGACCAATCTGGGATGCCCGACAATCGTGGTCGAAGGTGGTGAAGTCTGGAAGGTCGAGTCGTCGGTCGCCGAGTGCATGACGCGAGGGGTTTTGAATGTGATGAAGGAACTTGGCATGATGCAGGGCGAACCGATCTTGCCCGATTCGCAGGTCATGATTCGAGAAACGAAGTGGCTGCGAGCCGAACGGGGTGGATTCATGTCGATGCACTGTGCCCCAGGCGATAGCGTCGAGAAAGGTCAAGCGATCGCCACCAACAGCAGTTTGTTGGCCGAAGACCAAAACCGACTCGAAGCACCTTTTTCCGGAATCATCATCGGCATGACGACGTTGCCCGCCGTCCAACCGGGCGAACCCGTCGTGCACGTGGGCCGACTTGCGAATACCAAATCAGTCCGCCGACACGCGAAACAGGTCGCCGGCGACGATGTTCAGCGCACAGCGCACGAGCATTTGGCGACCAACATCCAAGTCACAACGCCGACGGAAGAATGATGCCAGCGGTTCGGCAATCAAGTAGCCATCAGGCCCCGTGCGGTGGCTACTTTACGTGACACGTCAGGGGGACACACATTCGGACTTGCACCGGGGGACAATCACCCGGTATGGAACAACTCACAAATGTTCAGAACGCAGTCGGCGGCCAAGGATGGCCGTGTCGATCAGGTTGCCCGTAAAGCACGCGGGCGACTCAGGCAGGGAGGCCTGGTGTGGCAAATACGCGGAGTCGCTCACGAAAAACATCGTGGTTTCCATCGATGTTCAAGATGCTGTTGCTGGCCGTTTTCGGCAGCGGTGGTGTCGGCTACTTCAAGCCCGACTTTCCGGTCATCGGCCCGATCGTCGCGAGCATTTTTCAGCGTGGTGAACCGAATCGCGATGGTGCGTCGGCGATCGATCGCATCACCCAAATCGATCCGGGACCCACATCGCCACAAACGACCGCTCCGCCGCGTTCGAACTCGTCGCCACCCGCCGGCAATCTGAATCCGCGTTCAACGAATCCCGTTCGGACGCGATTGGCATCGTCGCGGCGACCCGATGATCGAATATTGATCGCAACGTTCAACATCCAAGTTTTCGGCGAAAGCAAACTGGACAAACCCGATGTCGTCGAGACGTTGGCAAGCGTCATTCGTCAATTCGATGTCATCGCAATTCAAGAAATTCGCGCGCAAAGCGACGACATCCTGCCGCGTTTCCTGGAAGCCGTCAACGCCGACGGCAGCCGATACGCCTTCCTGATCGGCGAGCGATTGGGCCGCACCATCAGCACCGAACAGTACGCATTCCTTTACGATACGCGTCGCATCGAGCACGATCCCTATTCGTTCGGCACGATGACCGACAAGAACGACTTGCTACACCGCGAACCCTTTGTCGCTCGCTTTCGCGCGCGGACGCCTTCGCCCGAGCGAGCATTCACCTTCTGGTTGGTCAACATTCATACCGACCCCGACGAAGTGCCAGCGGAGATCGCTGCGTTAGCGGAAGTCTTTCCCGTCATGCAGTCGGCGCGCGCGGACGAGGATGATGTCATCTTGCTGGGTGACCTGAACGCGTCCGAACACGAACTCGGACCGCTCGGACGGTTACCGGGAATGGATTGGGTCGTTCGCGATACGAGTACGAACACACGACAAAGTAAAGCGTACGACAACATTTTGTTTGACCGACGGTCGACCCGTGAAGCGACCGGCCAATGGGGCGTGATGAACCTCGAAAGCGTTTTCGGCATCACCAGAGAACAAGCGATTGAGGTTTCCGATCACCTGCCAGTTTGGGCAGAATTTTCTGTGTGGGAATCCATCACACCCGGCGTCGCCAACAGCAACGATCCGGTGGATTCGCAACGAAGGTAGTGATCGATATCGGCATCAGCCGGGTATGATGCACCCAGCCAGCCGAATTCCACCAATGATCCGCGACTCTTTCGAATGACCTTGATCATTGCAAATATCTCGTTCGCGTCCAAAACCGCCGGACCCTGCTGCGTGACGCGTTGCGGCACAGCCATGGCGATCGCATCATGATCTCGCCCGACGAACCGCGACTACCGGTCTCGGATTGCTTGGTCGAAATCGGTGACGCGATCGCAAAGCAGCTCCCCGTTGTCTTGAAGGCTCCGCCGGGGGCCGGAAAAACCACGGGCGTCCCACCGTACCTGATGGAAACTTCCGTCTGTGGAAGTGGAAAAATTCTCTTGATCCAACCGCGTCGACTGGCTGCCCGTTCGGCTGCCGCACGACTCGCATCGATCGTTGGCACGACACTGGGTGACGACGTCGGCTATCAAGTCCGCTTCGACAAGAAGGTCACGCGGAACACTCGGTTGATCGCGATGACAACCGGAATCCTGATTCGCCGATTGCAGGATGATCCGTTGCTCGAAGACGTCTCGTGCGTCTTGCTGGACGAATTCCATGAACGAAGCCTCGAAGTCGACCTGGCACTGGGGATGTTGCATCGCATCCGAACGACGCTTCGTCCCGAACTAAGCTTGGTCGTCATGTCGGCGACCTTGGACCCGCAACCGATCGCCGACTTTCTTGGCAACGCACGTGCCATTATTAGCGAAGGACGAGCGTTCCCGGTAGACATCAAATACACCAAGACCACGTCGCGTGATCGGATCAGCGAACAGGTCGTCGGCGTTTTGCCCGATGTCCTGCGATCAACACCGGGTCATGTGCTCGTCTTCCTGCCGGGCGTCGGCGAAATCCGATCGACTCATCGAGCGATCGTCGATCGACGCCTTGATCGTGATGCGACCGTCATGGAACTGTATGGAGACCTATCGCCCGGCGACCAGGACGCCGTCCTTGGTCCGTCGGATGTTCGCAAGATCATTCTAGCGACCAATGTAGCCGAAACGTCGATCACGATTCCTGGTGTGACGGCCGTCATCGACAGCGGACAAGCTCGCGTGATGCGATTCGACCCCCACGTCGGCTTGCCCAAGCTGATGCTCGAATCCATATCGCAAGCATCCGCCGATCAACGCGCAGGCCGTGCCGGGCGGACAGCACCGGGCGTCTGCCATCGATTGTGGCCCGCAGCCGCGAACACAGCACGCCGACAACTCGATACACCGGAGATTGCTCGCGGCGATTTGTCCGACGCGGTCCTTACACTCGCCGCCTGGGGCGAAAAAGACGTGATGGCATTTCCTTGGTTGACCGCGCCGCCGTTGGACGCCGTCGATCAAGCCACGGAACTGCTGCGGCGCCTCAACGCGATCGACGAATCGCGAAATGTCACGGAAACCGGACATCGAATGATTCGCTTGCCGCTGCATCCAAGGATGTCTCGTTTCATGATCGAAGCCGCCCATGATTCGATCGTCCCCGATGCCGCTATCGTCGCAGCGATTCTGACCGAACGAGATCCGTTTCGTGGCAGAATGCGTCCGGTTGTCACGCATTTAGTTGCTTGTGACATAAGTGATCGACTGGAATGCATGAAACGGTTTCGCAACGGCGACTCATCGGCGGTCGAAAACGCACCAGCGGCACGGCAAATCCTTCGCGTTGCCGATCA
This sequence comes from Rubripirellula tenax, assembly GCF_007860125.1. Lineage (NCBI taxonomy): Bacteria > Pseudomonadati > Planctomycetota > Planctomycetia > Pirellulales > Pirellulaceae > Rubripirellula > Rubripirellula tenax. Next base: position 1,430,692 of record NZ_SJPW01000001.1, read on the forward strand.
AATCAAGCGAATGGTCGATCGCAGCGATGCCCAACCTTCACGCGTAGTCAGCGATCATCCGATCCAAGCGGCACTCTTAGCAGCGTATCCCGATCGAGTCGCCCGGCGGCGAAAGCCGGGTGATGCCCGCGGTTTGATGGTTGGCGGTCGTGGCGTCAAATTGGACCCTGGCTCGGCGTGTCGTGACGGAGATCTGTTTTTGTGCATCGACGTTGACGGACGTGGCACCGAAGCAAGCGTTCGCGCCGCAACCACAATCGATGAACGCTGGCTGGACAAGCGTTTGATGCTAGAAATCGACGAGCCGTTTTTCAATCCAACGCTGGCCGCCGTCGTCGCACGGCGTCGCCGCTACTTCGACGATCTGATGCTTTCCGAATCGCCGATCAAGTGCGAACCCTCAGCAGAGGTTGCGGCGTTGCTGGCTCGCCACGCGGCCTTGAACTTAGAAAACGTCTTCCCGGCGAAAGACAAAGACATCGCCGCGTTCATTGACCGAGTGAGATTCTTGACCGAGCATATGCCCGAACTTGAACTCTTACCCATGGACGATGCGGGCGTACGCGACGTCTTAGAACAGCTTTGTCAATCAAGAACGTCAATCAAGGAACTTAAAACGGCGCCATGGCTAGACCATCTGAAATCGCGATACGATTGGCAAACGCTGCAATCGATTGAGCAGTACGCGCCTGCGAAGATGAAGGTTCCCAGCGGCAATTCAATCACCGTTCACTATGCCGCCGATCGCAGACCTTGGATGGAAGTTCGCATTCAAGAATTGTTCGGATGGTCAACGACACCGAAGATTGCGGGCGGTCGAATTCCACTTCAACTTCATCTTCTGGGTCCGAACTATCGACCTCAACAGATCACCGAAGACCTTCAAAATTTCTGGAACGAAACCTACGCGCACGTGCGAAAAGAACTTCGTCGCCGATATCCGAAACACCATTGGCCCGACGACCCGACGGAGGCTGAAGCCACCACGCGTGGCCTTAAACCGAGACCGTGATTCACAACGTTAGCGATGACTTGGCAAGTGCGACGAATCGAACGCATCGGGCAACAACTGGTTCAGGTTTCGAGTCCGCCGCGCACCGTCGATCACGTCGACCATCACGACGAGTGTGTCGGTGCAAAACTCGGCCAAGAATTGGCGACAGGCGCCGCATGGCGTGACACCGCCAACACTGGCGATCGCGATCGCTTTCCAACGACGATGGCCCGCCGCAACCGCCGACGATGCGGCGACCCGTTCGGCGCAAAGGCACATCGAATAGCTCGCATTTTCAACGTTGCATCCGCAAACGATTGTTCCGTCGTCCATCAACATCGCAGCACCGACATAAAAATGACTGTGCGGGGCGTAGGCTTGGTCACGCGCGCTGATAGCGGAATGAACCAATCGGTCAATCTCGTGGGGTTTCAACTCAGTCATACTGCTAATCGAAATCGAATCATTGCGGTGAAAAAATTGTCGATCGACGCCCTCGGTTTCGTCGCCTCACTATCGGCCAACACCCAATCGGCCAAGGATCAACGGACTCTTGCAGACGGGGCCATCCACGACTTCAACGGCGTTGGCAAGTAGCTTAGCATAATCGTTTGCTTGGACCGTGGAACAATGGAGCGTCAAAATCGGCTCGCCACGTTTCACCGGGTCACCAACACTGTGATGTACGCGAACTCCGACAGCGTGATCAATCGGATCTCCCTTTTTGCGTCTCCCACCCCCCATGGCTACAACGACCTGCCCTATAGAACTGCAATCGAAACGGGCGACAAAGCCATCGTGATCCGCGGTAATTTCGGTTTGCGGGGCAAGGCGTCGCGGTTGGCTCAGTCGTCCACCCTGTGCGGCAATCATTCGTTCAAACCTTTCCATCGCACTACCGTCATCGAGCGTGGACGCCAAACGGGTTCGAGCCGAATCTAGCGAAGGCGCGACGCCGACTTGAACGAGTAAGTCGGCACAAAGTTCGATTGTCAAATCTCGCACGGCACCCGATTGCCCCGCCAAGACGTCGATCGATTCGTTGACTTCGATCGCATTGCCGATGGCGCGGCCGAGCGGTTGGTCCATGTCCGTGATCAACGCGGTCGTCGGCAATCCGGCCTCGCCGCCCACCGCAACTAACGAATCGGCAAGCCGCAGCGCGTCGGATTCGGTTTTCATGAATGCGGCTGAACCGGCTTTGACATCCATGACGAGAGCATCCAAATTGGCGGCCAATTTTTTGCTCAGGATGCTGGCCGTGATCAACGGTATCGATTCCACCGTCCCGGTCACGTCACGCAATGCGTACAGTCGTCGATCGGCCGGCGCGATCCGCTCGCTGGCACCGATAATGAACGCACCGACTTCTTTCAAAATCCGACTTGATTCCTGGTCGGACAAATCAACGGTGAATCCTTCGATCGATTCCAACTTGTCCAGCGTCCCGCCAGTCAACCCCAAACCGCGCCCGCTGACCATCGGAACGTCGACGTCACAGGCCGCCAGCAACGGCGCAAGGATCAAGGACACTTTGTCGCCCAAGCCACCCGTGCTGTGTTTGTCGACACGCGGTCGCCCGCTCGCCAGTCGTCCCTCGGCCAATCTGTCCGGTCGTGGCAGTCGATCCCCACTTTCCAACATCGCGCGGGTCAGCGTTGCGATCTCGCGTCGGTTCATGCCCCTTATGCAGATCGCCATCGCCAAAGCTGACATTTGGTAGTCGGTGACCGCTCCGGAACAAAATCCTTCGATCAAAAATCGAATTTCATCATCGGAAAGTTCATTGCCGTCGCGTTTTTTAACCAGCAGTGTGGATGCAAGCATGCCTGAGAGTGCTTTCTCGAATGTTCGGTCCGATACAGAAGTTGCATTGACCGTTATATTGTCTGCGGATGACCAACGCGATTCGCCTCGGAGCTCTCGGATGATCAAAGCCCCCCCATTTATGTCTAAACACATGACTCAGTTCATCGTATTCATGGCAGTTGCCGTCGGCTTGAACATCCCGACTCATGCGCAAACCTCTGCCACTGCCGAAATTCAAGCCGGCCCCCGAGCTTTGTCCAATGCCTTCCGGGCCGCAGCCAAGCAAGCCACGCCGGCGGTGGTCACGATTTTGTCGTACGGACAACCAGTCGCTCGCCCTAACCAATCGGGCACCGCGAACGAAAAGTCCGACGACAACTCGCCGATCGAGGCGGACGAAAAACAACTGACCGGCATCGGCAGCGGGGTCATCGTCGACGCCGACGGTATGGTCATCACGAACAACCATGTGATTGCCAATGCAAAACGCGTCGTTGTTCAGATGTCCGACGAAACGGAACACGAAGTAACGAAAGTCTTTGGCGACCCGGCCAGCGACGTGGCGACGCTAAAGATCATCAGCGACAGTCCACTTCCTCACGCGCAGGTTGGCGATTCGAACGCGATCGAAATTGGCGACTGGGTACTGGCCATCGGCAGCCCCTTTCGTCTCGAAGCGACCGTCAGCGCCGGCATCATCAGCGCCAAAAACCGCACCATCCGTCGCATCGACCGCGGCCGATTGATCCAAACCGACGCGGCCATCAACCCCGGCAACTCGGGAGGCCCGTTGATCGATCTGGATGGAAAAGTGGTCGCGATCAGCACGGCCATCGCCACACGAAACGGCGGCTATCAAGGCATCGGCTTCGCGATCCCCATCAATCAAGCCAAGTGGATTGCCGAAGAACTGGCCAAGCACGGCAAAGTACGGCGTGCGGCCATCGGCATTCGCATTGCCGAACTGACACCCAAGATTGCCAAGAAATTCGACTTGCCGGTCGGGCTGGGGATCCTGGCCTACCAAATCATCGAAGGATCGGCTGCCGAACGAGGCGGAATCCAACCGCTCGATGTGATCGTTGAGATTGACGGTGAATCAATCAATGATCCCGCCAGCCTGCAATCGGCGGTAGAACGCTTGCCCGTCGGTTCATTCCAAGAATTCAAAGTCTTTCGCGCCGGCAAGGAAGTCACGCTTCAAATTGAAATCGCGTCGATGGAGGATCCGACGTTGTCAAAGGATGCAGAATCGACATCGAAAGATCAAACCCCCGAACAAACCAATGCACCGGATCGCACCACGGCACCCGATCCGGTCGCCGCCGATGACGACGCAGATCGTGAAAATGGCGAATCGGAAAAAGCGGCCGAAAAGATGGACGAAGCGGAAATCGACCAAGCCGATGCGTCGGGCGTGCCTTCTGATATCCCGGTATTGCCGAAACCCTAAACGGGCAATCTGCCAACGTGATTCATTCGCCGGCATTTGGGTCGCGAACGGTTCCGATCAAACGTCGATCAATTCACGGATGAACTTGGGACGCGGGTTACCTTTGCCCTTCCGATCGCACTTGAAGTACTCGCTGACGTAGCGAAGTTGCGTTGAGCTCTCGGGAACTTTGAAACGATCACCCTTTTGCAGCACGGGACGATACTCGTCCATCCGGCCGAATTGTCGCGTCCCCGCCGCCTGACAGGGAAACCAGATTCCCGTCGAAGGCTGGCCATCACTCGGCGGCGTTTCCAAATAGAATTCTGGGTAACAGTGATCCGGAATCCAAACCATGCGAGCGGGGATGCCGCTGTTTCGACACATCGCGACGAACAGGCTGGTCATGTCTTCGCAGTCGCCTTTCCCATCTTTCAACGCATCGGACGCGTTTCGAATCGGTCCCTCGACATACTCGACATTTTCGCGGACGAAGTCATAAATTTTCTCGACGCGTTCCCAGTCATTTTCAACTTCGACCTTCTCCAGATCTCTGGCCGCCATCTTGATCCGCGCGTTGCTGGTGTCGATGTTAGGACTGTTCCCCATCGAATTCCTCAGCTCTCGCGAGGGCCGAGACGGAATCAAAAGATCGTCCGTTTTGTCGGGCGGCAAAATGCGTGACCGCGAGACGGCCAACTCAAAAGTAATCTCAACCGTCGATCCGGCCGTGACACGAGCCATCTGCAGGACGACCTGTCGGGCACCGCCGGGAAGGTCACGCGTTTTCCAACCGGTCACATTTCGGTCGATGTTTTGGTTCAACAGCGTAACGGTTTGTTCGGGCCAATCCATCGGAACGACAAACGTCGCCAACACGTTGCTGCATGTGACGGGCGTTTCCAAGACGAGACCGATTTTCCAGTTTTGGATTTGCGGCGCGTCATAGACCAATCGCGTGTCGCTTGCCGCATCCGACAAAGTTTCCGCCAAAGATTCCGATGCCGCCGTCGCGACGCCTTCTTCACCGATATCTTGTCCGCTTGCTCGGGCAACCAAAACCGATCCAAACGTCAACGCGGTCGCTTGCCGAATCCACGCACGTCGGTCGGAATCGAAAAATCGATTGAATGTATTCACTTCGTTGCAAACCCATTAGGAGAAAACCGAAACGGTCGGGACAAAGACTGCTCGCAAGAGCATCTCTGTCCCGACCGTCGCTCTGTTCATCGAATACGCATTCAGGATCGTTTGGAACTTTGCTTGGATAGGTGTTCAGCCCGACATGTCGAAACGGGCCACCGAAATGTCTATCCCACTATAGCTGCAATCGTTTTTCGCCAACAACCAAAGTCTCTATAACGCTTTGGCGCCGGATGGCAGCGGTTCTTCCCACAGAATTTTATTTCCGTCGGTGTCGATCTTTCGCGCCTGCCAACCTTCCGATGTGACCGGTGCGGAAGGATACGCGCCGCTCGGATAGGACTCCATCGGAATCGACGACGGAGGATACGCCGGCTCGCCAATGACTTGACCTTCGTACGGAATCGAACCACCGTCGTAGACTGAACCTGACGATAGGTAGGGATCCGATACCGCTGGCGCGTAGCTGTCATAGGCGTTGCCGCAACCGCAGGTGCCGCTGGAGTAGGCGTCCGACGGATAGCTCGTACCGGCATAGCTTTGGCAACCGCACGACGGTGCCGTCGCAACACCTTGTGGAGCTTGGAATGCGGGTGCGTACGCAGGCGCAGCAACCGGCGCGGACCCGCACAGACCCGATGCACATGGGGCGGGCATCATGTTTCCAAATTGTGGTTTTGGCAGACAGCTGCCGAGCTTCGTGCACAGGCCGCACTGGGCGCCGCGACCAAACAAAAAGTTTCGTGTCGCGCCACAGCCTGTGCTGATGACGATCAGCGTTACCGCCGTCATCATCGTTGCAATCCGACTATTCATTGTAGTTTCCTTGACATGCATAGAGAGCGTATTCGGTGATCTCAAGTGGGAGACCTGTCAAAAGTACGACGCTCTGAGTGTTGTGCAAACGCAACATCGTTATTTTTAAGCAACAATCTGATGACAACACGCAACACACCCCCTTTGCCAAGCTGCGACCACATGACGCGCCCGCTCCCCCGAATCAACCGACCATTCCCTCGTCTTGGGTTCGTGAAGTGCATCGCCGTTGCGACGATGTGCTTGCCGCTGATGCCCGTGACGAAGGTGTCCGCCGATGAAGGTTTGGTCTTTGACAGTAACTCTGTCATTCCATCGGACGCCGGCGATCGACTGTGGGTATTGAGTACCCGTCGATTGACCAGCGACGTTTGCCGTGCCGATCTGGATTCACCTTCCTTCGATATCGACGGACTCGACGCCTGTGGGAACCGATGGGGATCGAGTCTGGACGAATACCTAGCGAAGCGCGCAGACGGACGGCGAACCGTCATTTATGTCCACGGCAATCGTATGGAGCCTTGCGATGCGATCGAACGAGGGTTGACCGTCTACCAACGCGTTTCCCAGTTTCGACAGAACGACCCCGTAGACTGGCTGATCTTTAGCTGGCCCAGCGAACAAGTCGGCATTTTGGCTCGCGACGTAAGAATCAAAGCAGACCGCGCCGATGCGGAAGGCCTTTACCTGGCTTGGCTACTGCGCAAACACGCCGAATATGGCACGCCCACATCGTTGATCGGCTACAGTTTCGGAGGCCGCGTCGTAACGGGTTCGCTGCATGCCCTGGCTGGTGGCTCTCTTGGCGGACGTTCACTTCCCGGACCGCCCGTGACCGGTTTGTCCTTTGACGCAGGGTTGGTCGCACCGGCGATCGCGAGCAACTGGATGAACCGAAACGGCTACCATTCTCTTGCAACGCAGAACTTGGAAAAGCTGCTCCTTTACTACAATCAACGTGATGCCGTGCTGAAGCGATATTGGTTGATCGATCGTGTACGAGGCCAAGCCGCACTGGGCTACTCGGGCCCAACGTCCTTCGCACCTCGGGCGGATGGCACGAAGCTGCCGGTCAAATCGCGTGACTGTTCGCCCATCGTGGGCCTTCAGCATTCCGAAGTCGACTACTATCAAGCTCCCTGCCGCGCGGGCCGCGGCATGGCTTTGATGATCGACGGCGATTGGACCGGGTTCTAGTTTTTGATGGCAACGTCTCCTTTATCACGAATCAGTTTTTTCAGCGGAAACTGGATCGAACACGATCGCATGGTCGTGTCGATCGATGACATAGGGTTTCGGCAATCCGTCACAGTTGTCGAACGACTGCGCACCTATAACCAACGTCCCTTCCAGTTCGAAGCTCATTGGAAACGCTGGCAGTCCTCGCTCGATGCGTTAGCGATCGACGACACACCCACGCGCGAAGCCATGACTTCGATCACCGATGAACTGCTTCATCGAAATCGCGATTGGGTTAACTCGAATGGCGACGTGGGCATCACTTGGTTTGCGACACCCGGGTTAATGGGGACATCGCCCCATGAACGCGTACCAACGATCGGAATTCATCTGAATCCGATCGACCATGATCGAAATGTCGCCAAACAAACCATCGGGCAACCGCTGGTGATTACAAGCGTTCGTCAGCAACCCGACGACGCTTGGCCAAGAGCGATCAAGGTGCGATGCCGTTTACACTATTTTCGAGCCGACCAAATGGCACAGGCTGTCGATCCACATGCCGTCGGAGTTCTGATCGATGACGACGGGTCGGTTACCGACACCAGCATCGCCAACCTTGCCATTGTGGAAGGCGGCTCGATCGTCTCACCCGAAGCCGATCAAGTCCTGGCCAGCGTGTCGCAAGCGGTCGTCGAACAAATCGCCCATGAATTCAACATCGCCTGGCGAAAAGAACGCGTGCGCCCGGACCGCATCACCCAGGCGGACGAAGTGCTGTTGATGGGCACCGATTGTGGGGTCTGGTTCGCCAATCGCGTCGGCACGGCAGACATCCATGGACGTCGACCGGGCCCTGTTTTCCAGCGAATTTCGAACCATTCGATTTGGAACGGATAGAACTCGCTCTGTTTGATTATCCTTTGAACTAACCCAGGATCCATCAACGCGATTTCGAGTTCATGCATGACGCCGCTGCGCCAACTTCTCATTTGCCTCGGATTTGCGTGGCTCGCATCGATCTCGGTCGCCCAATCGCCGACGTCGACGCGGCCTGTCGAAGGCTTGCGTACTGCCCAGCCGACCTGTGTCCTCCTTCAAGGCGGCGAGGTCGTTTCGCATCCGGGTGCCCCACCTGTTCGCAATGACGTCCTGATCCGTGGCACCATGATCGCCGATGTAGGAATGGAGTTGGACGTTCCGACGGGAACGCAACCGATCGATGTTAGTGGCAAGACGCTGTATGCCGGTTTGATCGATGCGATGCACGATGTGCAGGTCCCTCTCGACGCGGCCCAATCGACGGACTATTGGAATTCGAACATCACTCCTCAACTTCGCGCCGCGACATCGATCAACAGTTCGGACGCCGATGCGAAAAAGTTGCGAGAGCAGGGAATCGTCGCTCAGTTGATGGCACCGAAGGATGGCATCGTGAAGGGAACCAGTTGCTTGGTGCTGATGGTCGATGCAGAAGACCCGCAGCGATTGTTCCGAAGCGACGTGTTTCAACATGCGACCCTGACCGTACCTCGCGGCAAGTCGCGTGATCGGTACCCGAGTTCACCGATGGGCGCAACGGCGCTGCTTCGCCAATCACTGTACGATGCGATTTGGTATCGCGAAGCCAACCGAGTCTCGACTGCGAACCCAGGCCTGTCGAGGCCCCAACGCAACGTCGCACTGGATGCACTGCAACAGACCTTTCAATCGCAAACGCTTGTGATCGATGCGGCGAACGAACGCATGATCCTTCGCGCGCTCGACGTCGCCGACGAATTTTCGTTGCCGGTGCTTCTGCGTGGCAGCGGACGCGAGTACCGCGAGATCGATGCCATTGCCCGCCCCGGGCTGATGGTGCTGCTGCCCGTTGATTTCCCCGAACCGCCGTCGGCGGCGACAGAGTCGTCCGTTCGCAGCACAGAGCTGGTGGATTGGATGCACTGGCACTTCGCACCCGAAAACCCGTCGCGGCTAAACACCGCAGGCGTTGACTTTTGCTTGACCACCGACGGCTTAGATGACCCGGGCAAGTTCCTTGAAAAGATTCGCGTTGCGATCGAGCGTGGTCTCGATCCGATCGTTGCACACGCGTCCGTCACCACAACGCCAGCCCAGTGGATGAAAGTCGACGACAAACTGGGGCGCATCGAATCCGGCATGTGGGCAAACCTTGTCGTGACTGATGGCGACTTGTTTGGCGAGAAAACGAAGGTGCTCGAAACCTGGGTCGCCGGACAGCGTTTCGTCATTGAAGAAAATGGGAAAGACGATCGGCTGCTGGGTAGGTGGGCGGTAGCTCTGAAGTCTGCGAACGCTTCAGTTCCAGCGACTCTGGCAATCGAAAAGAATGACAAGGGTTGGGCTGCGAAGATCGAACGAGAAAAATCCGCGTATGAAGATTCGCCCGAATCGAAGGAAGACACTGCTGGCAAAGAAACAAAGTCGATCGAGGTCAAACTGAAAGACGTGATCCGCGATCGCGTGCGACTGCACGCAACCTTGAATCTGGCCTCGCTTGGTAAAGAGTTTGACGAAGGTGTCTGGCGATTGGAAATTTTGACGGTCAATCACATAGGCGACACCGAACCTACATCCGATTCCTTCGCAACGTTGACATCACCGTCGGGGACGCAACAACAGCTGAAACTGAAACGACTTGAAAACGAGGTCGACGACAAAGGCGAAGACGACGATGCGTCGAAATCGACAACCGTTCAAGGCGAAGAATCGCTAGCGGACGACACTGACATCGACACCATCGAATTGAATCATCCGCTGGGTGCCCAAGGTTTCGTCAATCCGCCAACCGTTCACTCGGCGATTCTGTTTCGCGGCGCGACCTTGTGGACGTGCGGACCATCCGGAAAACTCGATCGTGCGGACATCATCGTACGCGACGGAAAAATCACCGAGATCGGCGTCGACCTGGCCGTACCGAAACCGTGCCATGTTGTCGACGCGAGTGGAAAGCACATCACACCGGGATTGATCGATTGCCACTCTCACATCGCGACCGACGGCGGCATCAATGAAACGGGACAAGCGGTAACGGCCGAAGTTCGCATTGGCGATTTCATCGACAACTCGGACATCGCCATCTATCGACAACTCGCCGGCGGTGTCACCACGGCCAACATCATGCACGGATCGGCCAACCCGATCGGCGGACAAAGCCAAACGATCAAGTTTCGCTGGGGCGCATCGATGAACGACATGAAGTTCGCCGGCGCTGCACCGGGCATTAAGTTTGCGCTCGGTGAGAACGTCAAACGATCGAGCGACCGCTATCCGACGACACGAATGGGTGTCGAGCAATTGCTGCGCGACCAATTCTTGGCGGCCAGACAATACGAAGCTGACCGAAAAGCGTGGCAAGCCGGCCAGCGGTCGTCGTTGCCGCCGCGTCGTGATTTGCAAATGGACGCCCTAGCCGAAGTCCAGCACGGCGATCGATGGATCCATTGCCATAGCTATCGGCAGGATGAAATCGTCGCGACGCTGGACGTCTTGGAAGAGTTCAACATTCGCATCGGAACTTTGCAACACATTCTGGAAGGCTACAAAGTCGCTGATCGAATCGCCGCACACGGCGCGATGGCATCGTCCTTCGCAGATTGGTGGGCTTACAAGTTCGAAGTCTTCGACGCCATTCCGTACAACGGCGTTCTGATGCACGATGCCGGCGTCGTTGTTTCCTACAACAGCGACGACCCGGAACTCGGTCGCCATTTGAATACCGAAGCCGCCAAAGCAACGAAGTACGGTGGCGTACCGGAGGAAGAAGCCTTGAAGTTCGTGACTCTCAACCCGGCAAAGCAACTGCGGATCGACGACCGAGTCGGATCGATCGAAGTTGGCAAAGATGCTGACCTTGTGATCTGGAGCGGTCGCCCGTTGTCGACGACGACGCGATGCGAACAGACGTGGATCGACGGGCGAATTTACTTTTCGATCGCTGACGACGCGAAACGGCGTCAACGCGATCAAAAAATCCGAAACCAGCTCATACAACTTGCAATCGGAAAGAAGAAAGACACACAGCCCGACACCAAGGCAAAGCCGCTGCCTGATGACGCGGCGAACGAAACGCCAGAGGAGGTGGCAGAAGAAGATCGCTGGTTGCGATTCGATGAATTCTGCAACACGAATCAACGCACCGGAGCTTCGCAATGATGACTGTATCACGATGGCATTGTTTGTTGGCATGCTTGGCGATCGCGATCGCCGCGACGCTAGAAGCAAATGATCAGGTTCCCGGAGAACCGCAATCGAACCCGATCCTGATTCGCGGTGCCACGATCCATCGCGTCGACGAGGCTACGATCCCCGTCGGTTCGGTGCTGTTCGACGCGGGCAAAATTGTTGCTGTGGACGTACGCATCGATCCGCCGGCCGGATGCGTTGTCGTGGATGGCACGGGCAAGCACGTGTACCCCGGCTTGATCGAATCGATGACGGACCTGGGGCTTCGAGAGATTCTGTCGGTCGGCGAAACCAGTGACAGCAACGAGCGAGGCGAAAGAAATCCGAACGTGCGTTCCTGGGTCGCGGTCAATCCCGACAGCGAATTGATCCCCGTCGCACGAGCGGGCGGCATCATGATCGCACACGTGTCACCGGGCGGGCCGTTCCTTCGCGGCCAAACGGCGGTGATGCAGATGGACGGTTGGACGGTCAGCGACATGAACTTGTTGGCGCCGGCGGGATTGGGCGTCAACTGGGAATCGCTGCAGCCTCGCGACAAGGACGCCAAAGAAGAAGCGAAAAAACGCGACGACAAACTGCAGTCACTGGACGATTGGCTGGATGAAGCAAAGCGTTATGGCGAAGCTCGCACCGACGGCACGATCGAGATCGTTTCCGATGTCAAATTGGAATCGTTGTTGCCAGTTTTACGACGCGAGCGACCGTTGTTCGTCGAAGCCAATCATCAATCGACGATCGAATCGGCCGTCGCCTATGCGGTCGGACGTGACTTGTCGCTCGTGATCTATGGTGGCTATGACGCAGTTGAGTGCGCCGACCTGCTGAAGCGATACGAAGTTCCTGTGATCGTTGCGGGTACCTATCGATTACCGCTGCACCGTCATGATGCTTTCGACGCCGCTTACACATTGCCCGCGAGGCTTCGAAAGGCGGGTATTCGGTTCGCCATTGCCGGTGAGGGCCTCGGTTACCCCGGTGGATCGTCGAATGCCAGAAATCTGCCCTACCATGCCGCCAATGCGGTTGCATACGGACTGTCCCGCGACGATGCGGTTGCCGCCATGACCATGTCGGCGGCCGACATTTTGGGAATCGGCGATCGAGTAGGTTCGGTCACGGCCGGAAAGGATGCAACGTTAATCGTTTGCGACGGAGACATTTTGGAAACGGAAACGAACGTGATCGATGCGTTCATTCAAGGCCGCCGGGTCGACCTGACCAGTCGACACACGATGCTGTTCGAGAAATACAAAAAGAAGTACTCGCGGCAATCGCGTTGACGTCCACAGTCGGCCGGCGGACGTCAACGCCGTAATCCGAACGCGGCTTAGGCGGACGCTTCGTCGATCATCGATGTGTCCAAAGTCTTGACCTTGGGTGCTCGTTGCTTTTGTGTCTTTTTGGGGACCATCTCTTTCATCGATTCTTGTTTGCCGAAACATAGCAATCGGTCACCCGGTTCAAGCAGTCGTGAACGCTTCGGGTTAGGGATCACGGTCTTGCCCCGATAGAGAGTCAACACGTTGATGTCTTTCTCGGTGAACGCAGCATCGGCGATCGTCATGCCGACGAAATGCGAGCCTTCGGGAACGAACAGTTCGCAGACCCCATAGCCGCGGCTGACGGTCAACCGTTGGCGGATGTCCATTTCGGGGAAGTCGACGTGAGCGGCACAGTAGTCCACGATCGCTCCGGCGATGTCCGTTTGCGTCGCCCGTTCGATGCCTTCTAACCCGGGTGAGCTGTTGACTTCCATGACTTGCGGCCCGTCCTTTCCTTCCAGCATGTCGACACCGGCGACGCGTAGCCCCATGATCTGTGCGGCCCGCAGGGCGGTCTCGCGATACTGGTCATCCAATTCGATCGCTTCCACCTGGCCACCGCGGTGAACGTTGCTGCGAAACTCGTCACCTTGGGCCACCCGTCGCATCGCACCGATGACGCGGTCCCCGATCACGAACGCACGGACATCACGTCCCTTGCTCTCGGCGACGAAACCTTGCACCAAAACGTTTTGCTTTGCCGTTTGCAGCGTTTCAATGATCGCTTCGGCGATTTTGATCGAGTCCGCTAGAATCACGCCGACACCCTGGGTGCCTTCAAGCAGCTTGATGATGACCGGCGCTCCGCCGATCCGCTCGATCGATGGAATCACATCGCCGCGATCACGGACAAAGGTGGTCCGTGGCATGCCGATGTGGTGGCGGCTGAGGATTTGCATGCTGCGAAGTTTGTCGCGGCTGTTCGAAATTCCTGCGGAACTGTTGGTGACAAAGACGTTCATCTGTTCCAGCTGACGAACGACGGCTGTACCAAAGTAGGTGATGCTGGCACCGATCCGAGGCACCATCGCGTCAAATTCCGCCAACGGCTTGCCGCGGTAATACAAGTCTGGCTTGCCGGACTGTAAATCGATCGAGCACTTAAGCGTATTGACAACCGAGACTTTGTGCCCGCGATCTTTCGCGGCCGCGACGAGTCGCCGGGTGCTGTAGCAACGCGGAGCGGTTGAAAGGATTCCTAGCTTGATCATAGCGTCACTTTCGCGAATTGAATTTGAAAGGACCGCCCGATCAACATGCCGAACAATCCTGGGCGAATCCTAACACTGAAACCATGTTTTGGGGAAATCACGTTCGCCCCGACATTCGACGAAGAGGGTGCCGGGATTGCCATGAAAGCAGCCTTGGAAACCAAATCCGCGAGAGTGGCTTGCTGATCGGCCTGGGTTGGCACTATCGTTATTCCGAATCGTCCCCTTGAAATCGATAGCGTGCTAACCGTGGAACCATTGAATCTTTCGGAATTTGAATGGAAAATCGTCGTCCGACCTCTGACGATGGACGATTTCGATGCGCTGTCGGCAATGGCTGAGCGGTGCTTTCCCGGTTTAGAAACGTGGAATCGCGACCAGATCGAGAGCCAACTGAAGGTCTTTCCCGAAGGCCAAATTTGCATCGAAATTGACGGTAAGTTGGCCGCTTCGTCGTCCAGCCTGATCATGGAATATGACGCAGGATTGGAGTGGCACAATTGGAAAGCAATTTCCGATTCTGGATATATCCGCAATCACAAACCCAAGGGCGACACGCTTTACGGGATCGAAATGATGGTCGATCCAGAATTTCGTGGGATGAAACTTTCACGTCGAATGTATGACGCCCGCAAAGACCTTTGCCGGCGAAAGAATCTTTCCCAGATCATCATCGGCGGACGGATCCCCGGATACCACAAGCACGCCGATAAGATGTCGGCGCGTGAGTACATCGATAGCGTTTTGGAAAAACACAATTACGACCCCGTGCTGACCGCGCAGCTTTCCAACGGGTTTATCGTCCGTGGTCTAACGCCCAACTACTTGCCGGCCGACGGCGAATCGTGTGGTTACGCGACCTACTCGGCATGGACAAATTTGGAATACGTCGCCGGTGCGAAACGTCGCTTCCATCACGTCATCGAACCGATCCGCATTTGCGTGGTTCAGTACCAATTGCGAACCATTCGAAAGTTCGAAGAATTTCATCAACAGTGCGAATTCTTCATGGACACGGCGTCGGACTATAAGTGCGACTTTGTGTTGTTCCCGGAATTGTTCACGACCCAACTGTTGTCGTTGCCCAGCGTCGATGCTTCGCGACCGGGACAGGCTGCGCGTCAACTTGCTGCGTTCACCCCACAGTACCTGGACATCTTCACCGAGATGGCGGTCAAGTACAACATCAACGTGATCGGTGGGTCCCAGTTCGTTGTCGAGAACGACACGCTGTACAACGTCGCCTATTTGTTCCGACGCGACGGATCGATCGGCAAGCAGTACAAAATCCACATCACTCCGAGCGAGCGTAAGTGGTGGGGTGTTAGCCCCGGTAAGAAAGTCGAAGTGTTTGACACCGATTGCGGTCCGATCGCGATCCAAATTTGCTACGACATCGAGTTCCCCGAACTGACACGAATCGCGACTCAAAAAGGCGCCCAAATCGTCTTCGTTCCGTTCAACACGGACACTCGCCACGGTTACCTTCGCGTTCGTTACTGCGCCCAGGCACGTTGTATCGAGAACCACCTGTACGTCGCCATATCTGGATGCACGGGGAACCTGCCGTTCGTCGAAAACTCGGATATTCACTACGCTCAGTCGGGCATTTTCACTCCGGCCGATGCCGAATTTGCTCGCGACGCGATCGCGGACGAATGCAACCCGAACGTCGAAACGTTGATCATCCACGACTTGGATTTCGAACAATTGCGACGGCACCGCGATCAAGGATCCGTGCAAAACTGGAACGACCGTAAAACCGATATGTATCGGGTGGTCTATCAAGAGGACGAAAAGACCTTCGAGGTGTAAGCGATTCGCTTCACTCGGGCGAGGGCGGCAACTTCAACGCGATGACAATGGCTGCCGTCGCCGAAATAGCGCAAAGGCACAACATCGCCGCGGGGTAACCCCAGGCGATTTGCAGTCGGCCGATCAATGTTGTCGACCACGCTTCACAAACGTTTGATGCAGCCATAAACGCAGTAAACTGAGTCGCCGCCATCAGCGGGTCTGTCAGATTCATCAACCAATTGTACATCGCAACGGTAAAGCAACCGATCGTGATGGAAACGACCGTCAACGCAACCAACAGGGCGATGCCACCGGATCGATCGCTCGATAGATCCGCGATCGCGACGGCGGCAATTGCCAACAGATTCGCGATCACCGCACCCGTCAAAAGTCGACGGTCCGCCCAACGGTGCGAAAATCGGCCCGCCAAGACGGAGCCGACAATCATGCCGCCGATAATCGCCGTCGATGTGAAACGCCCAACATCAAACTCGGAATACCCACGGTCGACCAAGAACGGTCCTAGAATCGCTTCGGCCGATTTGAATGCGGCTGGGACCGTCAACGCGAACGCAAAGCCAAACCAAATGATCGGCTTTCTCGCGCCACGACGAAGTTGCCTCATCAATTGAAGCATCCGTTGGCCAATCGATTCCGCAACGCCGGCGGTCGCTGCGAGCTGTTTTTCCTTCGCGAACGCCAACACGATCAATGAAAAGCTGACCAAACCGATCAGGACGGCGACTACTCCGTTGAATCCGATCCACCGCTCTAGCATCAACGAACCGCCGCCCATGATGGCCCGACCGGTCAAGACGCCGCATTGCATCGCACCGTTAAGTGAACCACGTTCAGCCAGCATAGATTGCTGGATACAAAGCGAGTCGATCGCCACGTCCTGTGTCGCAGCGGCGAACGCGTGCGCCAACAACCACATCGAAACGATCGCAAAATCGATTCGCAAATCCAACCAAAACAACGGCAAGAGCGTCGCCCCCATCACGACTTGCGAAGCGATGATCGAATGCTTCAATCCCCATTTTGGCCCGCGAAACAAATCGACCAACGGTGCCCAAAGAAACTTCAGCGTCCAAGGCAAAATCAACATTGCCATCAGCCACGTGATCCGGTCCAGCGGCACTTCCATCGCCCGCAAGCGGGTTGGCAGCCCCAGCCAAATGAACCCGATCGGCGCGCCCTCGCTCAAGTAAAGCAAACCGAAAAGAACTTTGCGGCGACCGGTCGTGGCGAGGAAATCCATCCCATCAGTGGAACATATTTCCCGCGGCGTTGCAGCGTCGCCGCCGGCACCCGCGTTGCCTTTCCGAATCGAACCGAAATGCGATCGACTAGGGAACCACTGTCGCGTCCTGGTCCGTCGAACGCGCCGGATTACCGTTGGCTTGCGAAACGGCCATCCAACGCATCCGATTGGCGACATGCGTGACCAATTGCCGGCGGTCTTCGACCATCAACGCCACATGATCCATCGACTCGAAAAAGTGGCTGCTGATCCGGGGGTCGTCTTTCAGTGTTGGAAACATCGCCGCAAATTGCCCTGCATGATTGAAGTAATCGCCAACACCACCGGTGTAGACGAAGTGCATCAGCGCACCGCGTGACGAAAGCGTTTTCAACTCCTCGATCGCCTGCGTTTGCGTCGGAAATTCGCGGACGTCCTTTCCGGGTTGCAGCGAAGTGACGACGGAACCGTCGTCGGTACGGCGGCGTTTCCAAAGCGTTCGCCACTTGTCCAGTCGCAACACTCGCGGCAAAAAATGACGCGTGAAGCGATACCAGTGGTAAAGGAGTGTCGGATAGCCACACCCGTCCATGGCGACCACGCCCACAACGCGCTGGTCTCGCAGCGCCGCGTGGATCGAATCATCCGCTCCACTGCATAGCCCGAACAGAACGAATTGGGTGATCCCGGCGTGCTCTTCGATCCAATTGATCGCTTGACGAATCTCGTCCGCCGCGCGATCGATCGATCGCCCACCAACACCGACGCCCAAACTTTCGCCGATACCCGACAAGTCGAATCGCAACGACGCGATGCCCAGACTTGAAAGCGACTCGGCCAAATCGACGTGCAACCGATTCGGCCCCACGTGATGCAACATTCCCGGCGTGACCATGATTGCTGCGACGGACGAAAGCGTCGGTTCCGCCGCCACTCGCCAAACACCTAGCAAATGCTCGTACTCACCGAACACAACGGCTTGGTTTGTTTCTCGTTTCACTGGCGTGACTCCGCATCGCTAAAGTGCTTTGTGATCGCTTGAAAGCTTTCCGGCGACGAGAACGCGCTCTCGGTGTACCGCGAATCGTTCCACGCCGCGACATCGCGAGTTTCGATCACATGCGTTTGATTCGATTTCCAAGTCGCGGCAGACGGTGACTCGTCCCACCGGTCGGTCAGTACGATCGTGAACGAGTCGCCGAGCGTTCGGGTGGGATCCAAGTGAATCGCACCCAAGCTATTCCGTTTGCGCGTCGTCATCACTTGGCCGAAGCTCTGATCGATCGCACCGCGGGATCGGACTTGGTTGAATCGAGTCAAGGACGTCAGTGCGGCATGGTGAAAGCCATCCGTCGTGGAAAGGAATTGCTCGCCGCAAAGGACGGGATCCCACATCACCACGCTGTCAAAGGTCTCGCGTGGCATCGTGGCTGCGATCGTCGCACCGAAACGCAAACCGACCGCCGAAATGCATTCCACACCCGAACGCGTCGCGAGAAAAGTTTTTGCGTCGGCCAGATTTTGGCGCATTCGATCGATAGTCAACTTGGCGCAGTCGCCTTCGGAATTTCCCGTCGAAGCGTAATCAAACCGCAACACTTCATGACCGGCTTTGCAGAGTTGGATCGCCAATTGTTGGAGATTTCGATACCCGCGTGCATACTCGTGTCCGATCGAATGACACAACACGATCGCTCGCTGGGATGATCGGTTTCTTGGTGAGTAGCGAACCGCGTAAAGGCGATCACCGTCACTGGTGAAGTAGTCCGCGTCGATCATCGGCAAATGATGCCGATGCACTAAAATGTCGTCGTCGTCACCGTTGGTCACTTGACCGTCGGTTTGTTCAAGGTGACGAGCCGCACTCGCGACCGTCGGATTGGCAAAGAAATCGCGTACGGGCAACTCAATATTTTTCTCGGTTGTCAATCGAGCCACAATTTGTGTGACCAACAGCGAGCTGCCACCGAGCAAAAAGAAGTCGTCGTGGATACCGATCTCAGGAAGATGGAGCACGTCTTGCCAAAGTTCGACCAAGTATCGCTGCATCGGCGTTTGTGGCGCGACGTACGAGTCGTCACGTGGAACCACACTCTCAGCCGGCGGGGGCAATCGTCGCCGGTCGATTTTCCCGTTGATGGTCTTGGGAAACGAATCCAAGAACACATAGCGAGCAGGCACCATGTAGGCCGGCAGCTTCTGGCGCAAAAACGAAGCGACCTCGTTTGCCGAAACCTGTGCCGGCCCCACGGCAAGGTAAGCGATCAAAAACTTCTTGCCGTCGACTCCGTCGTAACTGACCAACGACTCCAAAACTGACTCACATTCGTTGACAACAGCTTCGATCTCGGCTGGTTCGATCCGGTACGACCCCAACTTGATTTGGTGATCGAGTCGTCCGCCGAAATCGATGTTCCCATCGGGCAAGAACCGGGCGACGTCACCGGTCCGATAGAGTCGCCGCATTTCGCCATTGATCTCAGTCCGGATGAATGCGGCGTCCGTCAAGTCGGGCCGATTGTGATATCCCTTCGCAAGCGCCGGGCCGCCCAAAAAAAGTTGCCCCGTTTCACCGACATCCAGCACCCGTCGTTGATCGTCCAGCACAAACGCTTCGTAGCGTTTCATCGGCTTTCCGATCGGCATGTTGGCGGCATCGAATTGATCATCGGGAATGAAGACCGTCGCGCTGACCGTTGCTTCGGTCGGACCATATGCGTTGCACCAAAGTACGTCGCGGTCGCAAAGCTGTTGCCAACGACGGTAGTGTGCCACCGACACTTTTTCGCCGGTAACGATCATCAAGCCGATCGACGGCGGGATCCGCTCGCCCGTGGCAACCATCAAATCGACCCATTGGTGCCAGTATGCCGTGGCAAGATGGATCGCAGTCACGCCGAACCGATTGACCAAAGTCGACAACTCGTTGCGTTCATTCGCCCGCCCGCGAGGACGAACGACCACCGCCCCGCCCGTCAGCAAAGGCGGGAAAATCTCCTCGATCGCAATGTCAAAATTCAGTGTCGAAAACTGCAACGTGCGATCGTCTTGATTGATCTTGTAACAATCGATATCGGCGTAGCAGTACGTCGCCAGCGCGGCGTGTTGGATCTCGACGCCTTTTGGTTTTCCAGTCGAACCCGACGTGTACATGATGTACGCCAAGTCATCGGGTGCGATCGATGGAAACGAAACCGATTCAATGTTAGCGTCCAACCAAAGAGACGGTTCACAATCGATCCACTCGCACGGCGCCGCTTCACCACCCACCAAGTTCTTGCCTATCGACGCTTGGTAGTGCGGATGTCCCAAGATGGTCCGGATCGCGGCGTCGCCGACCATGTAGGCAAGTCGGTCGACAGGATATTCGGGATCTAGCGGAACGAACACGGCGCCCAACTTCATGATCCCGATCATCGCCGCGATGGCTTCGGGCGAACGATCGACGCACATACCGACACAATCGCCGGCCGTGATACCTGATGCTTTTAATCGAGCAGCGATCGCGACCGCCATCGCATCCAGCTCCGCGTACGAGAGCGTCCCGTCTTCGGCGATGACCGCGGTGCGATCCGGCGTCTGCGCCAATTGACGCGACCACAGTGTCGGAAAGGCGACCAGAGCTTCGTGTTCCGTTGTCGTCATTGTCCCAAGGTACCCATCGACGCGGATCCACCGACCGACGAAATCGATCCCAAGTCAAGTTGCGGCATCACTTGTAACGCTTGATCGGATGGGGAAGTCTCTTCGCCGACAACTCGGCACAGTACGGCATCCACGACACGCAGTCCTTCAAACAACAACGGCCGCTCGATTGTCAGTGCGGGCATGAACTTCAGCACTTGGTCGTCGGCGCCGGATGCTTCGATCAACAATCCGTCTTGGAAGCATTGGCGAATCACCTTCGCGGCCAGGTCGCCACGCTTGACGTCCAGGCCCCAAATCAATCCGCGACCGCGATAACAAAAGTTCTGTGCCGCGAATCGTTCGCAGACTTGTTTCAACCACGACTGAATCACTTCGCCTCGACTGGCGATTTGGGATTCGAAGTCTGCATCGGCCCAGTGTTTCAAGACGGCGTTGGCGGCGACGAATGCCAAGTTGTTGCCGCGGAACGTGCCGGTGTGTTCGCCCGGTTTCCAAGCATCCAACGGGCGGCGGATCAGCACCAACGACATTGGCAAACCGCCACCGATCGACTTCGACAAACAAACCACATCCGGTTCAAGCCCCGCGTCTTCGAAGCTGAAGAACTTTCCGGTGCGTCCGTTGCCGACCTGGATGTCGTCGATGATCAGCAAGATTTCGTGTTGTCGACATATCTCAGCCACGCGTCGTAGCCATTGCCGACTTGCGACATTGATGCCGCCTTCGCCTTGTACCGTTTCCAAAATCACTGCCGCTGGAACGGGAAGCCCGCTGCTGTTGTCCGCCAACATTTTGGCCAACAGATCGGCCGTGTCGACGTCGCCCAGGTAACCATCGAAAGGTAAATGAGTCACGTTGTTTCGCGACCCATAGAATTCGCTGTGATAGTACTTGTTGCCCGTCAAGGCGAGTGATCCGAGCGAGTGCCCGTGATAGGCATTTGTGAACGCAACGATGTGGCTACGGTTGGTTTGTTTGCGAGCCAGCTTGATGGCTGCTTCCACCGCGTTGGTTCCGGTTGGGCCGGTGAATTGAACCACGAAGTCCATTCCGCGAGGCTTCAAGATCAATCGCTCGAACGTGTCAAGAAAGTCGACCTTCGCCTTCGTTGCGATGTCCAGCGAATGCTGGATTCCGTTTCGCGAAACGTAGTCCAACAATGCGGCCTTCGCGACCGGGTGATTGTGGCCGTAATTCAACGAACCGGCGCCGCAGAAAAAGTCGATGAATGTCTTGCCCGACGCGTCGGTCAGCGTCGAGCCGACGGCTGTGTCGAATACCGCCGGAAACAATCGACAGTATCCACGTACGTTTGATTCGATATTGCCGGTGGCTTCAGACATGGGCTTACCTTGGGGCTTGGTCCCCGATCGAGAAAAGCGGATCCCTGTGTAGATCCTCTCTCGAAAGCTAGATCCGAAAGCTGGCGAATCAAAGTCAATGATGTTGGACCGGCCAATCCATTCGACCGTCGTTCAACCTTTAACGACTGCAACGATTCCACAACTGTTTAGGGACCTATCCGTATCCATCAGGCTTCGAAATCAATGTGACCTTCCGACGCAGGTTCCTCTTGCGAAACCTGGGATTCGTTCGGAGTCGGTGCGTCGGGTTCGTCATCTTTTTCTTGATGACCTTCGAAGGAGTCATACAGTTGGCGACCGTCGCCGCCGCGATCACCCGTTTTCGTGCTAGCGTCGAGCGCCCCCACTTCTAGATTCTTGCCCGTGGATGAATCAGCGGCGGACTGCTTGTTGGTAGCGTCCGAAGCGATCTTGTCGGCATCGCCACCTTTCGCGGCCGCCTGTGAAGTTCCCGCGATGCTCGCTGCTGCGGAAGTCGGTTGAATATTCATGTCCGATCGTCCTGTCTGGTGTCTGCCGAGACCCGTCTCGGCGGGTCAGGTTATCCGGTGTGGATGCTGGTCTGTGTGAAAGGTGTCATGGCGATCATTTGAACCAACCTCGGCTTTGGCTAGCCGAGCGAGGTGAATCGCTTTGTTCCTCGGCTTCGTGGTTCCCGCCCATGCCCGGAAACATGCGTTCGAGTGTTTGTCCGACGCCATCGAGCGCGCGGCGTTCGATCCGCACATCGTTCACGGGGCCGCGAACGTCGATCGTCATCAAGGTGTAACGTTGACTGCGCAGAGGACGAACGATCTTGGTGAACGTGTTCTGAGGACTGACACGCGTGTTGAATGTCAGATCCAATTCTTGACGTCGATCCAAGGTCCCCCCGCCTTCGAGCGAGACCAAATCGCCCCACAGGTGCACTTTATTGAACGTCGCTGTGTCGCCGAACAAGCTGAACTCGATCTCGCCGTCGGTGAAGGCGACATCTTCGGTCGGCGTGACGCTGATCAGATTCATCACCTTGACGATCATTGGCAACTGATAAAGGTTTGCACCGGAGACTCGCGCCGTCCCAGATCCCTTCAACAGATCGCTGGTTCCCAAGTTGCCTCGCAAATTGGTTTGACCGCTAAACGTTCCAGTGAGGCCGTTATCGCCGTGACCAAAGTCCGCCAACAAAGTCGGCACCCGACCCGCCTGAACCGCCATGACGACGTCAAAATCGCCGCTAGACAAGATCACCTCGCCATCAAGATCAATGGTTCCGCCAAACAGTTTGCCGCGGATCGGTGCCGACGCCGACGTCTCGCCACCGACACCAGCCGCGCGTCGATCGAATGCTCGCTGCCCCAGGTCCAACCGATCGTTGTTGATCGAAAATGGACCTTGAATGTTGGTGAGCTGCAGATCGTCCACGTGCATCGAATCGATACGGACGGCGCCCGTCGCAAGGAGTACGGATTCGTTTCGAGTTCCCTGGACCGACACTTCACCCCGCAGCGAATGCACCGGTCCGACATCGGCGATGCGGTTTCCTTCGAGCTGAAGATCCAAGTCCCAATTGATGACGGGTTCGGGCCGAGCTTCATCGGGGATCGTCAATACGGTGGTGCCCCGGATGCTGACGGGGCCTCGCAACTGCAGCCTTCGCATCGCTTCCCGCATTTGCACGGGTAGGGCCGCGATCAGTTCGGCATCGGGGCGCAATCGGCTGCCGCTGTGCAGATTCGTCGACAACACCCAACGCCCGTCTTCGCCGGGATCGCAGCGACCGTCCGCAGAAATCTTCGACCCGTCGTGACTGGCCTTCAACGATTCGATCTTTACGTTCGATCCGTCGAAGCGCACAACGCCACCGGTGATGTCCAACCGATAGGGCAGCGCCGGCGGACGAATGCTTAGAATCCGATTGGTCACTTGTCCGTGTTCCAACTGCCTCGCACTGATGTCCATTCCGATCGGTGAATCGTTTCCGATTTTGACCAACTGCACATTCAATTCATCCAACACCCCGTTGGGCGAGATTGCGTCCCACACCTGTTGGGTCGAATAGGGCAAAGAGGAACGCAGCGACTCGTCCATCGGAACGTTCTGGGCCTGGAAGTTCAACATCAGCCGCGATTCGCTGCGATCGACAACGCCGTGATCGGTGATGCGATATCCTGATGGCATCGCGCCGGCAACTTCCATTTGATAAGTGCCATCGCAAAGAATCACACCGGCATTCGCGTTGGTGGCGCGGAAGCCGGACATCTTCACCAAATGATTCTCGACACGAATCTTCCCCGAAACGTTATACAACGGGTAGGCGAACTTTTCGTAACGCATATGTCCATCGATCACGTCCAAATCGATGGTCCGCGTTTGCCGTCCGGCCGCATCGGTCGCGAAGACGGCCATTGCCAACCGAACCGAACCGCGGGGACGTAGCGAACGAACGAACGATTCCAGTCCGCTCTGTTCGGCCAACCGCGGCGTTAACGATTGCAACAACGTGTTGTCGATCGGGATGGGGCCATCGGTTTGAACGACGAAAGACTTTTCGTTCGTGATGCCCGGCTTGGTCGGCAATCGAAACGCACAAAGCATGCGATTGCTGGATACACGACCACTAAGTCCGTCACTCGAAACGATGCCGGATCGCAGTTCGATTCGGCCGACGACTTGCTCGATCGGGTAAGGAAACTTTTCGTAGCGAACATCAACACCGTGACACGTCAGATCCGCGTTGGTGTCCCATCCGCCGACTCCATGGACAAGGCTTGCATCGATGTCGACACGGCCGAGCGGCTGAATCTTGTGCCACTGTTCCTGCAGCGATGGTGGAAGCGACGCGGCCAACCGCTCGTCCAATAACAAACCTCGTGTCTTGACCGTCAACGTTGCCGGCGACGGCCATTGGTGGCCGTCCAACCGACCGTTGACGATGCGAACGATGGCGTCACCCAAGTTGGCTTGCCCGCCGTCGACCGTGATCCCCGACGGATCGCAAACAACCACTCCCCTTAGCTGCGACAACGGCAACGGCAATGCGAGATGCTCGAACCGACCGTCGTGGACATTCGTCTGCACGCGATAGTCGACTTTTCCCGTCGCAGCTTTGTGATACGAAATCGACGTGTCGCAAGCACACGTCAAGTCTTTTGCGTTTCGTAAAAAATCGCTCCACGCCGATGGAAGGCTGTCGTACAGTCGACGATTGAAGTGAACGCCGGTTGCAGCGCACAAAACATCGACCGAACCGCCGACGTTGGTGATCTTCAGCTTGATGTCTTTGGCAAAGTCGGCGACGCCGGTCACAGTAATCTCGTGATCCGTCGATCCGTCGGCTCGGGTCCGATTGACCACCAACGCACGCTCCAGTTCGGCGTCAATCCATCGGCTGGACGCGTCATCGCCAAACAACCGCAAGTGAATTTGACTCAAATCGATTCGCGGCGCCGCCGGGCCGAGCTGCGGCAGCGGCAGTAAAACCGCCAAAGAAGAATCGCCGTTTTCACGCAGCCAAACGTTTGCGGTGACTCCTTCGACGACCACACGCCGCGTTACCAACGGGTTCTGCTGGTCGAGTAGCTTTTCGATTTGAAAGTCACCCATCACGGTGATCCGTTCGATCCGGACCATCTCGCGACTGCGAAGCGAAAGCATGGACGTCGGCTCGCTGATCCGCAGGTCTTCCAAAACCAAACCGATGTTGGGATCAAAGTGTCCCCGACGTACCGAGATGTTGTGATTGGGGTAGTGCGTTTGAAGTTGGCAAATGAATTTCCGCCGAACCGTTTCGCCGATCGTCTGTGGTGCTAGCGAACGGATCGCGAAACAGGCCGCGGCAATGATCAGCGCAGCGAACAGCCACCGTGACATACGTCCCGATTGACGAGGCTTCGCAGCTTCCGTGTTGCCGGCCAAATCTTCCGTGCCTTCCAATGGCTCTGCGCAGCCGTTTGCCCGGTGATTCTTCACCTTGGTGGGGCAAAAATAGCCCGACTGCATCCGACCGGATGGTACGCCCGTGGCTAAGCGTCAATCCACCCCAAAAACTGCCAAAAACGGTACAGCCACGGTGATTGCCAAGGCGACGAGAGCGCCGTCGACATCGAAAAGATACTCATTGCTAGCAATGCCCACACCGACCGCCGGCCGAGCGTCGAACGAACACACGCGTCGATGGCGACCGCAACCATTGCTAGCCAAAGCGGCGCAAACCACAACAACCAGCGTAAACACGTGCTAACCCCACCGTAATTGCGATCAATCATCGGTCGGAACAGATAGAAAGCAAAACAGACCAAGGTTGCTAGCAAGATCGCGGCAACCATCCGCCGGTATTCGGGCGGCCCCGTCCGCAGCGACATCGCAAAACCAAAAGGCAGCAGACACCAGATCGGCGTCAACGAAAAAAGACCGTAATGACCGAAGGTCATATGGAAAAAGTAGATCCATCGCGACGGTTCGCCGCGGTCGACACCGCGGCGACGCCCGTCTTGCCAGTAGCTTCCCGGGTACTCGTACCAGTCATCCCAGCGCGAAAGCTGCCATCCGGTTTCGTCACGAACCAGGGCGAACGATCGGTCGTCGGCAAACACGCGGTAACGCTTCGATTCGTCCGAGGGCTTGATTGCGAACGTCGCTTCCGCCGGTACCAACCCGCGATCGACGATCACCCGCTGAACGTCTGTGGCGAGTTGTTGGTCGGGGGATTCGGTGGAAGCTTCAAAGTGGGCGACCACAGCGCCGACGCCGCGATGGGCATAGGGCGGACGGAGACTTTCGTGCGCAATCCACGTCGTGGCGAAGAACGCGACCGCGACGACCGCTACACCGCCCGCCATCGGAATCACGGATCGACGATCCAACCAAACGGCAAGCACGCCCCAGAAAACGGCCATCGAAAGTGCTGGCAACTCGTTGGCCGCCGCGAATGCCGCCAACATCCCCATCGCGCACCAGGAGCACGCGCTGACTCGCAGCGAGTCGCCACGTTGGGCGCCCGCGATCCGGTCCCCCGCCGACAAATAGATCGCCATGGCCGCCGCCATCGACGCGGCGGCGGGCAAGTGGTTGTTCAACGAGACCGTGAACGGCAACATCATCGTCCCGAAACAAGTCGCCGCGACGGACATCACCTGCCCTTCGACCGACTCGCAAACGCGACGGATCACCGCGGTGGTCGCAACCAGAAACACCGCCAACATGGGCAGGTTCACCAGCGCTAAGATCAACCGGGGCACATAGATCGGCTGGGCCGTCATCGTCATGCCGGTACTCAGGTGCACCAACTTGTAAACGCCAGCGACCATTGTCGGAAACAGCGGCGGCTTGCTGCTGTAGTAGTGCAACTTGCCATCCGCCCCCGTATGCCGGACCTTGTCGATCGTCCCCCATGGACGACGGTTGCGGTGGATCGGATTGGCAATTTCGATTTGACGGTCGATCGCATAGGTCCCGTCTTCGACCAGGCTGGCGATCGTACACCAGCGACTGCGATCATTCGCCGACAGAAACGCGGTGTCGCCTTCGGCGCTGGTCACCGTCGCGATTCGACCAGCCGCGATCGCCACCGAGACCAGGATCATGGTGCCCAGAATCGTTCGAATCATTCGGTGATGGTCCGTGTCGTTGCGCATGTTAGTCATTCGACGGTGTTGATTCGCCCGTGCTCATCCGACTGGGGCAATCGCTTTGCGACACTGTAAACGCTGGTCCGATTATCCGTTCGCGACACGATCAGTTCCGCCAGCAATCCTGCCAACATGAATTGGGCGCCCAGCAAGACCGAAAAGATGCAGT
The DNA here is from genome assembly GCF_007860125.1 of Rubripirellula tenax. Lineage (NCBI taxonomy): Bacteria > Pseudomonadati > Planctomycetota > Planctomycetia > Pirellulales > Pirellulaceae > Rubripirellula > Rubripirellula tenax. Next base: position 1,458,637 of record NZ_SJPW01000001.1, read on the forward strand.
AGTAAAAAATCGCGGTCTCGTGCAGATGCAGATCCGCCATCGAGTCCGATAATCGCGAAATCACCCAACGTGCCGTCAAGTAAATCATGCCGACACCACCGGCCGCAAAGAAGAACATTCCGAAACCGCCGATCAAGTGCAACGGTCGCCCCGGAAAGCTGGTCAATAAATAGATCGTGATCAGATCCAGAAAGCCTTTGATCAGTCGCGACACGCCGTACTTTGACCGCCCAAATTTCCGGGCGTGATGCAGCACTTCGATTTCGCCGACGCGCCAACCGCGGGCGGCGGCCAAGACGGGAACGAACCGATGTCGTTCGCCGTACAGCCGCACTTCCTCGAAGATCTCGCGGCGATACGCCTTGTACCCGCAATTGTGATCGTGCAACTTCACCCCCGTCATCCGGCTGACCAAGGCGTTGAAGACGCGGCTGGGAAAGACCTTGTGCCAAGGATCGTGCCGAACCCGTTTCCATCCGCTGACGACGTCGTAACCTTCGTCCATCTTGGCCAAGAAACGTGGAATCTCGTCAGGATCGTCCTGCAAATCCGCATCCATCGTGATTGCAATCTCGCCCGTCGCGGCGGCGAACCCGGCTTCCAGCGCGGCCGCTTTTCCAAAGTTACGTCGGAACCCGATCGCCCGGGTTTGATCGTCGACGGCTATCAACGACTGGATCACTTGCCACGAATCGTCGGTCGATCCGTCATCGACAAAGACAATTTCCCGATCGATACCACTGGCATCGCAAACTTGAACAATCCTGGCATGCAACTTCGCAAGCGATTCCGATTCGTCCAACGTCGGAATCACGAACGACACACGTCGATTCCGATCGCTATCCTCATCGAGTTTGGTTGCGGGTGATGACAGGTCGCTCAAGGAAGCCCAATCAGAAAACGAGTCTCAGAAAACTTGGCACAGGGTGGGGATGCGAGATGTCACCCAGTATGATCGCCCGCGGTTGACGAACCAACCCGTCGCGATCGCCGCTGAGCGTGATTGGCAGGCAAGACCAAAGACAAGCTGACCTGTGTTTTTCGGCCATTTGCGTTTTCCGACCAATCGTTAGCGGCCCCACGCGATGTCGTCACCTTCGATCAATAGGTAGCGACCGTCGACGGCTAAATCTGAATACGACTGTTCTCTGCCATCGGGCCAGCGGACCGAAACGGTGACATCGTCACCAGCGGCCCCTAGACCGAAATGCACGACTTGTTCGTTGCGACCTTCGTAACCATCGCCGGTAGCAACCAAGGTTGTTCGTTGCAACGAACCTGTGTGAATCGTCACGGATGCTCCGATGGCGTCGCGTTCCGACGCTGTCCCTGCTAGTTCGAATTGGATCCAGTGGTTCATTGTCTGCGTTCGGTTTTCCAATAGTTGCATGGGTGCCATCAAATCAGCGACCACAGCGTCCATTTTCCCGTCCCGGTTGTGGTCCAACCGGATCACACATCGGCCCAACTGCGGCTTAGTCCAGAACGAGTCATCGGCATGGTCGGCCGGTTCGAAGTGGTTACCGCGATTGATCAACAACTGCGGCAACATTTTAAACGGCACGTCGATGTGCGAAAGATCGTCGATGTGCCCGTTCGCGATCATGACATCCAAAAACGAATCATTGTCCACATCGATGGCTTGTGCGCCGAAACCTAGAACTCCTTCGCTGACTCGATCCAATTGGTACTGGGGCGCGGCATCACGGTAACTGCCTAGCGACGACTGCAAATACAAATTCCACCACTCGTCGATCCAATTCGTTACCATGAAATCGGACAATCCGTTGTTGTCAAAGTCACCCGACGCGACACCCATGCACGCGCTGGCTTCGCCACGGGAACTGAATGCGCATCCCATCGCGACGGCCTTGTCGTCGAATTCGATAGCGGCCGATGGGACACCGGCGTTGGAAGCATCGCTTTGGCTTCGCGACCAAACTTGGTTCGGACGCGTATCGTTGGCGACAAACATTTCCAAGCCCGGCTGACCGTCAAGATCGGTAACCACCAAACCCAACCCCGGATGGTTGCTGCCCCCGTCCAACGCGACCTCGTCAAGATCGCCCGCCGCTGATTGGACCCAAACGCGATCCATCGCAGAACGAAACATCAAAGGCCCGGGGTAGACCAATAAGAATCCTTCGGGCGTGACATCGACGGGTTCAAAAATCTTCGGATCGTCAACGTGATTGACTTCGATGATATCAGGGATCGCGTCACCGCTCACATCGGCGATTGCGACCGCCATTGTAAAGTCAGACGGATTCTGATTGGCCCGATCGGTTGCTTGCCGAAAGGTTCCATCACCCTGGTTGATCATCCATTGGTTGACGCCCAAATTGCCGACCACGAGATCGGGGAAACCGTCCTGATTCAGATCACCAGCCGTCACGCACATACAGTATCCGTCGTCGCCTGCGTTGCTGGGCTCGGTCACCGCGACGAATCGCTCGGGTAGCCGACGAAACAATTGATTGGACAACTTTGCCTGGGCACCCGGCGGGTCACCATCGCCCTGTCCGCAATAGAGATCCGCCCATCCGTCACAGTCAAAATCGAATGCCGCAACACCAGCGCCGAACGCTTGATAGATTTGAAAGTTCTTGGTTCGCGGAACCGCAGCATTGACGTATGTGAAATCCAATCCCAACTCGGCGGCGACGGCCACCAAACTTGGTCGAACTGCATGGGCGGTCCGAACACCTGGGTTAGGCGCGGGCGACGTCGGACCATCCGTTGCCAATCGATGCAAACGCAACTCCGACGGCAACGCGAATTCCGACGGTTCAAGGCCCGCCAAACGCCTTCGCATTTGATCGGATGCTGGTTCGTCACGCAGCCGCGTTAATCGCGATGGGACCCCAACGGCGATTTCCGAATCGGGATGACGCGACGCGACGATCCTCAACCATGCTGCGGCTTGTTGGTTTAGACCCAGCCATTCCAAGTCGTCGACCAGGTCGCTGCCGGCTCGCAAATCATCGGGATTCCCCTGACCGATCGCACCACCCGCTTGCGACGCGGCGATCAAACGCCCCAGTCGTTCGTCAACCGACTCGGCAGCTTTGACGTCACCGATCTGAATCAATGACGCAGACAAACGCTCGTGAAGGATGTGGTGCGTCGTGTCTCGCTTGAGTGCTTCCAAGTAGCATCGCACGGCACTCCGGTGCGTTCCCTTGCTCGTTTCATAGTCACCTTTTGCCATCCAATACTGGGGCACGCTTTCGACATCGGCGTTCGTTCGTGAAAACAATGCTTTTAGATCCTCGAACTGCTGCAACTCGGCCAGCGATGCGGCCAGAAACGCGTAGGCAACCGGATCGACGGAACGGGGGTTCGACGCAGTCCACTGCGTCACCAAATCGGCCGCTTCACGGGGACGCTTTTCACCGAGCAACCCAAGCACTCGGGCCAGCGGTCCCTCCTGGATCGATTCGGCCAAGGAAAGGTCCGTCGGAGTTTGCGTCATCGACCACGGCACCGATACCTGCAGCAATGATCGCAATTCGCTTTCGGTCACTTCGCCCGAATCCAGTAGCGGCGTAAGGACTTCCGCGGCCTCGTACCGCCAACCCACACGATTCAAAAAATTGGCTAGCTTGTGCCGAATCATCGCCACATCGGGCAGGCGACTCATGACGGCGTAGTACTTTTCTTTGGCCGGATCCACTTGTCCGATCGCCGCCAACCAATCCGCCGACTGCCCCGCCGCAGCGATGCCATAGTTGGGGTCGTCGATCGGGATCCCGTCCAACATCGCCGCCGCCGAAGCGAGCGAGCCGTGGCGACTTTCGATCTGGGCGGACAAAAAGATCGCGGCGGAGTGCCCGGGTTGGCGAATCAAAATTTGCCTCAGCGCGTTTTGCGCTGCGTCGGGCTTGCCCACTTCCATCGCTTGCTGGGCGAGCATCAGCAGTTCGTCAATCGAAGCTCCGACGTCTTCGGTATCCTCGGGGACCGTGGCCGTGACTTCCGTGGGCGCTGGCGGCAAACGCTGCTCGACCGAAGTGTCTCGCGGTGGAGTGGCGGTTTTGTTGCTTTTTTTCTGGCATCCACCCGCCACCAAAGCCCCCAGTGAGGCAATCGTAATCACCGTTAAAAGCTGCCGGACCGACGTTGCGACACGCAGTCGCGGGGACGAAGTGTGTGGGCACATAGTGGGATATTTCGAACGAACCGTGAAAGAAGCTTGCGGAAACCGTTGTATCCGATCGAAGCCCGTCATCAATTTGCCAATTTAATTTGCGTTCTACCGACAAACCGGCGCCCGACAAACCGGCGAACAACGAAAAGACCCCGAACCGATGGAGACGCCCACGCACCCCACGCAAATCGTTGCCCAACTTAGACCACTCGGTGGCGAACCAGAGGAGCCGCAATTCCAAAAAAGCCAATGAATTGCGACATTGCGCTAAGGAATTGCGACTCAACCTGAGTGATTTCGCCCGGTCTCTGAAAGCGGTACCAAAAGGACTTCGTCGACATGCCGGCCCGACCGCTGGCGAAAAACACCCCCTCCACAGGACCAAGCAATACAGCCCCTCCCAGCTCCCTTATCTTCGCGATTGCGCCGCAATCCGTTCCCTAAAGCATGGACATTCGTTTTAAGATTCACTACTATGTACCAATATGTACGGGCATTCAGTTTCACGGTTTTCACGTTTGACTTGAAATCGCCTTCAATTCTTGGTGTTTTCTTTCTCAGGAGTTTTTGATGAAGAATCTTCGAAATGTTCGGCAGGGCTTTACGCTCGTCGAACTGTTGGTGGTCATTGCGATCATCGGTGTTCTTGTTGGCCTGCTTTTGCCGGCCGTACAAGCTGCACGGGAAGCCGCTCGTCGCATGAGCTGCAGTAACAACTTCAAGCAAATCGGGCTTGGGTTGCACAACTATCACTCGGCCTACAAAAAGCTACCTCAGCAGATGAACGGGCCATCGCACATGAGTGGCGCCAACCCAGCTTGGATCCACAACCAGGATCAACAGTCGGTCATGGGGCAGCAAAGCTTCTTGGTCGCCATCACGCCGTTCATCGAACAGCAAGCGGTTTGGGAACAGTTCGCTAACCCATTCCCCATCGGCAATCCGCCCACGACGATCCTGCCACCGTTCGGCCCCGGTTCGGATAACGATGCCTGGAGCAACAACGGTCTGTACACCCCATACATCACTGAACTGCCCACCCTTCGTTGCCCCAGCGATCCGGGAACTGGCGTTCCTGCACAGGGAAGAACGAACTACGCCGCTTGTATGGGTGACTCTCCCCACCGGGCAAACAGCGGACCTCGCGGTTGCGCTTGGAACGGGTCGATCTGCTTGTGGCTGGAAGGCCAGGACAGCGGTCGTTCGGAGATGTCGCGTGCTTCGCAACGTGGTGTTTTTGTATCGCGTCAGCAAACCGGATTCCGCGACATTCTGGACGGATTGTCCAACACCATCGCCTGTGGCGAAATCGTGACCGACTTGGGCGACCGCGATGCTCGTACCAGCGTGGGGCATGCTCCCGGCAACGGTGCGAACAACGAGGATGAAGATGGCGCAACCGCGTCGGCAACATCCGGTGCTGTTCTTCCCAATGCTTGCGACATCAACCTTGATCCGCTGCGTCCCCAGTTCTGGGCGGTCGGTATCAACTCGGGTGCGGCGCGTGCGGGTGCAACTTGGACAGCTCGTTATGGCCGCGGCTATCGCTGGGCAAACGGCTATCCGTTGTTCTCGGGATGCAACACCATTCGCCCCCCGAACAAGGCGGCGTGTAACGACCGCGACGACAACTGGGCTCCTTACATTGGTGAAGGCACATGGCCCATGGGCAGCCGTCACCAAGGTGGTGCACACGTCTTGATGGCGGACGGTGCCATCAAGTTTGTGACCGATTCGATTGAAGCGGGCGACCAGACCCAACGTCCGGTTCGCTTACGCAATCCGGTCGGCACCCCGCAACCAGGTGCTCAAAGCCCGTATGGCGTTTGGGGTGCCCTGGGCACTCGCGCCAACAAGGAAACGATCAGTGCCGAACAAATGATCGAATAGGCTTTTCGCGAAGAACCTATTGCTGAATCAGCGAAACCGAAGGGCCCCGCACAATGTGCGGGGCTCTTCACGTTTCGCGAGTCCCGACAATCAACCTTCCCCCTCCGATTACCCAAGGATCAAGACCATGCGATCGCTCGCAATTGCTGCCCTATTCGCTTCGTTGTTCACCATTGCCGGTTGCGGCGACGCTAAGCCGGGTGTTGTCGCCGAACCCGGTGACTACGATGCGTATCTGACGCCCCCCGGAGCCATGGAAGAATCCATGGATGCCGCGCAATCGCAGATCAAGAAGAAGTAATCCCTTTCGCACGCTTTAGCGAAACCCACGCGCCCCTTCGGTTTCCGAAGGGGCGCTTTTCGTTGTCCGCCGGTTTGATTTCGTCGCTTGATGGATCCTCGTACCGCGTTCAACGACGTTCAAGACGACGGAGCTGTTCAAGAACATCAAGGTGCAGTCGAGCGCGATCGGGATCCTGTTCATTGAAAATCGCCACCATCACTTCATGTGCTGACGCGAATTCGGGCTGAATCCGTAGCGCTCGTTCGATCGCTTCGATGGCGTCGTCCATCCGCCCGGCATTGCGAAGGCAAAGACCGAGGAAGTAGAAGTCTTTGGCCGAGTGCCCGCTTTGACACAGTTGTTGATAGTGGCTCAAAGCCGCCGCATTGTCGCCCGAGCGGAAGGCCACTTCCGCCAACACGCTTGTCGCGGAACTGGCGATTTCTGTGTTGGAATCCGCGATCGCAATCGCCGCGTTGGCATACTGCGCCGCGGCAGCAAAGTTCTCGCCGGACAAGGCAAACATCGCCAGGATTGCATACGTTTCCGCATCGACACTGTGATCAGCGACACTGTGATCAGCGACCCGCGCCAACATCGCTTGACTGGCCCGCTGGACCTGCGAGGCTGGAATGGCCAGCGATGGCTTTGTTAGCAGCAATCGCCCCACTGCCAAACTCTCCCGACGTTGCCGTTCGTCGTCCGACAACGAATCGTCGGCAATGATTGAGGCAATTTCGCCGCTGTGTGGGGTAACTTCGCCGCCGGGCGGGGCATCACTTGTCAAAGTATCCGGGTGGATACCGATGCGGTGATGGTGCAGCGCGGCATGTGCAACATTCGTTTCTTGCTTTGGCATGTGACAGGCAACACAAGCATTCTTGTTCGTACGCAAACGCTGATCCGAATCGATGCCGCAATCCTGATCCTGATGGCACTGCAAGCAATGGTCGCGATAGTGGGCGACGGGATCTTCGATGACGCCGGATGGATGCGGGTTGTGACAAGTGATGCACGTCAACGTTTCGGACTGTTGATAACATCGACTCGCGTGTATCTGTTCGACATGGCCCACAATTTTAGACTCCGCCGGTCCCGTGCTTTGAAAATCCGTGCGAAGATCGATCATCCGGTCGCCGGGCCGAAAATCCCATACCGACGCCCCAGAAGCAGTGATCATGGTCGCGCCTTGCAAGTGACACTGCTGGCAGATCGCTTCGCTTCGTTGTCGATCCAACTTAGCGGGGTGCACGATCCGGTCGCCCATTGAATCTTTCTTCGCCTCACTGCTCGAATCACTTTCGGATCGCGACGACATTGTCCCATCGAGACTTCGATAACGATCGATGTGTTCTTTGCCCGGACCGTGGCAACGCTCGCAACCGATGGTTGCTTCGACGACTTCGAATCGATTCTCATTTTCCGAGGAAATGCTGATCCGTCCTGCGTGACAAAACAGGCACGCATTGGGCACCACGCGATGAAACGAGGCGTGATCGACAGCGTCGTAGCCCGGCGACAACTGCCATGTCTTGGGTTCGGAGTACCAAGTGATTGGCGATTCCAACCAAAACCCGTCGACTTGAAAAAGATAAGTGTGAGCATGGGCTCCCGAACCCATCGTGAAGTCGATCGGTTGGTCTGTCACCGCAATGGACGCACCGTCCGGCGCCTTGAGAGTTTCGCGATGAACCATCGAATCGCCGCGATAGACCACATCGTACTGACAAGACGATTTGGCGTGAAAGAAACTGCCCGGAGGAGGATCGAGCGCCCGATCTGTCTCGCGGAACGAACGACTGTGCGTGGTCCGTGAGTAGCTCTCGAACTGATCAGCGTGGCACTCACGGCACGCATCTCGCCCCACATACCCGTCGTCATCCGCCAAAGCGTGCGACGACGATTTCGCGGTAACCGAGGACACGTCTGAACCGGACCACTGCGACGCCGGTGACACCTTCGCTTGCCAAGCCGGAATCCCGTCGAACAACGCGTCATCGTCGGTCCACTGGAACCAGAGCCCCACTGCGACGGCAAGCACTGCGACGGCGAGCAACCACTTCGACAGTGGGGTAAAAAAACCAGTAGAGAACGTTCTCGACATCAAAAAGATTTCGCAGAAGTGATGCGGTTATTGCACAAACCAAGATTCATCGCCTTGCACGATGACGATTCGTCGGTCGATGGGCAAATCATGGAATTGTGATTCGGTACCGTCGGGCCACTGGATGGTCAGCAGATCGACTTGGGATTGCGCCCCCAATCCGAAGTGAACGACGGGTTCGTTTCGGCACAAGTAACCATTGCCACCAACCAACCATTGCCTGCTCTTCCTGCCGCCTGCTTCGATCGTCGCGACGGCTCCGATCGGCAGTCGTTCACAATCCACACCGACCAATTCCAAGTCCAGGTAATGCCCCGTTTCGCTTGATTGATTGACCAGCACCGCGGACGGTTGGCCCATGTGCGTGATCACAAGATCTTGTCGACCATCGCGATCCAAATCGACCGTCGCCATCGCTCTTCCGATGTGCGGCGTCGTTGCATAGCTGCCAGACTTACCTGCGACGATCGGTTCAAACGTCTCGCCGACATTCGCAAAAAGTTGAAAGGGTTGATTCAGCGGCGCGGTATCGCCGGCAACCGCATCGACGTGACCATTGGTGACGACAATGTCGACCGCGCCGTCGTTGTTGTAATCGATCGGTTGAGATCCAAAACCGACGTGGGGCCGACTCGGGTCCGTCAAACCGTACGCCAGGCTACGATCACGAAAACCGCCGTTTTGGCCCAAGTACAAACTGACAGACTCCTTCGCGAAATTGGCAATGTGCAAATCCAATTGCTGGTTGAAGTCATAGTCGGCTGCGGCGATTCCCATCGACGCCGTTGGGCTGCCGTCACGATTGAACGCGCAACCGCGTAACATCGCAACTTCTTCCCAAACGGGCGAACCCGCCACTGAATCCGGTTCCTTCGATCGTGTCCAAAGCTGGTTCCGCTGGACATCGTTGCCAACAAAAACATCGTTGCCGGGTCCACCTACCAAATCGGCAACGACGATGCCCAACCCGGTCGCTCTCGCTTCGTCGTCGGATGAAAACAACGACGGACGTCCACGGCCTCCGGGCGTATTGACGTAGACGCGATCCGAGACGGCACGATACAGCAGCGGCCCAAACGTTTTTTCGACTTCGCCTTGTTCATTGGGAACGGGACGCTCGAAATCGCTGGGATCATCCACATAGCGAACCGTTATCAAATCAGGTAGCCCGTCACCCGTCACGTCGGCGATCGCGGCCGAAGAATCGATGCCGTGAATGGAGTCCGATGCCAATCGCCAATCGCTTTTTCGAAACGTTCCGTCACCGTTGTTGATCAGCAACAAGTCGGGTCCCAGGTTGGCAACATAAAGATCGTCGAAGCCATCTTGATTCCAATCACCGGCGGTCACGCCCGTCGAAAAGGAAGTCTCCGTCGCACCGCACAATTCAGTGATATCCGAAAGTAATGAGTCCAGATTGCGAACCATGACATTGGACGCTCGTGTTTCAAATTCAGGCGGATCACTTGCACCTTGAGCAAAATAGAGATCGGGATTCCCGTCGCGATCGAAATCGGCGACCGCCACTCCGCCACCGATCTGTTGGTAGATCGCAAACCCCGAACGAATGTCTTTTGCCCCAGGCTGAAACGTATGATCACAGCCCCACGCCGCGGCAACGTCAACGAAATTCGCATCCGTCGCCTCGAACGTTCGCCCGCTGTCCTCTGGCACTTCGATTCGCAGCGAAGCAAGTTTTTCGTCGGAAGCGGGAAACTGATCGATGTCGATTTCGCCGGCAAGTTCGGCAGGGGTCGGAAACGACATCTGTTGTTGGATTAACTGCAATCGAATCGCGTTCAAGTCGGCAAGACTCTCGCCGGCCTGATCGTCGTACAGCATCGCGATCGAACGCCACATCACCGACTCGATTCGGCGATGGAGCCGTTCCAACCGACCGGAAATTTCTCGAAACAGTTCCGCATCTGGCGGCGAAGCACCGGCGATCTTTTGCGTGTCACGTCGAAGCAGTGTGTTGGCTTGAAAACGGAGCCCCCAAAACTCGGCGGAATCGTTTTCGTTGATCGATAAAAAGCACTGGCGCAACCGACGAATCGTTCGGTTGTCCGATGGTTCTTCGGCGACCGCCCGCAAGAAAGCGCCGATGGCTTCGCGAAACTTACCGTCGTTGACTTGCAGAGTTCCGATCGCGACCCAGTACTCGGGGTGCGGTCGCACATCGGATGTTACGTTTTCGAGCCACCAATTCGTCGCCGCCTCGTCTTGCATCTCGGTCACGACGCGACCGTAAAACGCCCACACCCAGTTCGGCGCATCGCCACGATCGAGTTCTGCTCGCAACAGTCTCGCAGTCGTTGCAAGATCGTCTTCGGTGTACGCCTGCCTTGCTCGCCCCGTGTTTCCGATGGGCAGGTACGGCCGGTCGCCCGCCGCCAGTGACGCGACCGTTTCGGCGCGATGGTAAATCGCGTCGGGCACCGAAATCAGACTCTGCAGTTCGTCTTCGCGGACGTCGCCGGCCTGACACAAACTGCGGATCAATCGGGCGGCTTCATATCGACGCCCTTGGCGGTTGTAGATGTATGCGAGCGGTCGCCTGGCCACGTTGGCATCGGGATACCACGACAAAATTTGACGATACCGTTTGGCGGCGCCGCCCCAGTCCTCGATCTCCATGCACCAATCGGCCGCCTGACCAAAAGCAGCAACGCCGGCCTGCGGATCGTCACTTGGAATTTCGCCGAGCAGATCGATTGCGCCTCGGACGTCACCCAGGTCTTTCAAAACTTGCGCCAACCGAAACAGGATGGATGCATCGCCCGGGTCGCGAACCAGCATCCGCTTCAGCATCGCCGCCGCATCCGACAATCGCCCGGAACCGATCGCCGCATCCACGGCCTGGTTCTTGTCGGCGGTTTCGACTGGGGGTTCGGTTCGCGTGGGCTCCGTCCTTGTGGGTTCTGGTGAAGTCATTGGCTTCCCCGTCGCGGAATCGCCTTTTTCCTCGGAAGAAGAAGTCCGCTGGGAATCCGAAACCGTTTCGATGGGGTCCGATCGACTGCATCCAAAGACGGCAAGCAATACCGTCATCGCGACATGCGCTCGAAAAAACGCAACAGATCGGCCCAGTTTAGGAGTTAGCATCGTTTGCCGAACTTAGTGAAGACCGTCGCTTCGAGACGGCGACGAGGAGGCATCATTCTAGTGTTTTGGGACGACTCCATTTTAGAGCAACGAAACACGTTGGAAGTTCTGGTTGGTGTTGCGTTTTGGGCGAAAGCCTTGACGGCCCCACCAGCGGCCGACACGGGAACGTTTAACTTTCCCGGTCAATCGCTCGAGCCAGAGTTGACTCGGAAGAAATGGCTGAGCCCGTGGACTCAACCGCAATCGGGGCGACAGGATTCGAACCTGCGACCTACTGGTCCCAAACCAGTCGCGCTACCAGCCTGCGCCACGCCCCGTTCAGTTGCGTTTGCACAGAGTAGCTGACCGGCGGCTTTTGCGAAAGGTTCACTTGCATCATGCTTTTTGGAGCCGTCCGACCGGTCGGCGGCAACGGGCTTGGCTTCATCTGGATGCGGGAAAAACGGCAAATGCGAGTCTTAGTGACCGGATGCGGTGGCTTTTTGGGGGGCGAAATCGTTCGTCAATTGCTGGAACGTGGCGACGAAGTTGTCGGAATTTCTAGAAAGGAATACCCCGATTTGGTCGCAATCGGGATGAAGCCGGTCCGCGGCGACTTGTCGGATCCTGATTTTTTTCGTCGCAGTGGATCCGAAATCGAGTTCGGAACCCTCGATGCCGTCGTTCATACCGCTGCAGTGGCCGGTGTTTGGGGGCCTTGGCAGCACTATTTTCGCAACAATGTGACGGCGACGGAAAACGTGATCGCGGCCTGCCAGTCCCGCGGCATCGGGCGACTCGTTTTCACCAGCAGCCCCAGCGTAACGTTCGCCGGCACCGACCAACGGGGCGTCGACGAATCCGAACCCTATCCGACCCGCTGGCTGTGCCACTATTCGCACACCAAAGCGATCGCCGAACAAGCCGTGATCGCGGCCGATACCGTGGGAGACTTGAGAACGGTTTCGCTGCGGCCTCACTTGATTTGGGGTGAAAACGACCCTCATTTGCTGCCGCGAATGATCGAAAGAGCCCGTCAAGGACGGCTCCGAATCGTTGGCGACGGGAACAACCGGGTGGATACGGTCCACGTGATTAACGCAGCAGCCGCCCATCTGGATTCGCTCGACTCACTGGCCGGCGATGCCGAACGAGCTGCCGGACGGGCCTACTTCATCACGCAAGACGAACCGGTCGATTGCTGGGATTGGATCGGCGAAGTGTGCCGGATCGCCGGCGTCCGTCCGCCCGACAAACGGATCTCGGCCGGTACTGCATATCGGCTGGGGGGGGCGTTGGAAGCGATCTATCGAATTCTGAGAAAATCAGACGAGCCGCCCATGACGCGATTCGTGGCGGCTCAATTGTCGACCGATCACTACTTCGATACGTCCGCGGCCAAGCAACGGCTGGGTTATCGGGTGCGAATCAGCATGGAAGAGGGGCTGGATCGGTTGCGACGGGCTTGGGCATAAATGCGATGCGAGGCTTGATGAAACCGAAGTGTCGGAGACTTCCATTCGCAAAAGACCAGCCCGTTGCCTTAAAACGGCTGGATTGTTAGCCTTTCCGGTTACCTCCCGCGGGTAAGATTCGGTAAGCCGAGTCCCCACCAACGTCACTCAATACGCAATCCAGTGATCGCACCCAGCCGCGCCTCCGAACTGCCCGATCACCAACGCATTGTCATCACGGGGATCGGCCTGACCGCCCCCAATGGCAACGATTGGCAATCCTATCGCGCGGCCCTTTTGGAAGGCCGAAGCGGGGTTCAGCCCTACGAAATTCGGTACTTCGGCAAAACGCTGGCGGGCATCTGCGACTTCGACACGCTGCGGTACCAAACCAAGAAAGATCTTCGACGGGGCACCCGCGCCGGCAGCGTCGGCATCTATGCGGCCAACGAAGCAGTCGAGCATTCGGGGCTAGACTGGGAAAACATCGACAAGTCGCGAGTCGGCATTTACGTCGGCGTCACCGAACACGGCAACGTCGAAACCGAGAACGAGATTTTCCTGATCAAGGGATTTGATTACGACACCAGTTGCTGGTCGCACCATCACAACCCGCGAACCGTCGCCAACAATCCGGCGGGTGAGATCGCGTTGAACATGGGCATCACCGGGCCCCACTACACCATCGGCGCCGCGTGTGCCGCCGGTAACGCGGGGCTGATCCAAGGCGCACAAATGCTGCGATTGGACGAATGCGATGTTGCGATCGCCGGCGGAACCAGCGAAAGCATTCATACGTTCGGTATCTTCGCCAGCTTCAATAGCCAGAACGCGCTCGCAACCAACGACGATCCGACCAAGGCGTCACGTCCGTTCGATGTCAACCGCAACGGGATCGTGGTCGCCGAAGGCGGATGCCTATACACACTGGAACGGCTCAGCGATGCGAAGGCCCGTGGTGCCGAAATCATCGGCGAATTGGTCGGTTACGCGATGAACACGGACGCGACCGACTTTGTGCTTCCCAATCCCGAGCGGCAAGCCCAGTGCGTGGAATTGGCGCTGAAGCGGGCCGGCTTAGAACCCGATCAAATCGACATTGTCAGCACTCACGCGACCGGCACCAGCAGCGGTGATACCCAGGAATGTTTGGCGCTGCGAAACGTATTTGGAAACTGCACCAACACGCGAATCAACAACACCAAAAGCTACATCGGCCACGCGATGGGTGCGGCCGGGTCACTGGAACTTGCCGGCAACCTGTCTTCGTTCCAAGACCGTGTCGTTCACCCAACGATCAACGTCGACGAATTGGACCCCGGGTGTGCACTGCCTGGCTTGGTATTGAATGAATCGCAACAGGTCGCCAAAGTCGATTACATCCTCAATAATTCTTTCGGGATGCTCGGCATTAACTCGGTCGTGATCATCGGCCGCGTCTAAAACTTAACCTATCTACCACATTTTCTTAGATCACAACCATCGTCGGAACCGACGTTTGGGGAGCAAAATAAGCGATGACGCCTGCTGAAATTCGAGACGAGATTTTGGACATCCTCGAGGACATCTCGCCAGACGACGACCTCGATGGCTTGGACGACCAAAAAGCGTTTCGCGAACAACTCGAACTCGACAGCATGGACTTCTTGGACATCGTCATGGAACTGCGAAAACGCCACCGTGTCCAGATTCCTGAAGAAGACTACGGCCACTTGGCCAGCATGCATTCGACGGTGACCTATTTGGAACCGAAGATGCGAGACATCGTTAAGTCGTAACTTCTCTAGACCTCCAACGGTTCATTGCGGTGAATGGGTTTCGATCCGGCCTGTTGACGATCGCTATCGCTGCCACCGTTGGCGTTGGGATGGCCGATCCCCCAGCCGACAATGCCGTTCGCAGCCGCAAGGAGATTCTGCGAGACGCCAGCGACGCGGGCGTCGGCCTTAGCATCGGTCGGCACCGGGGTTATCAACCCGCCGCCGATCTGGCCCAGCGGCGGAGTCAATTCTTTGGCCCCGATGTCGGGGCGACCGATGAATTGGCCAATCGGTTGCTCAACCAACAATTGCTGTATCGCAACTTCTATCGACAAGGGGGCCCGATCGGTTGTCCCGCCGATTTCAGGTCACCGATTTACCAATGGCAACCGCCCGTCGTCCAGCAGGACGGTCGCCAGTGGTTGATCCAGCCTGGGTATTTTTGGTTCCGACCGACGTCACCGCTCTGGACCCCGTGAATCCAAATTGCGACAACCCGCGTGTCATTCCGACGACACAGCAGGGTATTCTGGGTCCATTTTCAGCCACGGCAAGACTCAAAAAAACATCCTAAAAAACCCATAACCAACTTACCACAAACGACTTACGACGAAAACAGGAACTCAACAACGGTGACAGAAGACAAGTTTGGCGCGGTTGATGCAGTATTATTGCAATCGCGGTCCAGGCACTTCGCCTGACCCAGCAACCTCCGCCGCGCCGGCAACTCGCCGCACGTGGCAACCGCAGAAAGGCCCCCCAAAGATGTTAACGCTCACCAAGTGGATGGTGGCACCCGTTCTTGCCGCCGGTTTATTGTTCGCTACCGACACACCAACGGCCAACGCTGGTGGGTTTTCCATTTCGATCGGAAATGGGGGATTCGGCAATGGTGGTTACCGATCGTATCGCCCCAGTTACGGTGGCGGTTACTACAACTCCTACCGACCGTCCTACGGCACGAACTACGGCGTCCGCTACGGACACGTGCCCAGTTACCAAGTGCCTCGCTACTCGGTCCCTCTCTATCGCAGCAACTACGGCGGTCACTACGACTACCATCCAACCGAAGTCGTACCGCACGGCAATCACTACGACGTGTACCCCGGTCACTACGACTACCACCGTGGCAGCCATTACGGCCACCACTAACCCAAGTCGGGCCAGCCACCTCTAGCCAAGCACCGAAAACGGGGTCGGCCAAACGTTGCGGTTTCCGTTAAACATTCACCGCCGTTCTGTGAAAGCAGAGCGGCGGTTTTTTTATGCCTGGTCGATCAGTGTTGCGATCAAAATCGTTACGGTTAACAAACGGGCCGACGGTTTCTAAACTCGATGCTTCCTTTCGAATCGTCCTCTGCGTTCGACCACACCAATCCCCCATCGCATTCCATGCTTCCCAACGATCGACGGTACCAATTCGGCGGTCTTTTATTTCTCGTGTCGTTGACCGTATTTTTTGTGTCGAGCATTTTGCTCTATGCGATCTACGCCTATTCCCGACGCGGCGACGTGCAGAGCACCGCAGCACTGCCGCAGAGCTTTCTTATCAGCACGGTTTGCTTGATCGTGATCAGCGGCCTGGTTCACATGGCGACACGATCGGTGCGTCGCGATCGTCGGGTTGCCACGACGACACTGCTTACCATCAGCGCCATGTCGGGAACGATCTTCATGGGAGTCCAGTTTTTGGCCATGAGCGAGATGCTGGCGGGCCCAGCCCTTCGAGGCGGCACCGGCAAAGGCGTCGCCGGAATGGTGGCCGTGTTAGCCCTATTGCATGCCTTGCACGTCGCCGGTGGCGTGATCGCATTGGGCATCGTGGCGATGCGTTCGTGGAAAGGCTGTTACGACCACGAACGACATTGGCCGGTCGATTTCTCGGCCCAGTACTGGCACTTTCTCGACGGCGTTTGGTTGTTCATGCTGGCGGCCTTTTGGTTCACCACAGGCGGATTCGATTTTTGAAGTCTCGTCACTTCACTTTCATTTCCTTGACGATCGCGGCAGCTTCGATCGCGTTGTCAATCACCGCCGACCAATTCTGATGACGAATGAAATTCTGGGGCGCGATCCAAGCGCCGCCGACGGCGATGATGTCGTTGTGATACAGATACGCGGTCATGTTTTCGGGATTGATGCCACCGGACACGAAATATCGGATCCCCAAATGCTCGTACGGCATCGCCATGGTTCGCAAGTACTTGATTCCCCCGATCGGTTCGATCGGGAACACTTTCAATTGCCGGCACCCCAATTCGATCGCCGATTCCATTTCGGACGGTGTGATCACGCCCGGTGCAAACGGAAAACCATTTTGCCGAGCCTCGCGAACGACTGCTGGCGACAACCCGGGTGCGACTCCGAACGCAGCGCCCGCTGCTATCGCTTCGTGGACTTGATCCGCCATCAATATGGTCCCCGCACCGACTAACATGCCGGGAACCTCATCGCGGATGCGTTTCATCGCCTCGGCCGCCGCGCGGGTGCGAAAGGTGACTTCCATCACATCGATGTGACACGCAAGCAATGCCTTGGCCAGCGGCACGGCATCGTCCGAATTGTCGATCATGACGACGGCCATTGCACCGCACCCACCGATGCGTGCGAGAAGTTCGGGCGAAAAATCAGCGTCGCTGGTCATCGTTCTTTTCCATGGAAGCGTCAGGTGGTCAGGGTGCAGAACGCAACTGCAACGGATTGAAATCGGCCGACGTTGATTGACGCAGCCGGTCCGTCCCCGCGTTCGTGATCTCGGTCCGTTGAACGTCGACACTGCTTAGCTTACCCATCCCAAGGATCGCGGGGATCGATTGATCGGTAATCTTGGTGCCCGTCATCCAAAGCACTTCGATACCTGCGGCCGACTTGACCGCGTCGATCACACGATCATCGACCTTTGTCCAACTGAGATCCAATTCACGCAGTTTGTTCGCACCGGCCAACCAGGTCGCCAAACCAGCATCAATGCGGGTCGCTTCCAGCGTCAATTGCTCGATCCTTTGGGACGACGGAACCAGGCCGGTCACCGCGTCGTTTCCGATCGGCAATCGAGCCAAATCCAACCAGGTCAAGTTCGCCTGAACCCCCATCGAAGCCAGCCCAACGGACGTCACCTCGCATCCGGCCAAGCACAGCGATTCGAGTGAGCGCGTCGGCCGATTCGCAATCAGGACCGCGTCGTCGACGGCCAGAAACGGACGCGTCGATGCATCATCCGGCATCGAAACCGGATCATCACCGAAATCCACGTCGATCTGGTACAGCTTCGCCAATTCGCGATAGACCCACATACGATCCTTGGCATCGTTGCCATCGATCAAACGATGCATTTGCGTAATCGCATGAGCATACCACCGCGCGATGTCATCGCGTTTCTGGGCCGCCAATCGCCCGTCACGCTGCAGTTCGTCGATTGACATCTCATCACCGCCGACGAGCGTTCGATAGCGACCGAATTGCAACCGCGGCGAATCCCAACCGCCGACCGTCGCGAAGGTGTCACCGACAAACAGTGACTCAAAGTATCCGGCGATCCCTTCGACCAACCAGAAACCCGATCGTTCGCCCGGCATCGACCGAGCGAGTCGGCTGCGCGTCGCTTCGCGAAAAAGTTGATGCACCAATTCATGACGCCGCGTCGCCGCATCGTCAACGTCGGAAGCGTACAAGCACATCGCTTTCCGAGCGTCGCTATAAAACCCCGTCGACCGTTCGATTCCGGGAACGTCTCGGCTGAGCGCGAGCGCGTATTCCACGGCGTCACGAAACAACACCACCTTCAATTTGCTTCGGACCGTGATCCGTCCGCGATTGTCGGCCAAGTGATTCGACACCGGTGACGTCGCGTCCCAACCGTCGAACACGCCGGACACTTGATCACGGGCTTCCCAAAGTGGAAAGAACATCTGGGTCCACACCCAATAACAACGCTCTAAGTCCGTGGCCACCGCCGACGACGCCGCCTCGTCCGCTTGGCTGTAGATCACGAAATGCGGCGTATCGATTTCGGCGTAGGTTCCTGGCTTCCATCGCAACCAAGTCGGCGCAGTGCGACTGCGTTTCGCCGACCAGTTTGGCGCATCGCCAATCGGCAAGCCCAAAAATCGACGAAGCACACCGTCGGTCGGATCGCGGCGATGTGCTTTCCACACCTGCAAATAAGCACTCCAACCGCCGCTACGATTTCCAACATTGGCTTGGTCCATCGCATCGTCGGGGAACCGCGAAGTGGGCGACAACTCGTCACATTGGACATTCGCATCCAGGGGAATGAACATCGTCGTACGATCGATCCACGAGTCCACTGGATCGCCGGCTCGTGAATTCAATGCAGCTGCGAACAACCAAACCATCACGGCCAAGGCGGCTACCTTTTTCGCCATCACGACGTCTCCTTGCGTTAAACTAACGACCTCGCGTCACATGCCAAATCGTATGCCGCCCCCTCCGCATCGCAACCCCCACCAAGTTGTCACCATGCCGCTGCCGATAAGAACTTTCATCTGCCTGTTCGTTGCCCTGACTTACTTCCCCACATCCTGGGCAGCGGAACGAAACGTCTTGTTCATCATCACCGATGACGAAAGTCCCACGCTTGGATGTTACGGCGATACCGCCGCAAAGACACCCGCAATCGACGCGATTGCCGCCGATGGCTTGATCTTTCGCAACGCGTTTGCAACGACGGCATCCTGCAGCGCCAGCCGCAGCGTTGTCATGAGCGGGCTACACAACCATCGCAACGGTCAATTCGGACACCAGCATCACTACCACAAGTTCTCATCGTTCCACGACGTCGTTCGTCTGGCGCTACCGCAGGTACTCGACCGCGCCGGCTATCGCACTGGGCACATTGGGAAGTATCACGTTGCGCCGGAATCTGTTTACCACTACGAAACCTACCTACAAGGCAACGAACGCAATACCGTCGCGATGGCCGACGCCAGCCGTGAATTCATCACCGACACATCCGACGACCGTCCGTTCATGCTTTATTTCGCGACATCCGACCCACACCGTGGCGGCGGTGTCGACAAAACATCGGCGTCGAAGCACAAGCCGGATCTGTTCGGGAACAAACCCAACGACGGGTCTTATCCGGGCATCAACGAAGTGATCTACGACCCGGCCGATGTCGTGGTGCCGCCGTTTCTGCCCGACACACCCGAGACACGAGAAGAGTTGGCACAGTACTATCAATCGGTCGCGCGAATCGACCAGGGCGTTGCCCGCTTGGTCCAGATCTTGAAGGAAGCCGACCTGTACGACAAAACGCTGATCCTTTTCACCAGCGACCACGGCATGGCGTTCGCCGGTGGAAAAACGACGGTGTACGAAGGCGGACTGCGAGTCCCAATGGTCGTCCGCGATCCCTATCAAAGCAAACGCGGTGTCGAAAGCGAGGCGATGATCAGCCACATCGACATCACGCCAACGCTGCTGGACTTCGCCGGCGGATTGGACGCCAAAACCAACGGACCGATCAAACCCGTCAACGCAAAACAGTACTGGAAAGAACGCGACGAAGCGGTCATGGACAATCGCGACGGCGGTAAAAAATTCGACGCCTATCACGGTAAGTCTTGGCTGCACTGTTTGGCGACCCCATCGGAATCGCATCATGACACGATCTTTGCCTCGCATACGTTCCACGAGATTCAGATGTACTATCCGATGCGTGTGATCCGCGACGACAAGTACAAACTGATTTGGAACATCGCCCACCCGCTTCCTTATCCGTTCGCGTCAGATCTTTGGAAGGCAAGCAGCTGGCAAGCTCAATGGGAAAAGGGAAAAGACGCACCCTACGGAAACACCACCGTCGGACGATACGTGCAACGGCCCGCATTTGAGCTATTCGATATCGCGGCTGACCCGAACGAAACGACGAACTTGGCAACCAGCCAAGGTCATCAAGACGTTCTCGAAACTTACAAAGCAAAGCTAAAAGCGATGCAAAAAGAAATGGACGATCCGTGGGTCATGAAATGGGACTACGAATGACCGACGTGCGGTCAGCGCGGACTTTCGCGGATCAAGAGTTAACGGATCAATAGTCGATGACGTTCAGGTCGTCTCGCAATTCGATCAACTTGTCCAACACCCCATAGCCGATGGACGTGTTGGCGACTCGAAGCGTCTTCAATTTGGTGAGCTTGCCGAGTTCGCCGAACGTCTTGTCGGTCAAACGAGTTCCGCTGACGTTCAGTTGTTCCAAGTTGGTCAACATCAAGATCGTTGGCAGCGATGCGTCGGTGATCTTGGTCGAACGTACATCCAGGTTGTTTAGTTTGGTGAGTTTTCCAAATTCGGCGAAGGCGTCGTCGTCAAGGTTCTTGGTTTCCCACAAACTCAACAACTTCAAGTTCGTCATCTTGCCGATCAACTTGAATCCCTCGGAAGTGACCAGACGACACTCGCTGATGTCAAGGAAATCAACGTTTGGCAGCGAAGCGATGATGGCCATTCCCGCATCGTCCAGCGACGAGTCTCGCAATTCCAATTGCTGCATTTTCGTCAGCCCTTGGATGTGCTTGAGCCCTTCGCCCGTGACGTCCGTGCCTCGGATTCGCAGGCGTCGCATGTTTTTAAAATTCGCGACTGCCGCCATGCCTTCGTCGTTGATCTTGGTGTAATCCATTTGCAAAAGCGCCAGCGCCGGGTTCTTGCCCAACGCTTGCAACGTGTCGTTGGTCAGCGTGGTGCAATAATTCAAATTCAACGACGTCAGCGGCAGCGACGCCAACCGCATCGCCCCCTCGTCATTGATCTTCGCCTTTTCTAACTGGATGTCTTTCAACGTCTTGATCTTGGCAAGTGATACTGTGCCCGGATCTGCAATGTTCGTATTTCGCAAATCGATTGCCCGCAACTTTGGCAAACCGGAAATATTTTTGAGTCCTTCGTCGGTAACGGCGGTGCGACGCAGGAAGAGCACCTCCAACGACTGAATTTCTTTGATCGCCGCCAGCGCACCGTCCCCGGCGGCCGAGTCGGACAGGTCCAAACGCTTCAGCCCATTCAGCTTCGCCAACACACCGAGCGCATCGTCGGTCAGCCCCGGCCCCGACAACGTCAATTCCGAAAGGGCGGGCAAACCCTCCAAATCGGCCAATGCCGAGACAATCTCTGGCGAAACAACGCCTGACACCTTCACCACGTTTCCGTTCGAATTTTCGCCCAACGTAAAACCAGCTTCCGTCAGCGTCTTGACCGCGTCGACGTCATCTTTCGCGGGCGGGGCAGCCGGCTTCGGCTCCGCTTTCGAAACGGCTGTCTTGTCGCTCGGTTTCGATGCCGTGTCCGTGGAATTTCGACAACCCAATGAAAACGCCAAAATCACAACAGCGTTGAAGACGACGGCGAATTTGGCGAGGCGAAACATCATGAAACGGTACTTCCGAGGCGGGTGAGAAACGGGCGTGGGCGGGTGGGCACCCGGGTAGGAGTCGGCGCAAATCGTTGCCCCGCAATCTCGCCCTTGGTATGGTAAGAGCGGCGTCGTATTCTACCAAGTTGCGTAGAAACCGGAACGCACAGAAACCGGAACGCATTGAAACCGGAACGCTCGGGCGTTGATTGAATTTGCGTCCGCCTCAACCGAACAGAACAGAACTCTCCACCGCTTTGAAAGAACATTCATGAGTAAAAAGTCCACGCGTCGTTCGTTCCTGGGCCAATCGGCGGCTTTGTCCGCAGGTGTCGGCTACTTCGCCAGCACAACGCCGCGATTGTTCGCCGAAGACACCCCAATGCAAAAACTGGCAGCAGGTTGCATTGGCGTAGGCGGCAAGGGCGGAAGCGACACCAGCCACATCGCCGACAATGGCGTTCAAATTGCTGGCTTGTGCGACGTCGACGGAGACATCCTGACCAAGAAGGGACGTGAATTTTCCGATGCGAAACAGTTTGATGATTTTCGCGAAATGTTGGACCAACTCGGCGACAAGATTGACATCGTCACCGTCAGCACGCCCGACCATACGCACGCCGTCGCCGCGGTCAAAGCGATGCGAATGAAGAAGCACGTGTATTGCCAAAAGCCGTTGACGTGGTCGATCGCCGAAGCGCGTTTGATGCGAGAAACCGCCGAAGAAACCGGCGTCGTCACTCAAATGGGCAACCAAGGCACCAGCCAAGATGGACTGCGCGAAGGCGTCGAAGTGATCCGAAGCGGCGCGATCGGCGATGTATCGGAAGTCCACATCTGGTCGAACCGTCCCGTATGGCCACAAGGTCAAGGCCGGCCCGAAGGCGAAGACCCGATCCCCGCCAACCTGAACTGGGACTCTTGGATCGGTCCGGCACCAATGCGACCTTACAAGGCCGGCGCCTATCACTCGTTCAACTGGCGCGGCTGGGTCGATTTTGGTACCGGTGCTCTCGGTGACATGGCGTGCCACACGACCAATTTGTCCGTGATGGCGCTTAAGTTGTGGGATCCGATCGCCATGACCGCGCTGATCAATCCCGGCATCGTCGAAGGCGAGACGTTCCCCGGAAGTTCATCGCTGAAGTTTGAATTCCCTGAACGTGAAGGCTTTCCCGCCTGTGACTTCTTCTGGTACGACGGTGGCAATCTGCCGCCCGATCACATCATCAGCCAGTTGCCAAAATCATTCCAAAGGAAGATCGAATCGCTGCGAAAAGACCCGACGCAGCGCAAGACAAGCGGCGCCGTCGTCGTCGGTAGCAAAGGCATGTTGTTCTCGCCGGACGATTACGGCGGGCAATACGTGCTGTTGCCCAGCGATCAATACGCCGACTTCAAGCCACCGGCACAAACGCTGCCCCGCATCCCATTCGACAGCGGCGTCGACGAACGTCAAAAGTGGGAATTCGTCAGCACCATCAAGGGCGAATACGAACCCGGCACGATGTCCAACTTCGGCTACGCCGGTCGCTTGACCGAAACGATCCTGGCCGGCAACTTGGCGATGCGAGCCGGTGAAGGTCAACGCATCGAATGGGACGCCAAGACGATGACCAGCCCGAACGTGCCCGCGGTCAACGACTTCGTCAGCCGCGAGTATCGCGAAGGCTGGGAACTCGAAGGCCTGATGCAACCGGCACACGCGTAAGCCGTTGCCATCGCTTCCATCTGCTAACCCAACGTGTCCAAGGCACGTTGGGTTTTTTATTGGCCATGCCAATGGGTTCGCCTACAGACTCGCTCCCCATCGAACCTGACCGACTCTGTCTCGCGAAGCGACATACCGTCGCTTGATGACGATAGAATTGTCGCGATCGATGCTTCTTATCGTCGATTGGTCGCGGGTGAAATCATGGGGCAATCGCATGTTTGAGTTCTTTCAAAAGTTGTTTGACACGTCGGACTATCCACCGCGATGGTTCTGTGGAAATTGGTCGCCCGGCGCTGGTTGGTTGCATGTATTGTCCGACGTCGCCACGTTTGCGGCCTACGTCGCCATCCCGATGGCGTTGCTTTGGATGGTGCGTCGGCGGGGTGCAGACTTCCGATTCCCGAAGGTAGCATGGCTGTTTGCAGCTTTCATTTTCGCCTGCGGTAGCGTGCACCTTGTCGAAGCAATCATCTTCTGGCACCCCATCTATCGCTTGTCCGGACTGCTGAAGTTGATCACAGCGGTCGTTTCCTGGGCATCGGTCATCGCAGTGATCCGCGTCGCTCCATTGGCCCTCAACGTCCCGGGTGTGTTGGCAATCAACGAAGAACTGCGTCTTGAGGTGGAACGACGCGCGCGTACGGAAGAACGGCTGACTGCGATCCTGACCAGCATGAGTGACGGAGTGATCGTTTCCGACGCCGAGGGGAACATCGAACTGGTCAACCCCGCCGCGGTATCGATCTTCAAATTCGACCCAAGCGACCGAAGTTACTCCGAACGGCTTAGCAAGTATTCACTGTTGTGCGACGAGGGAAAAACGGAACTTAGAGCAGAGCAACTTCCGCTGCGACGCGCAGCAGGCGGCGAAGAAATCGATGACCTAGAGATCAACGTCCTTTGTGAGTCGAAGAGTGTCGACAAAACGATCCTGCTTCAAGGTCGCCCCATCCAACAGGGAAGCGGCAAGCGGAACGGTGGGGTCGTGATTTTTCGCGACATCACCCAACTGAACGAAACGCTCAAGGACCGCGATCTACAAATGCAGCGACTCGAACGCATGACCGCCTCGGCTGCTCAAGTCACACACGCACTTCAAAGCGCCAACAAGGGTGACGAAACATTCCTGCGTGTCATTGCCGACGTGTTCGATTGTTCGACGGTGATGCTATCGATGTGCGAACCTGAAAACACGTCAAGTTGGCAAGATAACGCGACGGTGGAGATCTACCGACTCGAGACTCAGTATCGAGGGATCACCAAAGAATCCCACGAGCTGCCCAAGAATCGTTTTTCGGAAATTCCATGTGACCGGCTGACGACCGAAGCGATCGGCTTGGACGTGTTTTCGTTGATCGGTAACGACGTCCACCACGTCGGGATCGGCGGTCTAGTGACCGACGAACGGGTCCGAGGCGTATTGATCGTGGGAGATCGACCAGAACCGTTCAACAACGAAGAATTGGACTTGCTCAAACGTCTGTCGCGACTGATATCTGCCGCCGTTTTCACTCGTCACCAAATCGAGTTTGAAACGAACGCTCGCATCGCGGCAGAAAAAGAATTGACGGCCAGCCGGAAACAATTGGAGCGATTAAGCCGGATCAACAGCGTCGGCGAAATGACGGCAGGCATCGCGCACGAACTGAACCAACCGCTAACCGCGCTGATCAACTTCACCGACGCGGCCCATCAAGCCCTTGATTCCAGCCTCAACAACAAATCGATCGACGAAAACATCGTTGCCGAGGCGAGAACATTCGCTCGCCGCGCGAACGAGCAAGCCCTGCGAGCCGCAGGCGTTTTGAAGAGCATTCGATCGATGGTGCAATTGGATTCGATTTCGTTTTCCAACGTACGTATCGGGCCCCTGATCGACGAAACGTGCCGGCTGATGTGCGACGAAATTGGCGATCATCAAGCCGACATCGATGTCTCGCATGTCAACCGAAGCATCGAATTTCAAGCGGATCGAATTCAAGTGGAACAACTGCTGACCAACCTGATTCGCAATGCCCTGCAAGCGATGGCCGGAACATCGCAAAAGTGCATCAAGCTGTCGGCAACGTCGGATGCGACGAACGTGACCATTTCCGTCCAGGATACCGGAGGCGGAATCGCCAAGAACGAGTCCGAAAAAATCTTCGACGCATTTTTCACGAACCGCAGCACGGGCCTGGGCCTTGGCTTGAAGATCTGTCGATCGATCGTCGAATTGCACGGCGGACACATCCAAGCGTCAAACGCACCATCCGGCGGCGCGGTATTCACGGTTACACTACCGACGAAACAATCCGTTACCGTCGTTTCTCAAGATCGAGCGTTCTGATGACCGTATCGAATTCCTCGGTCGCCCATACGGACTCCACACCCACCATTTTCGTCGTTGACGATGACCAGGCCGTCCTCGATTCGGTCTTTGCCGCACTTCGGCCACTCGGTTTGCCCGTTCGTACATTTTCTTCGGCGGAATCATTCCTGGAATCCCTTGCGGATCCTCGACCGGGTTGTGTGCTGTTGGATGTTCGAATGCCCGGAATGAGTGGCATCGAACTGCAACGAATCCTGGCAATGGACCACGCGTACCTGACCGTGATCATGGTGACCGGGCACGCGACCGTATCGATGTCTGTATCGACTTTGAAGAACGGTGCGACTGATTTTTTGGAAAAGCCATATCTACCGGACCTGCTTCGGGCCGTCGTTCAGGACGCTGTGACCACGTCGATCCAAAATTTGGACAAGAAAAACCAACGGGACACCTATCAAGCATTGGCCGCAGATCTTTCGCCTCGCGAGAACGAAGTCTACGAACTGCTGCTGCAGGGTTTTGAAAACAAACGAGTCGCACATTCGCTGGGAATTAGCCCCAGCACGGTCGAAAAACATCGCCTCGCTGTCGTCCGTAAAATGGGCGTGGACAACGTGACTCAACTGCTAAAACAAAAGATCGATGCAACTCAATCGCTGTTGTAAAATCAGCACATCCGGCACACGCGTCAGCCTCAATGCGACATGGACATTTTCGCCATTGGCGAACACGGCGGAATGGGCGATATCATTCGTGGCCAAGCAAGTGTCCCCCGCGGACTCTTGAGGACGATCGATCGAGTGCCCCACGGTTGCGTCCTGCTAAACCCCTCTTTCGTAAACCAATCGTGCCCGGGAAACCGATACGAGTGTTTCAAGATTTGCCCCATCTTGATCGTTTCCGAAAGAGGTTTTTTCGTTTTCACTCGGCCGCATATAAACCGACGAAGAACAGCGAATCCCTATTCACGTTCGCTTTCACGTGTCATCAAGGACACAACGATCAGTGTTGCGAACGCCAACGGGATCGTCACGATACCGGGTTGGCTGAACGGTGCGATCGCATCGGCCGGGTCCAGCCCGTATACCTTCGCGTAGGTGTCCGACGACAACAGGATCCACCCGAGCGACGAGATGGCGCCCACGACGACGCTGGCGATGATGCCTTCTTTGGTGGTGCGTTTCCAAAACAACAACATCACGAGTGCTGGCAAGTTCGCACTCGCGGCAATGCTGAATGCCCATCCGACCAGATAGCTGACGTTCATCTCTTTGAACAAAATGCCCAAAACCATCGCAATCGCGCCGACGGCGACGGCTGCGATTTTGGCAATACGGACTTGTTGATGGCCCTCCAGTTCGATGCCCATCACGCCTCCGATCAAGTCGTGGGCGACGGCACCACTGCTAGCCAAAATCAAACCGCTGACCGTTCCCAATACGGTCGTAAAAGCGATCGCCGAAATGACAGCGAACAACCATGGGCTGATGCTGCGTGCTAACAACGGCGCGGCCATGTTGCTGTCCGTCAAATCGAGCGCACCGCTTGTCATCGCACCCAAACCCAAATACAGGGTCAACACGTAAAAGAAACCGATCGTTGCGATGCCCACGATCGTACTCTTTCGCGCCGCCGCACCGTCCTTGACCGTGTAGTAACGAATCAGAATATGGGGCAACGATGCCGTGCCGCAAAACAGCGCTAACATCAACGAAACAAAGTTCATCTTGTCTTTGAAATCGTCACCACGGATCCCCGCAAACGTCGGGTGCTTTCCAGGTCGAAGAATCTCGGTTCCCGAAGTCGGCTTTTGAAAATAGACCTTCGTCGTCGAACCGTCACCGTGCGTGATCGTCTCGTTCCCCCACAGCACCACTTCGCTGTCGCGAAGCGTCGTGAAAAATTCGAGCGGGCCGAGCGGTCCCGTTTTCGTTTTCCCGTCCGGCAACTTGGACAGTCGGCCGACCGAACGAAGTTGCTTTTCACGCGGTCCCGTCCCCAACATCGCACCATCAACGACCATTTGCCCGTCCTTGGTCGTAACCGATTGGGCTTGTCGCAACATCACTTGGTCCGAACCTTCGATCGCTTCGATGCGAAAAACGTCAAAGCCGGCGTCATCGATGCTGGACAATCTTAGAAACGGATGATCCTGCCAACCATCGTCGGTCGGGACCACTCCGCGACCTTCGATCGATTCGGCCGTTAACGTCTCTTTCGATATCGGACCAATGCTCTCGAACGATTCGTCATCGGTGGTGAAACCCTGGTTCAACAACATGACAACCAAGACGGCACTGAAGATCACCAACAACGATCCCTTCAAGAACTGGACCCATGTCGTCGAAACCATGCCGGCGGTCACCACAATCAGGATCACGACGATACCGACCATCACAACGCCGACCCAGTGTGGGTAGCCCAACAACGGTTGGATCAAAACGCCCGCACCGACCATTTGCGGAATCAGATAGAAGACGCTGACCACTAGCGTGCTGATGCCGGCGGCGGCCTTGATGCCACGCGAATTGAACTTCGCATCCAGCGCGTCGGCGAACGTGAACCGTCCCAATCGCTTCATAGGTTCGGCGATCACGAACAGGGCCACGATCCAACCGGCCAAGAAACCAATCGAGTACAGAAACCCGTCGTAGCCGTACGTGGAAATCATTCCGCAGATGCCCAGGAACGACGCCGCCGATAGATAGTCGCCCGCAAACGCGACTCCGTTGACGGCCCAGGGAATTTGCCCGTGCGCCGCAAAGTAGCCTTCGGACGACTTCGTTTTTCGCCCCAGGAAGAAACTCAATCCCACCGTTACGAAAACGAACGCCAGGAACACCACCACTGCCATGACCGAAGGTTCGTAAATCACTTGGCGGCTCCTTCGTTTGCGGAATCGCCATTTTCGGTGCTGCTTCCCTCGCTGCGGCACATCGCACCGTAAATCAGTGCCATCACCAACGCCGCAATGATCAAGCTGAATCCATAAACGATTGCCAGATTCAATCCGGCCAACACGATGGTATCCATCACATCGGGCGCGAACGCGTTGATCAGCACAAAGCCGACGTACAACGCGGTATAGATCGCAAAAAGATAAAGGCCGAGACGGATGTTGTAGCGTCGATTTCGCATCGACGCCGAATCAGAGTTTTCCATACCGACAGTGATACTCAAGTCAGGGCAACGTGGAACAAAAGCAATCCACCGTTATACCCGCTGTCGACGCGATCGTGGTCCGTCGACATCCCGCGCCGGACAAAAAGTGCGCGGCGACCAACTTTACAACTTGGGAACCGGGCGTTTGGGTGCCTTCTTGATCATCTTCGCTTTGTCGTCTTTAGGCACGTTATTGTTATTATTGTTGTTGCCGGGCCCCCTCTCCTTCTTCGGTGCCAAGTCAGTGAACTCTTCTTTCCAAGTCCAACCGATCGGAACTTCCAGTTCTTCTTTAGCTAACAAAGCCCACGGGGTCCCCGGGTGATCCTTCACAACGTCCGTTAAAAGCTGTCTTGCGGAATCGGATTCGTTCTTCCATTTGCTGCCCACCGATATTTCTTCGCTGGGCTGCAGAATCCACGTGTTGTTCTTAGCTTCTTTGAACGCCATTCCTAACTTGGCTCGCGCCAGCATCGCGTTGTACGTTTCGGTGCGCACCTTTTGGGCTAGCACCCGCCCCATCGCCAAATCAAAACCGGCGCGCCATCGGGGGCTGTCCTCTTTTTCTCGGTACTTCATTCCCGGCTCTAACGTTTGCGCCATCCGCGCCAACGGATTTTCAAGCACGGCGGCGGCTTGTTGGGCATCGCTAAGATCACCGGCCAATTGAGCTTCGTTGATGCGAACGAACTTGGTTCGCGGGCGACTTAGACCCGTCGCGGGCTTCAACTGGGCGGCTTGAACCAGGGATTGGCGTAGCGGGCTGGCCTTCACCTTTGAAACGTAATCCGATTGTGAAAGGTAGTCGGGACGGTAACGCGACATCGCCAACGGATCAAAGAAGTACTTCAAGTCCGACGCGAACGCATCGACTTCGCCGCGACGGACTTCGCGGTTTACGTTTCGGTTCGGGTGAACGGTAAAATAGATACCGCCGGTCTCGTAGCAAAGCCGCGTCAACGCGTAGGGACCGAATCCGCTGTCAATGACGGGCTCTTGTTCAAAGTTGCCGGTAAAGCCGACTTGAACTCGTTCGGGCAAGTACGTTTCGGGGCCCTGGTCGACTTCTGCCCATTGAGGTGACTGGTCGTACTTGGGATCAGGGTCGACATACTTTACCAATGTGTGTTGGCGGCCGAACGGCGCGGGAACACCAATCACATAAACCGGAATGCCCCATTTGCGACACGCATCGATCGACGGTTCAAGCAAGTTGTCATCGTCGCCCTTCTCGTCGGTGACGACGATGAAGAGGACGTTCCGCTGAGGCCCGGCGGCACCGACGCTGCGACGCAGCGAACGGTATTCATTGGCCGCCGATGTGATCGCCGAGAACACCTTTTCTTCACCGGACGAATCGATCGAAATGTTGTCGATGATGTCCTTGATCTTGTCCAAATCGTCCGTCGGCTCTTCGGTGTACAGTTTCACTTCCTTACCGAATCCGATGACCGACGTCAAAAGCGGGATGTCTTTGTCGTTGCGTCGGAACGCCTTGGATTCGCTCTTTTCGGCGATTCCCAATTCGGTATAGATGCGATCGAAGCGGTCACGGATCTCGCGGCGTTGGCGATGCAGAGAACCGCTTTGATCGAACAGCCAAACGATCAACGTCGGGCGTTCTTCCATCGATTGCAACAACTCGAACGTGATTCGATCGACTGCACCGACGGCGCCCTCGGCACCTTGTCCGACTTTACCTTTTTGGTTTTCTAACTTGTCCAACGGCGCGACGGCTTGGGTGAACATTTCGTTGAGCAAAAATTCACCGCGATCCGACTGCTCCAATTCGACGGGACTGGGGATCTCTGAAATCTCTGCAAAGATCTCGGCGGATGCTTCGGCCATATCGGCTTCCGCCAAACTGTTCGCACCGACGCGGAGCTGGGGCATGTCGCTGTAGGTGACTTCGTCGATCATGTCGACTTTCTCAAGCGTCACGGCCGGCGGCTTCGACACGATCACAACAGCTTCTTCGTCTTCGGTCATCCGCAGCGGCATCATCGCCAGCGACAGGATGATGATCAGGTGGACCAACATGCTGCCGATCATGGCGACAGTTTCGCTGTTTTCTAAAAACGCCTCGTCTTCCAAATCATCCTCGGACCAAGGATCCAAGTCCTCGCCCATCGCCGAAACGTTGGACGGCAACGAACCCACGGATGAATGATCCGTCGGATGCGACGTTGCTGGACTCGACGGCGCTGAACCGCGAGAGTCCGTGACGCCGTGTTGCGGGTTCGAGTCCTCGGGCGGGTTGGTGGTCATCGACAAGGCAGACTCTCCAAAAATGCACCCGATTAACGGGGGGTGCGACGGGGCCGAGGCAATTCAAGCGGTCTAGACAGTTTCACCCAAGCTGCACAAACTTTCAACGTAAAGGGTGATAGTTTCCCTATGCGTACTCTATTAAACGCAGACCTGACCGCTTTGTACCCGATTCGACGGTCAAGGGCGAATGTCAAAACCGTGTACAATCAAACACCACGCCGTTTCTGTGAAGAGACGACGCGGTCGTTCGTTTGATCACGTTTTCAGCTTCTTTTCTTCTTGGAGAACACAAATTGCCCGGGCGTTTGCTCGCGATTGGTGACATTCACGGATGTCGCGTCGCACTTGAAAAATTGCTGGAACTGATCGCGCCGACGCCTGAAGACATCGTCGTCACGCTCGGCGATTACGTGGATCGTGGGCCGGATTCACGAGGCGTCATCGACGTCCTCGTCCAATTGGGCAAACAAACGCGCCTCGTTAGTCTGCTTGGCAATCACGAAGAAATGATGCTTTCGGTGATTCGACACGGCGAACCGCACCATAGCTGGCTTCGCCACGGCGGTGTCGAAACGCTGGACAGCTACGGATTTGACGGCAATTTGGACTTCTTGTCCGACGATCATGAAGCGTTTTTCGATTCGCTCGGTGATTACTTCGAACACGGCAACTTCTTTTTCACCCACGCGGCCTACGATCCCGACGAACCGCTCGACCAACAAACGCCCGATATGCTGCGGTGGTATTCGTTGACCGAAGGGCTGCCGGCACCCCATCTAAACGGGAAAACCGCAATCGTCGGGCACACGGCCAACCGTGACGGCGAAGTCCTGGACGTGGGCCATCTCCTTTGTATCGACACGTATTGCTATGGCGGCGGGTGGCTGACCGCCGTCGATGTCGAAACGCGTCAATACTGGCAAGTGTCCGAAGATGGGCGGGTTCGATAGGGCGAATCCCGACCTGAATTCGGCGGCAAACAACGCTTAACCGACAAAGCTTGCCAAAAACCCTCAACCGGCACATCCGCCACGGTCGAAGTAGTCACTACAGCCGTGGTGCGCTCGCCGCGGTCGATGATGAAATTTCGATTGCCGGAAGAATCAACGATGGATCGAACTCCAAACCGTTTTGCCAACTCACCACGCATTTCGCTGGCCCTCGCTTGCGCGGCGGCGATCGCCATCGCCGGGGCTCCATCAGCATCCGGACAAGTCCGCGGCAAGAGTCCTGATCGAGGCGTCTATCAGCCGCCGAAACTGGAATCGGTGGCCGTCGAAGAAATACCGTCGCGCCGCGACAACGGGGCTGAGCAAACGTTTGCAACAAAGGAAGCCGAGTCGCAGCAAAGCGAGCCTCCTTCGGCACTGCAAACCGTCGGGCACGAAGAAGTAGTGCTGGTGGCACCGCACACCAACATCATCGGATCGGGTGCCGTCCATCACGACACGCCCGCCTTCTATGAAGAAAGCAGCGACTTCGGCGACTTTCCATCCCCGATGCACTACGACGGAGGTTGCGATGGCAACTGCGGCGGTGGATGCGACCGAGGCTGTGACGGTGGTTGCGGCGCCAGCGGTTGTGACTCGATGGGCTGCGGCGGTTGCTCTAACGGATCGATCTGCTTTTCACGCGATCAGTGGTTCGGCGGAATCGAATTACGAATGATGTTTCGAAACGGCGACCGCTTGCCCGCCTTGATCACAACAGGCCCCTCGACCGACCTTGCCACCGCCGGTCGATTGGATCAGGCGACGACAAGCATCTTGGCAGGTGGCGATAAAGAATACACCGATGCATCCTTTGGTGGTTTGGTCACACTGGGCACATGGTTGGACGATTCGCAATGTCGCAGCTTGGTGTTGCGTGGATGGGCGGCATCGGAAGATTCGTTCGGTTTTGACAGCGACCAGAATCGCAACAGTGTCTTAGCCCGACCATTCAACAATTCCGCCGTCACACCTAGCGAACCCAGCACCATCGTGGTCGCGTTTCCAACGGCAGCGTCGGGTTCGGTTCACGTCGCCGGGTCAAGCAATGTCTATGGTGGCGACATCTCCGTACGACAATTTTGGTACGGCAATTATGGAGGTACCGTTGATTTGCTTTACGGATACCAGTACATGCGGATGAATGAAGACTTGAATGTGTCCAGTACCTCGCTGTCACTCGACGGATCATTCGGGCCAGCCGGTTCGGTCATTTCGATCGGCGATTCGATCGATGCGATCAATGATTTCCACGGCGGACAACTTGGTATCGCCAGCAACTATCGCGAAGGATGTTGGTCGTTCCGTACGCTGACCAAAGTAGGCTTCGGTTCGTTGCGTCGGACTGCGAAACGAAGTGGTTCCACGGTCACGCAAAGCGGGGCCGATGTCTTTAATGATCCCAACGGTCTGCTCGTCCGCAGCACCAACGCCGGTACCCAAACCGACCACACGTTCGGATGGGTGCCCGAACTGGACCTGTCGTTGGGGTGGCATCGATTCCCCCACTTCGACGTGACGCTCGGATACCACATCATCGCCATGACCGACGCCCTCCGCGTTTCCGGGGCGCTGGATCCGAACCTTGCATCCAACCTGTCGGACCCGCTGGTCGGAGGCTCCAACCCATCGGCGGGACTTAGCTTTGACACGTTCTATGTCCAGGGTGTTCATCTCGGATTACAGTACGTCTACTAGTTCACTTGGTAGCCGAACCGTGTAGCGAGATAATTGATTGCCCCAACCTTCCAATCGTTTTTCTGATGCCCCGATATCAAGGCTGGTGGGTTTCGACGTGTTGCCGGCCGACCCGGACTCGACCGACGAACTGGGATCGGCGACCGTCCAAATCCGCTGCGGCGCGCACCATCACAACCCGATGCAGCGAGTCCACGGTGGCTTGATCGCGGCACTTGCCGACGCGGCAATGGGCATCGCGTTCGGCCGAACCTTGATGGACCGCCAAGACTTTTCAACGATCGAGATGAAGATCAACTTCATCCGCCCGGTCAAAGAAGGCATGATTGTGGCGAAGGCACGCGTGGTCGAGCGAGGCCTAAGAATCGGCTTCGTCGATTGCGAGATCACGAACGAGCGAGGCAAACGCATCGCCACCGCCACATCCACGTGCACGGTGATCGACTCATAGTCGACCAAGTTCGAATCTCACGCACAGGCCGTGTAAACCAGAATGCGGCACGGCGACCTTAGCCCGTACAATCGCCCGCACTCAACGCCGTTCGCGGAGATCCTCCTGACAACGAAGCCGCATCCTTTCGAACGCGGAAAGAAGCGGTAAGCGCGAACGAACCGACCGATTGTTCGAGCTTCAACGAAGCCGCGTTCTTTCGAACGCGGAAAGCTATGGTGGATTATGTGATGGCAAAGATAACTGAATTCGCTTCAACGAAGCCGCGTTCTTTCGAACGCGGAAAGGACGACTCGCACGTTCCCCGACTCGGCTTGACCGCTGCTTCAACGAAGCCGCGTTCTTTCGAACGCGGAAAGTCGGCAATCGGCACACAGGTCACCCAAATCAAAGAGCTTCAACGAAGCCGCGTTCTTTCGAACGCGGAAAGGATGGTGGCGTGGTCGGATGGAATCATGACTACCGAGCTTCAACGAAGCCGCGTTCTTTCGAACGCGGAAAGCACTGGTCTGCGATATTGGACAAGGCCGCGTTGTACGGGCTTCAACGAAGCCGCGTTCTTTCGAACGCGGAAAGCCAGATTCTTGAGAGTGGCTTGGCTAGGTTCGTGGTGCTTCAACGAAGCCGCGTTCTTTCGAACGCGGAAAGCTGCGATGTATCCACCTGCCCACATCCACCGACGATCGCTTCAACGAAGCCGCGTTCTTTCGAACGCGGAAAGGCTTGTCTTTCCGTTGATACTCGTCGGCAAACGCGGCGCTTCAACGAAGCCGCGTTCTTTCGAACGCGGAAAGCATAACCAAGCGTAATGTGTGGTCTATACCCTGGAGCTTCAACGAAGCCGCGTTCTTTCGAACGCGGAAAGTCAATGTCCACGTTCATGGATGAGGTTCGGGACCGCGCTTCAACGAAGCCGCGTTCTTTCGAACGCTGGAAGCGCCAACCCGGTGGTGGCGAATTCAGTTACTACAACAACAAGGATCAAAAGAAAGCACTCGGCCCCGATGGTCCCAACGGCGTTTCCTTTGAAGACGCCGCCAAACAGTTCCACATCAGCTACATGATTGGGAACGACCAGCCACGATTCCAACCCGCCGATCGCATCAAGTCGGCAAGCATGGCGACTGGATATCGGTTTCGTGTTGCATCGGCCCAAGTCAAGGGCAGCGAGTTGACGCTGCGTGTCACCAACGACGGCGTAGCACCGCTTTACCGCGACGCGTTCTTTGCGGCAGGCGAGAAAAGATCGACAACTTCACTGCGCGGTCTGTTGCCTGGCGAAACCATCCAGTGCAGCATCCCAGGCGTAACTAGCCAGGACCTGAAAGAGATATCCATCCAGTGCGATGCAATCTTGGCGACGCAAGCCATCCAATTTGATTCCGAATAGCGGTGATTTAGCCTTAGCTCAAAATACTGCCCGACTAGTATTTCCAGGAACACCGCTCGCCAGTCCTACACTCAGCGAATAACGACATGCCCGTCATAAGACGCTCCCCACGCGTAACGGCAGATAATTCGCCATCGATGCGTTGTTTCGGAAACGCACGGCGTTTAGTCTAGTAACCTCTTGGGCGTTTGTTCAGCGCCAAACGAGTCAGCCTTCCGTCGTTGACGACTCATCTCATCTATCTCGATCCAGTACGAGCGTGAACTTTGAAGCCATCTTTGCAGACCAGAACCAAGAGAGTTCCCCGCCGTCGACGCGTCGCTCGTAAACTAATCGCCGAACGACTAGAGCCTCGCGTGGTGATGGCGGCGACTCCGATTATCAGCGAGTTTCTGGCATCAAATTCGGGTGGGCTGGACGACATCGATGGCGACTCGAGCGATTGGATCGAAATCCACAACCCGACCCAATCGAGCGTCGATCTGTCGGGTTGGCGATTGACCGATGATCCGCTGAATCTGAGCGAGTGGACATTCCCATCGGTCACCCTTGCCGCAAACGATTTCTTGGTCGTGTTCGCATCGGACAAAGACCGCGCGGTTTCGGGCGAACAACTGCATACCAATTTCAAACTTAGTTCCGGCGGCGACTACCTTGCCTTGGTCCAGCCTGACGGAACGATTGTTAGCGAGTTCGCGCCGCAGTACCCGGCGCAAACAACTAACGTTTCCTTCGGTGTCGAATTTGACGTTGATGACCTGGTCGAAGTCGGTGATGGTTCGACGACTTTCGTGCCGGCAAACGCATCGCTCGGTGACAGTTGGAAGACGACGTCGTTCGACGACGCATCCTGGAC
The DNA here is from genome assembly GCF_007860125.1 of Rubripirellula tenax. Classification (NCBI taxonomy): domain Bacteria; kingdom Pseudomonadati; phylum Planctomycetota; class Planctomycetia; order Pirellulales; family Pirellulaceae; genus Rubripirellula; species Rubripirellula tenax. The sequence goes on from NZ_SJPW01000001.1 coordinate 1,495,579, forward strand.
TGCTGGGCCCACTGGGATCGGTTTTGGAATCGAGCAACCAGGTTTCGATGTTCGTTATGTAAAAGCAAAATCGTCGGGAACTTTCGATGGCAGCATCTCAACCCTGACGGATGCCGAACTGGTGCTCGCGACACCAGCCTACCAGTTGCTAGATCTGAACGAAAACACTAACACGATCAATTTCTTAGGCACCGGCGCAAACGGTCAATTTGACAACGACAACCCGTTCCCCAATCAGTCGATTGGTGACGACGTCAACTATTTCGTTATCGAAGCCACCGCGTCGATCGTCGTCCCGAGCGCTGGCGAGTGGTCATTTGGCGTCAACAGCGACGACGGATTTGGATTAACGTTAACTGGCAATGGACAGACTTTCTCGTCGTCATTCGAAGGCACACGCGGCGCCAAAGACACAATCAGCACGTTCAACTTGCCGGCGGCCGGCCGTTATGAGGTCAGGCTAGTCACGTTTGAGGGTGCGGGCGGCGCGTCGGCAGAGTTCTTTGCGGCGCAAGGCACCCATTCAACGTTCAACGCCAATTTTGCGTTGGTCGGCGACACAGCCTCTGGCGGGCTAACGGCGCTGCAACCTTACGTGGCCGGCCAAAATCCGTTTGTTGCGACCGACGTTTCAGCGTCAATGTCTGGGATCAACCCATCGGCGTACACGCGGGTCCCGTTCACTGTCACCGATGTTACAGATGTCGAAACGTTGCTGTTGAAAATGCAGTACGACGACGGATTTGTGGCTTGGATCAACGGCGTCGAAGTCGCCCGCCGAAACGCACCAACGTCGCTCACGTTCCATTCCGCAGCGACGACGACACGCGACTTTGCCGAAACGGTCAACGCCGAATCGATCCTGCTGGACACGACTGCCATCGCCTCGTTGGTCAATGGAAACAATGTGCTAGCGATCCAGGGGCTGAACGCGTCAGCGTCCAACAGCAGTTTCTTGATCGCACCCGAATTGGTTGCCAGCAAGCTTTCCACCGAGTCGCCAACTTACTTTGCCACGGTAACCCCCGGCGAGGTCAATCAGGATCCGGTCTCGGGCATTGTCGAACGGGTCGTCGCGGACGTACCAGCGGGTTTTTACACGACCGCGCAAACGATCACACTAACGTCACCGACCTCCGGTGCAACAATCCGATACACGACCGACGGCAGCGAACCGACCAGCAGTAACGGCACCGTTTATACGGGGCCCATTACGGTTAGCGCGACGACGAATCTACGTGCCGCGGCGTTCCTGCCCGACTACGTTTCGCTGCCTAGCATCACGCGGACGTACTTGTACCTAGACGACGTCCTGACTCAGTCCAACGATGGTGCTGCGCCGGTTGGATGGCCGACGACCTGGGGCACCAACTTCGTCGACTACGGTATCGATCCCGATGTGATTGCGTTCGAAGGCGAACAAGCAGTGAAGGACGCATTGCTGTCCTTGCCAACCATTTCGCTGACGACCGAGTTGGCGAATCTATTTGATGAAGAATTCGGCATCTACTCCAACGCCGTGCAAGACGGTCGCGACTGGGAACGGCCGGCATCAGCCGAATGGATTAATCCGGACGGCACACCGGGGTTCCAAGTCAACGCGGGCTTGCGGATTCGCGGTGGCTATAGCCGCGGCGATTTCAATCCCAAGCATGCCTTGAAATTGTTCTTTCGAGGATCCTACGGCGACTCGACCTTGAACTATCCGGTCCATGGCGATGCCGGCGTTTCGGAATTTGACAAGCTCGATTTGCGAACGCCCCAGAACTATTCATGGAGCTCTGCTGGAAATGCGACGAACAATTTCGTTGCGGAAGTGCTGGCCCGCTATGCGCAGCGTGATCTAGGTCAACCCTATACGCGAAGCACATGGGTCCACCTCTATCTCGACGGCCAGTACTGGGGCATCTACCAGACTCAAGAGCGGGCCGACGCCAATTATGCAGCCGCCTACTTTGGTGGTAACGTCGCCGACTATGACGTGCTGAAGCCCGAACGCGGTGATTATCGAAACATCGCAACCGACGGCAACTTTGACGCTTACACCCAGCTATGGGAACAAGCTTACGCGCGTGCCACCGATGGAGTCACGCCTGCGTTCGTTGAAGACGCTGCCTATCTTCAAGCGCAAGGTAAGAATCCTGATGGCAGCGACAACCCGAACTTTCCGGTTTTGTTGGACGTCGACAACCTGATCGTTTACATGATGGAAACGCTTCGAGGTGGCAACTTAGACGCACCCATTTCGAACTTCTTGGGCAACAATCGTCCCAACAACTATTTTGCAGTTCGCGACCGTACGGGGCGCGAGGGGTTTCGGTTTTTCCAGCATGACGCCGAGCACACGATGCGAAACGTCAACCAGGACCGAAATGGCCCCTACAACGACGCCAATTTCGAAGTCGGCGTCGATTGGTTCAATCCGCAGTGGTTGCATCAACAATTGATGGCCAACGATGAATACCGGATTCGATTCGCCGACGCGATCCAATCGGCGTTCTTTAACGATGGGCCGCTAAGTGTTTCATCGATGATTGCAAGACTGGATGACGAGGCAGCAAAAATCACGACCGCGGTGATTGCAGAATCGGCTCGTTGGGGCGATGCGAAACGCGGGGACAACTCGCCGCGAACGCAAGCTGATTTCCTCAACGCGATTGCCGACCTGCGCGACAACTACCTGCCGGCTCGCGAGTCGATTGTGCTGGATCAGTTCCGCAACACAACGCTGGTGCTAAAAGACGGTGCGGGTGACTACAACGTCGTCGTCTCGGCGCCACTGCTTCCCTCGGTCGATGCGCCACAGTTCTTGGCCAATGGCCAGCGACAACATGGCGGTGAAGTGCCGCCTGCGAGTTTGGTTGGTTTTCAGTCAACCGGCGAATTGGTTTACTACATGACCGACGGCACCGACCCAAGACTGTTCGGTGGCGGCATTCATCCGTCCGCGCAAGTCTACGATCCGCAGCTCGTCCAAGAAACGGTCGTTGCATCGGGGCAGACTTGGCGGTTCCTCGACGACGGGACTGAGCCCACCGGCGCATGGACATCCGACGACGGTGGCTTCAATGATTCGCTTTGGAACACCGGCAATTCGGAATTTGGTTACGGCAACTCGGCGACCGCGACCCCAATCTCGTACGGCCCCGATTCAAACAACAAATTCATCACCACCTACTTCCGCCGTTCCTTCAACCTGGATCTCAGCAGCGGGTCACCCACCGGTGCGACCATCCGCGTGCGACGCGACGACGGTGTTGCGATTTACATCAACGGCGTCGAAGTCGTTCGCGATAACCTGCCGACGGGAACGTTGACGTCGACGACGCCTGCTAGTTCCGTGGTCGGAGGCACCGACGAGACCACTTGGTACGAGTTCCCGATCGATCCCTCGCTGCTGCGCGACGGAGCTAACTTAATCGCGGCAGAGCTGCACCAGATTTCAGCAACCAGTAGCGATACGACGTTCGATGCTGAATTGATCACCAGCACTTCGGCGCCGGCACCAATCACGGTTAGTGGTCCGATCGAATTGATCGCACGGTCGCTTGCGGCCGACGGGACATGGTCGGCTGCGGAACAGGCTTCGTTCTTCATTCCGGTTGCTGCAGCTTCCGCGTCGAACTTGCGAGTCACCGAGGTTCACTACAACCCGGCCGACGAGGGCGACCGGGAATTTATCGAGCTGAAAAACATCAGCTCGGAACCCATTTCGCTCGCCGGTGTACGCTTCACCGACGGAATCACGTTCAATTTTGATGATGGATCGATCAGCCAACTCGGCCCCGGCGAAATCGCGTTGGTGGTGGTCGATCAAAACCTCTTCGAAGCGTTCTATGGCACATCGCTTCCGGTTGCGGGACAGTACAGCGGCAGCCTCAGCAACGGCGGCGAAACGCTAACGATTTTGGCCGCAGATGACTCGAGCATCCAATCGTTCACTTACGACGACAAGGGCGGCGACTGGCACTCCCCAACCGACGGTGATGGGCCGTCGCTAACGGTGCTCAGCACATCCGGCGACTACGATTTCGGGACCAATTGGCGGCCCAGTTACGTCGTCGGCGGAACACCTGGAATCGATGAAAATGACAAACCGCTCGCGTCCGCCGGTGGCCCTTATGTGGTTGCCTCGGGTGCAACGATCCAGTTGACCGGATCGGCCAGCGACTATGACGCCGACCAAACGCTCACGTACGCGTGGGACCTGGACTATGACGGCGTCACCTTTGACGCCGACGTAACTGGTCTAACGCCTTCGCAAACGTTTACCGGTTCGGGACCTCGAACGATTGCGCTGCGAGTTACTGACAATGGAACGCCGAACGAATCGACGATTGCGACGGCATCGTTGGTTGTGACCACGCCGCAAGTTGTCAAACGTAGTGTTGCCTATGCAAACGCCTCTGCCGGGTATGGAGCATCGACACCGGCTGACAACATTGTCGGCTTGCTACCCGGCCAACCAGCTACGTCCGCCAATTTCACCAACTACGTCAACGGCCTGAACCGAGTCGTTATTGATATTGAAGACTCGGCGGCAACTGCCCTGACCGCTAGCGACTTCACCTTCAAAGTTGGAAACTCGCAAGACCTGACGCAGTGGACCGACGCCCCGGCCCCAATTTCCATCGACACCACCGTCGGTGGCGGAACCAGTGGCTCGACACGAGTTGTCATCAGTTGGCCAAACCAGGCGATCCTGAACCAGTGGCTGCAAGTCACCGTGCGGGCGTCAGGCGGCGCGGGATTGGCGACCGACGACGTGTTCTATCTAGGCAATCAAGTCGGCGAAGTCACCGGTGCGGCGACAGGCAGCCAAGTGCGAGTCACGTCGACCGACACGTTGGTGATTCGCGGAAACCAATCGACCGCTCCGGGATCGGCGGGAATCGAAAATCCTCACGATCTCAACCGCGACGGACGAGTGAATTCGCTTGACACATTCATCGTACGAAGTAGTCAGGCGATCCAGGGGCTGTTGATGATCACCGGGCCACAGCCGCTTTCGGTTGCTCCGCCCCAGCAAAGTGGTTTAGTACTATCTGCACCGAATCCGGCTCAGGAAGTGATTGCCAACGTGACCCCAGTCGCACCAACGGCGCCCTTCACGCCGACGGTTCCATTAACTTCGACCATGGCGGAAGCAACCTTGCCGACCGCGCGTGAGCACAGGCGAGCGATATCGATGGGCTATCGAAAAGTGCGACTTCAGTTAATCGCTTTGCGACGAGTTGATTTGCGACAAGCGAGCGAAGTCAGACGCGACGTCACCGCGAGGGTCCAAGAATTTCGACAAGAATCGATCCACTCCCTTGACGCGGTTGATGCGTTCTTTGCGAAGTTGACCGCCGAAATTGACGAATTGGCCCTTTAAAGTAACCAATTTCAGTTGCCTTTGACTGTATGAATGAAATGAAGAACTTTCGACTTAGCTTGATCGCCCTGCTGTTGCTGCTTGCCATACAAACTCGGTCGGATGCCGACGTTATCATCGCCTTCGATTCCGCGGGTGCCGCGGAATCGTCGATCCGGCAAGCGGCGAACCAAAAGCTGAATTTTTTCGTCAGTAGCAACGCGGCCGACCGAGTGCTTGGTATCGAAATCGGATTCCTGTTTCCTTCAGCAACCCTGGTGACTGCGAGTGATATCGGCACGACCTCGTCGGAAGATCGCGGCTTCTATGCCGACACGAACCTGAGCACATCGTCACTCTTCGTATTCCCGTTTGAAGGCGACACCGAAGTTTTCGTTGATCAAGAACTTACGAATGTCCAGGCCCTCGGCGTTACCCCACAGCGTTGGTTCGAATTAACGATCGACGCGTCCGCGCTTGCGATTGGTGACTACGTCATCACGCTAGATCCAAGCACACCCGGCTTCAACACGGACCAAATCGATCCCCAGACGAGACTGCCCGTACCGATCGCCTTGGCGAACACGACGTTCAACCTTTCCGTGACGGCCGTACCCGAACCGTCAACGACGAGCTTCTTCGCGATCACCGGACTGGCATTGATATGGTGCGTTCGACGTCGCATTCCAGACCGAACCAAACAACGATGCAAGTGTTCGGTTTCGTAACCAGATTTCAATAGCGACGGCGAAGAACGTCCTGATGTAAAACGATGGGCACGAAGGTGATACGCCAATGATCGACGATTCCCGAGCGACGGCTACCGTTTTCATCACGGGCGGATTCGGGTGCGTCGGCGCGGAAACGGCAAAATGGCTGATCAGTAATAGTGTCTGCGACGTTGTCGTCGGAAGTCGCCGCATCAGTCGCGAACGAAAACGCGAGGTCTTTGGCGAGGCCGTCTCTTCTCGATTGAAGTTCGCTCAGGTTGATGTGGTCGATCGCCCGCGACTGCACGCCACACTGGTCCAATACGATGTCACTCATGTCCTGCATTTGGCGGGCTTGGAAACACCGGATTGCAATGAGCATCGCGATCTCGGCTTGCAAGTCAACTTGGCCGGCACGCAGCGCTTGATCGAAGCGATGAAGGTAAGTGGACGCGACTTAAAACGATTCGTGTTTGCGAGTTCAATGGCGGTCTATGGACGGCGGTCCGCCTACGCGGCCGGTGGCGTGCCGATGCACGCGGAACCAAATCCGGTCAATGTCTACGGGACGTGGAAGCTAGCGGGCGAGCATATCTCGCGACTGTTTTACGAGGAAACCAGAGTCCCCACGATCAGCGTACGTCCAGGAGCATTGTCTGGTCCGGGCCGCGATCTTGGTCTTACTGCAACACCAACCACTGCGATGAAACACGTTGCCGCAGGGCTTCCCTACGAGATTCCGTACCACAATCGACAAGACTACCTGTACGCGCCCGATGTTGGGGCCGCCATTGCTCAGTGCATGGTGCAGCCATTCGATGGCTACCAGGCTTTCACGCTGCCTAGCCATACCGTTGACTCCGACACCCTGGTCGAAGCGATGCGGTGTGCGGCGATTGAACTTGGGCTGGCCAGCGATCCCCAAATTTCCGTTGGCGATAAAGAAGTACCGTTCATCTGTGATGTCGACTTCCAGCCGTTTCTTGAAGCCTTTCCCCAAGCTCCCCATACGCCGCTAAAACAAGCGACCCGGCAATCCATCGACCATTTTGTCAGCCTCGGCGAGCATCGTTAGCACTCTACTTTAGTCTCTAACGCTAACGTCCGACGGTCCACCCAACTAGCATGCGGGTGCCCAGGGACCGGCTCCGGACGACGTCTCGAAGACTGGATAACCAACGACATTCCGGGTTTTCTGTGTGATTCAGAAAATCTTTCGGAATAATTGTTCCAGTTTCGCCTACCCCGTGCGATTACTTTAGCTCGCCAAATTCAATTGTCGTGCAGGGATCGATTCCCGCTTTGGACAACCCACTGTCGAATTCCATTGCGTCGAATCCCATTCACCCAAAGCGTTCCATGCAGAATTGCAATTGGGTGACCAAGTGTTTCGGCCGCAGCGTTTGTCGAAACACTCGGTTTGTTGAGAACGACGTGACCTGGCAATACCATGGTTCCACCGTCCACATGATTTCGTTGTCCGCAAATGGCCAACGTCAACATTACGGCGAACTCAAAACGTTAAACGTGTTCATGCTCCGAAACGCAGGAACGTGACTAACAATCGAAGTGCAGTCTCGAAACGAAGTTTGAAAGCGATCTCTATGAAAAGTCAAATCCACCCCTTCCGCACCATTGCTTTGGCTTCTGTCGTGGCAATTGGTATGTTCGCCGGCGGATCGGTCCGCGGTGATGCTGCAAAGTCGATGACTGAAAGCGTCGGCGAAAAAACATCATTCAACGCCGACTGGACGTTCCATAACGGCGAAGCAGAAGGTGCCGAGGCAGTTGATTTTGACGACTCGGCGTGGCGGTCGCTGAACTTGCCGCACGATTGGGCGATCGAAGGTCCGTTCGATGTGAAGTACAACGCTCGCTGCGGTGGGCTGCCGTTTCATGGGACAGGTTGGTATCGCAAGACATTCCAAGTGCCCGCAGACGCAAAGGGGAAAGTCGCTGCAATTACTTTTGACGGCGCGATGTACAACGCCCATGTTTGGGTGAACGGCACGTTCGTGGGCAATCGTCCGTTCGGATACATCGAGTTCCAGTACGACATCAGCAAGCACTTACGATACGGCGAAGAAAACGTCATTTCGGTCCGGCTAAAACCAGAAGACCTTTCCTCGCGTTGGTATCCCGGCGCAGGGCTCTATCGGAACGTTTGGCTCGAGTACAAAAACCCGCTGCACTTGGCTCACTGGGGAACCTTTATCACGACGCCGAATGTTCAAGATGACCGTGCGACAGTAGCTGTCGAAACATTGATCCAAGGACGCGGCGACGACGCACGAGTGATGTACGAAGTGTTCGATCACTCGGGCGAGATCGTCGTTGCGATGGGAGCAACACTGTCGGCCGACCAAGCCGCTGCCAAAGGCGAACTGAAAGTGGCCAACCCGCACCTATGGCAGTTGGACGATCCGTACCTTTACACGCTGCGGACGACGGTCCGTAGTGATGGACAAGTGGTCGATCGTGACGACACTCGATTTGGCATTCGTACGCTGAAGTTCACAAAAAAAGAAGGCTTCTTCTTGAACGGCAAGCACACTCGGATCCAAGGTGTTTGCTTGCACCACGACAACGGCCCCCTTGGTGCGGCAATCAACCGTCGTGCGATCGAGCGAAAGCTACAGATCATGAAGCAGATGGGAGGCAACTCGATACGAACCAGCCACAATCCACCTTCAAACGAACTGCTTGACCTGTGTGACGAAATGGGACTGCTGGTTCAAGTCGAAGCATTTGATGTGTGGGAAATCGCCAAAGTTCCCAATGGCTACAACAAGTTCTTTGCCGAGTGGGCCGAGCGTGACATCAAGGACATGGTTCGCCGAGATCGCAATCATCCATCGGTGTTCATGTGGAGCATCGGAAATGAAATCCTAGAACAGAACAACGCCGAGAAAGGAAATCGTGTCGCAAAAATTTTGAACGACTACGTCAAGTCGATCGACACAACTCGCCCGACCACCTGCGGATTCAACTACTATCCGGCCCCCTACAAACACGGGATGGCAGCACAGGTTGACATCGCTGGCATGAACTACAAACCGCTTGCCTATGGCGAACCGGTGGATGAGTTCCTACCGAATAATCCTGTGGTTGGTTCGGAAACCTCATCATGCACCAGCAGCCGCGGTGTCTATCATCTCCCAATCGACAAGTACCAAACTCACCCGTCCAAACAAGTGACCAGCTATGACATTATCGGCCCACCATGGGCCTATCCTCCGGACGTCGAATTTGACGCACTCGAAAAACACCCCGAAGTTCTAGGCGAATACATCTGGACCGGATTCGACTACCTCGGTGAACCGACGCCCTATGGCGGCAAAGACAACAGCACTAACGGGTACTGGAACGCCGACTGGCCGTCACGCAGTTCCTACTTTGGCGCCGTCGACCTGTGTGGCTTTCCCAAAGATCGCTTCTACCTGTACCAAAGCCAATGGACTGACGATCCGATGGTGCACTTGCTACCGCACTGGAATTGGGAGGGTGTGGTCTCTTCAGGGCGCAGTTTGACGGTTGATTGAGGTGCGTCGGTTTCGCGGCATTGCGTAACCTCGGATTGGTGTTTCAGAACAAGGGCGTCCCGCGTCACACTGATGTTGCAAAACAAAAATGGATCAAGACGGTCGAAGCGCTGAGTCGCTAACGCAAAAGCCGAACGACAAACTTGCAATCGAGCGTTGCTGCAATCGCTAGTGCGAGCGAACAAGCCAAACACCTGAGCGGTCAGTCCGATAACGACTGCGGTAACCGGGCCGCCGCCATGAAACTTTGATTTCAAAACACGCGTCATCGGCGGCTCCGGTTCACCGCTTGGTTCTGCCACTACCTCGACGTCCGCTGGTAGTCCGCAACAACTCCATTAGTGTGCGATGCGATGCAATCCGCGAGTCTAGTCATAAGTTGCTGGCAGTTTTTCTTACGCGACTGATTGTATATTATGTACCTTGTCTTGGCGGCCTTGACTGACGAAAGGTGAGCCTTGGGAACTGAGCCGTCTATCTTGGGTTGGTCCTTGGGTTTGGCCCGGACCGTTTTTTCATAGTCGAAGCGAGACGTGTACAATTCGCACCATGGCAGCTTCACGCCGTTCAGCATTTCAGCAATCGGCAGTCTGTCACCAATCTCAACAAGGCTGTCGAATTCGGCCATGGATTCTCCAGCATCATCGAAGGCTCCTACGACCAACATCGCACCTCCGTTGATAGTGGAAAGCGATTTCTTCTGTATTTCATCGGCGTTACTGGGTATGTAGCCGCCCAGCGCCATAAATCGAAGTTGAATCCCTGCAGCCCATGCGAGATCCGCCAGCTTGCGTCCGTTAAGCGAAGAACTCGACGTGTAAACGGCGACAGCAGTTTTCATGCGACTCATCCTCTGCGACCGTTATGGCAGAACGGTACGCATCACCGGGCGGCGGCGATTAACGTGCAAGCAGACGCGAAAATTGACCACCGCCGCTCCGGTGCATGCGATGGTTACCCTTCCGAACGCGTCCGAGCACTCAGTAACCCGATCATTCTTCGTTCGGTCCAATCGAGTGTAACGGCAAGGCACATTGTGCAAAACCCAGCCCCCAACTGGTAGACCGGAGCAAACACGAGATTGAGACCACCCTGTGCGTCTTTGTTGACGTAGCCAAATGCATCGACACCGAGATACCAGAAACCAGCGAGGGTCAGAGCAATCAAAGTTACGCCGGACCAAGTCGTAAGAGATCGGCATGCGAGCCATAGCATCAAGTATGGAGCGGAGATCAGGCCAAGAATAACGAGGGCAAATGCGGAAGCGCCACTAGAAAGCGACAGGCCCCAGCAAACGAAGACTGCGGCAGATGCAAGTGACACGACGCCCAAGGCACGGCCTGTGTGCAGAACCAGTTTTGAAGCGTGTCGCGCCGTCTCAACGACGTCCCGCGTTGCTGTCTTTGGTGGAGCGTAGGGGTGATGATTCGTTGTCAAGTGGCAGCCATTTCAGGTCGGCATCAGTCGGATAACGGTAGCCGTCACCGGGGACGGCGAGTTCGTTTTCCATTTGTAAACGCGCGACGCCGTCCTCCGGTGCACGGCATGGTTACCCGACAACACGCCGGAAATCGTGACCATCGGACAACGCATTGGTGATCGCTCGCGCGATCTTGCCACCGCCACTTGCCGATGGTTCAATCGGCGAAACCGACGAGTAGTCCGAAGTTTCGTTGCATATTGTACGCAAGTCAATCAGCGTTGTGCCAAGCTCGAAAGCGGTTCGTGTGATCGTGTCGTTGAAAACGCAGAGTCCAGCAGTTTCCGAAGAATCGAGTCCAGGTACGGAATCGTAGACAGTACAGGTAGCGAGGGGAAGTCTCAGTTCGCGTAATTCGCAAACCAGTCGCCTGTATTCCGTTGTAAATTCCGTTAGCAGTTCAGCGATACGTTGCAATGACGACCGTATATCAGCGGTCTCCTGTGAGAAGATGTTGCCGGCCATCCAGAGTGCGTCATTGCCACCGACGCTAAGAATCAAGTGCGTTGCATCGTCAGGAATTCGGTCCAGTTGTCGAAACACCGAGGAGACCGTAGCGCCGTCCAACGCGACCATCGTTGCGCGGTCACCGTCCGGCAGGACCCGACGGACATGTTCGATTACGGACGGGCCACCCGGCACATAGAGTGCATTGTCGAAGATGGAATCGCCGAGTAGTACGATGTGACGTGTCAATCAAACCTCATTCGGGTAACGACCGCCATCAGCGGGCACGGCGGTTGGAGTTTCCATTTGTAAAAATCCGATGCCGTGCTCCGTTGCATGGCATGGTTCGTCGCTCTTTTCGGCGGTTGATCGACCACATGCAATCGATCGACTTGGTCATGTGACCTACTGCGCCGTCAACGCTCTGCGGCAGATTCGATTTGCTCGAGGATCTTTCGGACCCTCTCACCGTCTTCTTTGCTTGCATGAGTATGAAGTACGTCACCCTCGTCAATGTGTTCAATTCTTGCCGGTTTTCCGGAATCCTTGAAAGCTTCTCGAATTGCCTGTTCCAGATGTCGACGGTTCCATGTTCTGTGAGACACCCAACCGGCACAGTATGAGGCAGTCACCATCGCGATCACGAGAAGAAAACGAAGGCTGAATTGTAACCACGGTCGACGTGTTCGAGATCCGGTTGGTCCTGCCATTGCGTTCCTCGTTGTTCAGATGTCGGATTCGCACCAACGCGACGAACGGCGGACATCACGGGGGACGGACGAAAGGCTCTCCACTTCAAAAACCTCGCAAGCCGTCCTCCCGTGCATGTCATGGTTCGTCACGCTTTCGGGCTAAGGGCTTGCCGTTGCTCGGGGGCCATTCAAGTCGGCCCGCCGTCGCTCTGACGTTCATTGTATTCTGCAAGTAGCGATTTTGCATTAACGTTTGTAAGTTCAAGGTGGCGATTGGTTTTTTCGGATTCGGGTGACCAGCCATTATTTCGTGCGTGCTGTATGAGTACTGCAAGCACACGAGGTGTGATCTCGATCGTGTCTTTCGTTTCGGAATAGTCTTGGTTTGTCCAATGGCCGTAGTGATGAAAGTAGTCGAAGTTTTGTAGACCCTTGATAACGACGAAGGAGCGAGTACCGAAGTCGGCACGGATAGTCACTCGCAGGTGTACAACTTCGTCGTCGTAGGTAGCGGATACAGACGCGAGGTATCGTTGCCCATCAAAAACCATCGGCTTGTTACGAAGCACGCGTTTTCGCATCAGGGCGGTCTTCCATGTCGCGACGAACGACCGCCGTCACCGGGCGGCGAGAGTAAGTTTAACCATCAGAAAACGCGTTGACGCCGCTCCGGTGCACGGCATGGTTATCAGACTTACAACGCTGCGCTTCGGGGTGGCAGTGGAGGAACATTCGCCCGCTGCCGCAAGCTTCCCATCTTAACACAATTTGCCCCGCTCACGGGTGGGAAGTGGGTGGTGTTCCTGGAGATCCGCTGTTTGATCGCGACGGGTCGTCGTCACTCGACATCGCCGCGCAAGAATGTGTGTGCAGGGAACCAAGTGCGATCCCAAAGAGTCCCATGAACACAAAAAGACCGAGGCGATGGTCACCGAAGTATGTCACAGTGACCGCCAGAGCCAGAATCGCGAAAAGGTGCATTCCGAATCGAAGAAGCGATGGCTTGTGTATTGGACGAAGGAGGCCACCTTGGGGACGGTTGGGCATGGCAAGCCGATCGGAGTGCAATAGGTGGTGGAGGCGAGTTTGACAGCGGGGAATGTGCTGGTCAGGAATCCCAGTACGGATAACGGTAGGCATAACCGAGTGGCGGCGAACGATCCACCACTTCAAAAACCACGACTCCGCCACTTCGGTTCATGCCATGGTTCTGTCTTTGATTGTTGCTGCAACTCAGGGTGAAGTCCAGTGAAACTCTGAACCGAAAGCGTTGGGATCATCTCGCAATGCCTTCAGCGCATGATCCACGACGTTGCGAATCTCAGATTCAAGCGTGTCATTGTTTCTTCGTTGCGGAGCGAGTCCGATCCAGAAAACGTAAACGCCAATACGAATCTGTTGTTCTTCTAATGTGTCGTCGCTACCAGAATCGTCAACCAGTTGTTCGCTCCTGGTCGGTCGACCCATGTCAATGCTAAGCATGTATTCGTCTGGATCACCACGAAAGTCACGCAACGCTGAATCAACGAATTCTCGATACCTCGACTCGACGGCATCGATGTCTTTCAAGCGGAGCCAAGAAACGTAGATCGCGTTCCGGAAGGAAGCGCCGAGCATGTCCGCGTGTTGACGGATGACTGCACTTGCCAGTTCGACTGATTCTGGATCATTTGGATCCATAGCGACCATTGAACGCTCCCTATTTTCTTATTGACAGAACGTTGCGGTTCACCGGGCGGCGGCGAAACGCTTGCAAGTTTAGAAAAAGCTGGCCACCGCCGCTCCGGTGCAACCGATGGTTATCCGTGATTATGTTTACGACGCGGACCGCCAGCGGGCAAGGGCCGCGCGAGCGGAAAACATCGACGGAACGTCGCCGCGATGATCTGCGCGAGCAGAAAACAACGGCGGGACGCCGCCAGCCTGTACTCCGTGCACCTGGGTGACACCCGTCGGATGTGCGATCGTACCAAAGTCCAGTCAGTCTGGCAAGTTTCGGAGTGCAGATGTACGTAGTGAGTTCAACGCACCAATGAACGGGTATGGATTCAGCGCGACAATGAACGGGTATGAATCCAGCACACCAATCGTCGAGGATTGGTCGAGCATACCAATCATCGGGAACGGAGTCGGCGTACAAGCTTCGGGCACGGGGTTCTCACTGCGATTGGCGAGCATTGCGATAGACGAGCATTGCGATCGCGCAACTTCATGCGCCCAGTCGGATAACGGTTCGGTTCAGCGGGTGGCGGGTGAAGACTTGCAAGCAAACGGAATCGCCGACCACCGCCACTCCGTTGCAACCGTTGGTTATCCGCCGTCATGGGGCGATCCGTTCAATGGCAGCAACGACTTGAGTTTCGGGGTCGTCGGAATGGAATCCGATTGGCGTCCCATCCGTAGGGTATAGGACGAGCACCGGGAGTGCAACGAAACCCTGGGTTTTAAGTCGACGGAACGTATCACCAGGATTGTCAGTTAAGTCCGCCGACATGCATACGAAGCTTGAACTAGCGAGGGCCCGGGAAATGGCAGCAGAAGCCAGGGTGCCTTTGGGATCAGCGGACAAGGTCCATCGGGCGAAGTACAGAACAGCGGTTGGCCTGCTGCTAGATGCGTTTTCAGCGACAGCGGCAGTCGAATACGGAACCCAGTCGACCGACGAAGGTCGGAATGCAAGTACCGCCGCGATCGCAGCAATCAAGCACGCAAGCAGAAACATAGCGTAACGTACGGCCCTAGGCTTCAATGTGGTTTGCAACTGTGAGGATGACGGGCCCGGGAGGATTTAGTCGGATAACGGCGGACATCACGGGGCACGGAGAGTTGACTATCCTTTGCAGACAAAGCCGCAAGCCGTGCTCCCGTGCATGTCATTGTTCTGTGCCTGCCTTCGAGAGAGGAGCCGTATATCGTGGAAGCGCGCAGTCGAAAACAGAGGCACAAAATGCCCCTCCGGCCGCGCCCATGATTCCGCAGATCGGTCCAACAAAGAAGATAAGGATGAATGGAATTGGATTACCGCAATGTGCTTCATTCGGTCCCAGCGTTACGTTTGCTAAGTAGGTCCATTGATACACCGTACCACGAATGCCAAAAATGACGGGCACCGCCGCTGCGAGAATGAAGCCGATCATCGCCCAACGTAACGTCTGTCTTGGTGCCACAACTGCACAAGACGGTTGCCCAGGACTGTTCGGCGAACTGTAGGGGTTGGTGTCACGCATCATAGGATGATGGAACGGTGAATGGATTGTGCACAGAACGTCAGACATCACGCGGGACGGGCGAAAGACTCGCAAGCAGACGAAAAACCGCGACTCCCGTCCTCGCGTGCATGTCATTGTTCCCCGCTCGTCTCCGTTGAGAGTTGAAGCATTGTATTTGGTTTAGCGTTTCGTAGCCGCTCAATCGCGTCGTCACTAAACGGGGCGCTACCAGAGATGATAACGTATGGTTCGTCGATTGACGACAGTGAGTCCACCGACGCATCCGTTAATTCCGGGCAGTCGATAGACAAGCACGAGATGGGAAGTGTGCATAGTGATCGCATTCCGTCGTCGGAAATCGACGAGTCCATCAATGTGACGTAGAAAAGCCGCGATTCTCCCGGACCAAGTAGCGTGAACCCATTCGGTAGTTGTCGCAATGTAGGCAAGATTGCAGCAAGCGTTTCATCGGTAGCAGCGGTGCCGTGTAAATCGAGCATGTAGTTGCCGTCAACCAAGTCGAGACCAAGTGTTCCGCCGTTGGCCGCAACCAATGCTTTGGCCGCATCGAGCTGAGAATTGCGAAAGTGGTAGATCAGGCTTGGCGTCGCGATAATTGCGAGAATCGCGAGGGCGACAAGCGACAATGCGATCTTTGCGCGACGAGTCATGCGTCACTTCTGTCGGGGAACGCCTGCGATCAGCGGGCGGAAATGGCGCGAGTGATCTTGAATTTAGGGAAAAATCGGAACGCCATTTCCGCTCCGTTGCATCGCTTGGTTCTGCCATCATCACGACACTTGCGTTCCAAGTATTATATCCGGTTTTCCACCTAGTAGCCAGCGCAGTGTTTCAATCGCGCACCGCTCATTCTCGTCCAGGTTCTCAGTTTCGGCGATTTCAGCAATTGCGTTTGTTACTGCATCTATTCCAAAGCATCGACATAGGTAGAAAGGCCATTGTTCGACGCTTACGTTCCATAGAGGTAAAGATCGACGGATCGTGTGTTGAAGTGCTCGATCAAATTCTGGCATCAGCTCAAGCAGCAAGACTCCTGCCGGTTGTTGGCAATCATAATGCGTCAGCGTTTCCGTCGAGCAATCATTAAGAAATGGGCAAAGCAAGACATCAAGTAGAGCACCTTCACCGAACTGTGAGCGGTATGCGGCGATGTGTTTTGCTTTCCATCGGCCAGAAGCGATGAGTCTCGCAACCTCGATGGGCGCCCGTGGTGTCATCATCTTTATGGCAGAACGGTTGGCATCACCGGGTGGCGGCGAAAATCGTGATTTCGAGAAGACCGCACCACCGCCACTCCGGTGCATGCCGTGGTTATCCCATTGCATTGGATAGAGCATTGAATCAGCGTTGGGCAGTTGTGACCACCGTTGCACAGCATAGCGGGCGTTGCGTCGGTCAGCAAGTTTCGAGCGTTGCCGACCGTCAGCGGATCGGGCACGGCGAACGAAGGGAGCCGAAACGCGGACTCTCTCGCCAATGGCGAGGCCCGGTGGGAAAAGACAAATAGAGCCATTGGCGAGAGAGTCCGCGTTTCGGCAGGCTGCAGCGGAGTAAGCCGTTCCAATGCCAAACGAGGTACAAGCTTCGGGAACGGGGAAACGTTGGCAGCAACTGGGAGAACGTGACGTTCCGCATCGCCGGAAAAAATCGATCAGCGCGACCAAGAGATTTTCCGGCGATGCGGTACGTCACGTTCGGCGGTGATTTCGACGCAACCGTTTGAGGAAAAGTCAGTCGGCATCGCCGGCAGTCGAGCGTTGCCGATCGAACCGCAACGAAGCACGACCAGTCGGCACCTCCGCGCATTAGTTGGGATAACGTTACCGATCACCGGGTCGGGAGTGTTGATGTTCCATCTGAAAACGGCCGCAAGCCCGACTCCGGTGCATCGGATGGTTATCAGACTTACAACGCTGCGCTTCGGGGTGGCTTTGGAGGAACAGGTTTTTAGTTTTTGGTTGCACGTCATGTTGTGATTTGTGAGAATCAAAATGCACGGATCGGGTCGCGGAGACCGTC